>JAQUFX010000004.1:16456-34686 GCA_028684435.1 Bacilli bacterium
CTCCGTATCTACCCTTTCTAATAACTAAATCACTTTTACACTCTGGGCATTTTTCTCCCGTAAGTAATGGTGCTTTTTTTTCCATTTCGGCAAATGCTTTATCAACTAAAGGTTCAAATTTATTATAAAAATCAGTTAATACTTTAATATAATCAATCTCATTATCTGCAATTTTATCTAAATCATTTTCCATATTAGCTGTATATTCTATATTAATAATATTTTGAAAGTATTCTTGTAATTTATCAGTTGTTTCAATACCTGTTTCGGTAGGATTAAATTTCTTATCAATAACAATTACATAATCTCTAGCTTTTATTGTTTCAATTATTTTTGAGTATGTACTAGGTCTTCCAATACCTAATGCTTCTAATTCTTTAATTAATGAGGCTTCGGTGTATCGAGCGGCTGGCTTAGTAAAATGTTGAGAAGAAACAATATCATTTGCTATTAAAATATTGGTTTTATAATCACTAAAATCAGGTAAAATAACATCTTCGTTATCAACATATTTTCCATAAGCAGCTAAGTATCCATCAAAGGTTAAAATACTCCCTGTACTTTTAAAAGTATAACCATTATTTTCTAATATTAAAGTTGTTGCTAAAGTTTTAGCATCAGACATTAATGAAGCTAAAGCCCTATAATAAATAATACTATATATTTTATACTCATCACTTGATAAATAATCTTTTATTGATTCAGGTGTTCTTTCAATAGATGTTGGTCTTATTGCTTCATGAGCATCCTGAACTTTATTTTTACTTTTATTTATTTTTACTGAACCAATATAATTATCGCCATATTTTTTCTTAATATATTTATAAGTATCATCAATAAATCCAGGTGATAATCTAGTTGAATCAGTACGCATATAAGTAATCAAACCGACTGTTTCTGTTCCTATATTAACACTCTCATATAATTTTTGAGCAATTTTCATCGTTTTACTTGAACCGAAATTTAATTTATTGGCACATGTTTGTTGTAAAGTCGATGTTGTAAAAGGCATTATACCTTTCTTAGCTTTTTCTTTTTGTTCTATGTTTTCAATCACAAATGATTTGGATAATTTATTTAAAATTTCATTTGTTTCTGCTTCTCCAGTTATTTTAATTTTTTTACCATGGTATTTTTCTAAAATACTTTCAAAGTCTTTAAATTGAGCTGTTATATTCCAATATTCTTCAGGAATAAATGCTTCTATTTCTCTTTCTCTATCAACTATTAATTTAAGAGCTACACTTTGAACTCTCCCTGCTGATTTTCCACCTGTTTTTGATTGCATTAATTTAGATAATCTAAAACCAATTATACGATCAAGCATTCTTCTTGTTTCTTGACTTTTAACTAAATTATTATTTATTTTAATAGGGTTTTTAAAAGCTTTTAATACTGCTTCTTTAGTTATTTCATTAAAAATAACTCTTTCATAATTTTTTTCATTCAATTCTAAAGCATCATATAAGTGCCAGCTAATAGCTTCCCCTTCTCTATCTGGATCAGTAGCTAAATAGACATAATCAGAATTTAAAACATCTTTTTTCAATTCCTTAATAACCGCATTTTTACCTTTAGCAGGTTTATAGTTAGGTTTAAAATTGTTTTCAATATCAATCCCCAAACCATATTTACCAGTGGTAGCTAAATCCCTAATATGACCTTTACTAGAAACTGCTTTATAGTCTTTTCCTAAATATTTTTCTATTGTTTTAGTTTTAGATGGTGATTCTACAATTACTAGTTTCATTAAATTTCACTCCTATTCTTCAATTAATGTTTCTAAAGTTTCGGCTATTATTGGATATTTTTTTAATCCATTTTCTAAATAATTAAAATAATTATTTTTAATAGCAAGAGAACTCATTTTTTGTTTTAAATTTATTTCATAATTAATTTGAATTAATTCTTCATTATTATATGTATTATCATTATTTATAGAATTAATAAATTTACCATTAGTACTACTATAAAAACCATTTTTATTTTGCCATGAACCATCAGCAAATATTACTCTATCATCATAATCACTAAAGACATCATTTCCTAAATAAAGACGTGGATCGTAATTCATATTAAATAAATTTAGAATTGTTGGTGCTAAATCTATTAAAGATGTATATTTAGATATTTGCTGAGCTTCTTTTTCAGAATTATAAATTATAAGTGGCGTTCTGTCAACTTCATTATTAATTAAATCATAGTTCATTATTTCATCTAAATATTTATTACTTATGCCATAAGGATAATGATCTCCAAATAAAACTATGACCGTATCATTAAGTTTACCACTTTCTTCTAACTTTTGCATCAGTAACCCAATAGCAGCATCTAATTCAAGTATTTTAGATAAATATCTTTTTATAGGTTTATTATAATTATACTGAGTAAGTCGATCTAAATTTTTATTTCCATATTCGCTATCTACTGAATATGGTTGATGAGAAGTTACTGATATTAAGAAAGTCATAAATTTTTCATCATTAATAAAATATGGTACTGATTTTTCTATTAAATCAACATCACTTGGCCATTCTTCATATAATGCACTCCATTTAATGCCTAAATCTGATGCATTACGATATACTTGGCTTCCCATATTAGGATGAATTATTCTTCTTGAATAATAAAATTCAGCATAATCATGGTAACTACTAGTAGAATATCCAGTATTATTAAAATGATTAAATAAAGATTGGTAATAAGTATTACTTTTATAGGTATTTGCAGTACAAGTATTATTTATTGTATAAAGACCGGTAATAACTGTCATTTCATTATTACCAGTGCTACAACTATTTCGAGGTGAATAATTATTTCTAAAACTTATTCCTTCACTATATAACTTATATATATTAGGAAACAATTCCTCATTAATGACAATTTCATTAGCCGATTCCATAAGGATTACTATTAAATTTTTACCTTCAAAAAGACCAGTATATTCATTTTTAGGAGTAATTTCTCTATTAATAAAATATTTATTTAAATTATTATAATTATTATTAGATTCACTTGATATTAATTCATTCCAAAAATAATCATCTATTATTCTTGAATAATCAGTAACATGACTTTTTATATTTTCATTAATATATGTGTATACATAATCATTATTATAATTTAATTTAAAAATTACGCTATTTAGATCAGTTATACCATAAACCAAAACCCCAAATTGACTTACTGATAAATTTGAGTTTTCAGGATACTTTATTAAAGATATATTATTAGTAGATTGTAATTCATTTTGCATAAAATTCGTCTTTAAGGAACAATAATATATAAAAGATAATAATATAATTATAATTAATACTATAAAATAAGTGAAAATTTTTTGAGACTTTTTTTCTATAGAAAATTTAAAATAAACTGTTTTATTTAATTTTTTTACCTTTAGTTTCTTTTCTAAAAACCAATAATAAATAAGTATTAAAATAAATGGTATTAATAATAAATATGTAGTTCCTTTAGCAGCATTTAAATATTCTTTAATATAATCTATTACTTTAGTTCCTTGTTCAGCATTTCCTGCTCCCATAAAAAATCCGAGATAAAAATAAAGATTTATTTCAACCCATGCATAAACTACTACAATAATACTTAATAAAGAAGCAATAATTTTTTTAATTAAAGAATTTTTAATACTAATAATCGAACCAATAATTAGAGCAATTATTAAAGAACTAAGTGATATTCTTAATATCGGCCATCCAATAAAAACACTTAAAGTATTAAATCTAACAATAAGCTCAATACTAAATATAAATAAAAAGAAAATAATTGTATCTTTAAATATTTGTTTTCCTAATTTTTCTTTCATTTAAATCACCTTCGTTTATTAAAACATTTATTGGCTTAAATGTAAATCTATAATTGTCAAGTAATCCATGTTTTTTTATATTTTCCATATGCATTTTAGTTCCATATCCTTTGTGGTGCTTAAAACCATATTCAGGGAATTTTAAATCAAGTTTATCCATTAATTTATCTCTAGTTACTTTCGCAATAATTGAAGCAGCAGCTATACTAATACTTTTAGCATCTCCTTTGATAATACTAGTACTTTTTATCTCTAAATTTAGTTTAACAGCATCAATTAATATATGCTCGGGAACTATGCTTAAGTTATTAACGGCTTCAATCATAGCTTTTTTAGTAGCTTCTAAGATATTAATTTTATCTATGATATTATTATCGATAACACTAATTCCAATACTTATAGCATCTCTATTTATAATTTCAAACATTAAATCTCTTTTTTTAGGATTTAATTTCTTGGAATCATTTATACCTTCATGATAATAATTTTTAGGTAATATAACTGCAGCTGCTACAACAGGACCAACTAAAGGACCCCTTCCTGCTTCATCAACTCCAGCTATTAGGTTAATCCCTTTATTATTTAACTCTTTTTCATACTCATATAGCATTTTATACTCCTCGGTCAAGCGTAATACCTTTAATATATTCATTTTTTAGATCATTAATTATAGTATTACTGACTTTTTCATAATCAATAATATTACCTTTAGTAATCGCTCCTATTTTTTTTCCAATTATATCATATGCATATTCGATATTTGTTTCATCAAAATCATCTAAATTATATCTTTCTTTAAGAATTCTAGGATAATATTTATTTAATAAATTTAATATATAAATTGCTACTTCATCTACCGGCAATACTTCATTTTTAATAGCTGATGTACATGCTAGATTTAAAGCAATTTCATCAGATGAAAATTTAGGCCATAAAATACCAGGGGTATCTAATACCAAAATATTATATTTAGTTTTAAGCCATGAGTTAACTTTCGTAATTCCTGGTTTATTTCCTACATTAGCAACCTTTTTACCTGCCATTTTATTAATTAAAGTACTCTTACCAACGTTAGGTATTCCAATAACTAAACACTTTATTTCTTTAGGTTTTAGACCCTTTAAAGACCTTTTATAGTTAATATCTTTAACTACTTCATTAGTTAAATCAATTATTTTTTTATAATCAATATTATTATTTAAATTTAATAGTAAAACCTTATACCCTTTATTTTCATAATACTTTGCCCATTTATTAGTAATAGAAAGATCACATAAATCTTTTTTAGTCATAATTAAAATTTTAATTTTATTTTTTATTAGATTATCTATATCAACTATTTTAGATGAAAATGGTATTCTAGCGTCTATTAATTCATATACAATATCGATAATTGGCAGTAATTTAGTTATTTCTCTTTTGGTTTTTTCCATATGCCCAGGATACCAATTAATGTTTATTTTTGTATAATTTTTTTCTTCTTTAGTTGTCATTATTTTCACTTCCCTCAAAATTTTTTTATTAGTATTTATAAATAATTTATATATTTAAATATTTACTTCTAAATCTTCTATCTTTTTTGATAATAAATTCCAATCGATATCAAAGTCAAAGTGGGCTTTTATTTTTTTACCTTCTAAAATTAGAGGTAACCAATATTTATCATCAGGAAACATTTTTTTATATGGGATATTATCAATATTAAACCACATCGGTTTCATTTCTTCTGTTTCACATGGTGTTCCTTCCCATTCATATACTATATATAAATGAAAAACAAGATTGGCTTTATTACCTTTATAATATTCATCAAACTCTAAGAATCCAACTTTTTCATATTTAGTTGGAATAACTAATATTTCTTCTTGGGTTTCTCTAATCATCGCTTCTTCAGGAGTTTCATTACTTTCTATTTTGCCACCAACACCATTGTATTTGCCTTCACCAAATCCTCTTTTTTTCATTGCTAATAATATTTTATTATCTCTTTTTAATAAACAAAGAGTTGTTTCAATTCTATTCATATTTTAACCTACCTTTTCATAAATTAAATCTAATTAATTATATAAAATATTATATCATAATTTATGATATCTATATAGTTATTTAAATTTTTAAATGATTTGACTCTTATCTATATATTTTGATATATTAATTAAGACATAAAACAATAATGTTTTATTTAAATATTTTAAATTTATATTCATATAATAGATTTGAAAATATAAGGAGATAAATAATGAAAAGAACAAAAATTAAAGATCGTAACTTACCTAATTATACTAAAGGTGAAGAAATAATGAATATGGTTACTCATATAATTGGGGGAGTTATTGGTGTTGTCGCTTTAGTTTTATGTGTTATATTTTCCTGTTTACATAAAGATGGCTATGCTTTAGCTGGATCGATAGTATTTGGAGTATCCATGATTCTACTTTATACAACATCTAGTATATATCATGGATTAAGCCCCGAAAAAAGCACTGCTAAAAAGGTCTTTCAAGTCCTTGATCATTGTACTATATTCATTCTAATAGCTGGTACTTATACACCAATATTATTAACTAGCATAAGAACATATTCCTTATCATTAGCTTGGAGTTTATTTGGAATATTATGGGGAGTTGCTATATTAGGTATTATTTTTAACTCTATTGATTTAAAAAGGTATAAAAAGTTTTCAATGATATGCTATCTAGCTATGGGATGGTGTATTGTAATTACTGCAAAAGATATTGTTTCAATACTTGGAATCCCTGCAGTAATATTGTTATTAGCTGGTGGTATTGCCTATACTGTAGGAGCTGTATTGTATGGAGTTGGCAAAAAGAAAAAATACTTTCATAGTGTATTTCATATTTTTGTTAATATTGGAAGTCTACTTCATTTTTTATGTATTTTATTATATATAATATAATTCGATTATTTTATTAAATAATTTTTCAAATTTTTTATTATAATATTCGGCTTTTATTTTTTTAATATTAAAGGTAATATCTTCAAGGGTTTCTAAAGTAACAATCCCAATATTATGGGCATTTTTTATATTTGGTGCTTTATAACTATCAGCACTTAATCTTCCAGTTATAGTGCTAAATTTAAAACCAGAAGCTAATTCAGATAAATAATCAGTACTAGTACCATCAGTGCCATTTCCAACTTCTTCTTCATTTTTATCATATATTAGATAATTATTTATTTTACTTATATATTTAGCTAATTTTAAACTATTATTATTAAATACATTACTTAAATTAGGTTTTCCTGAATAGATTAATCTACCTGCCGAATGAAGAGTAATATATACTTTAATATTATAAATATATTTATTAAAAAGATATATTAGTGCTTGTGTTTCTTCTTCGCTTCCTAATTGATAACCACTATAAAAATCTTCATAACCTAAACTAGGCTTATATGATACATTTTGGGATAAATACTTTCGGTAATGAAGACCAGAATGCTGGGAAGGAAAATTTCGATTTATATCTACTCCATTACTATTAGCTTTATAAGTATTAAAATTAATTAAATTTCTTTTTTTATAAATATGTAGTTTTTTATTATTAATACTTTTAGGACCAAACAAAACGGCATCATATCCATCGGGATTAACTAAAGGAACTATTATTAGTTTAATATTATTTAATTCTTTTTGTTTTTTTTCTAATTTATTTATTAAATCTATACAATATTTTAATAAAAATAAGGGATTTGCTACTTCTCTAGCATGCGTGCCTGCATCAAATAAAATAATATTTTCCCCATTTCCAATTTCTAATGAATATACATTTCTTTGATCGATACTTTTACCAATAATTGCTACTTTTATATATTTAGATAAGTTTAATTTTTGTATTATCTTTTTATATTCTTTATAATTTAAAATTTTTTCAAAATTATATTTAATATTTTGATATTTCCTTTTGTTTTTGGGCAAATATGTTATTTTTTTATTTATAACATTTAAATATTTAGTATCATTCATACCTTTAGAATAATAATTTTCAATTAAATAATTGTCTTTTTCAATATTATTAGTAATTTTTATATCATCATCTCTTTTATTAAAATATATTATTCATGATAAAAAATAAAACAAAAAAAACTTCGTTATGAAGTTTTTTAATGAGTTATTATATTTTATTTACATTAACTGCTTTGTTTTTAGAACTATCTTTTGGATCTTTTTCAATATCAAACGTTACTTTTTGTCCTTCTTCAAGAACTTTGTAACCATCGCCTACTATACCTGAAAAGTGTACAAAAATGTCTTCTTTAGATTCATCGTTTGTAATAAAGCCAAAGCCTTTATCACTTTTAAACCATTTAACTGTTCCTTGGTTCATAATTTCCTCCTAAATTCTATCACATTTCAAATAAAGTAAAACAATTGTCTGAAACGTACAACTAATTATAGCACATATTTAAAATAATATGTATAAAAATTGCTTTTTATTGATTTTGTTTGACCAAAACATTAAATTGTGTTATCATTATATTGATTTTAATTAAGGGAACCCTTTGTTTAGAAGGGGCTCCCTTTTTTTGTGAAAAGAGGAAAATATATGAATTTTAAAGATTTAAATATAAATGAAGAAATAAAATCAGCAATAAAAGATTTAGGTTTTGAAAAAATGATGCCTATTCAAGAAAAAACAATTCCCCTTATCTTAAAGGGAGAAAATATCATAGGTGAAGCTGATACTGGAACAGGTAAAACAGCTGCTTTTATAGTACCAATACTTAATAATATTAATTTAGATTTAAAACAAACTGAATGTTTAATTGTAACCCCTACTAGAGAACTTGCTATGCAAATAATTGGCGAAATCAAAAAAATAGGTAAATATTTAAATATATCCTATGCAACATTAGTTGGTGGAATGTCGATTAGAGATCAAGGAAGAGATTTAAAAAATAATCCTGCAATTGTAGTAGGAACTTTAGGTAGAATTAATGATCATTTAAGAAATAAAAAATTAAATTTATCTAATGTTAAGTATTTTATATTAGATGAAGCAGATGAGATGCTTAAAGAAGGTTTTAAAGAAGATATTACTATTATTAATAAAAGAATACCTAAAGATAAACAAACATTATTATTTAGTGCAACTATTTCTAAACAAATATTAGCATTAAGTAAAACTATTATGAATAATTATAAATTTATAAGTGTTAAAGATAAAGAAAATAGTCCTACTAATATTGAACAATATTATATTATCATGAAAGAAAATCAAAAATTTTCTACCTTAATTAATATTTTAGATATCGAAAAACCAGCATCAGCATTAATATTTGGAAGAACCAAAAAAAGAGTTGATGAATTAAATGAAGCTTTAAATAAATGTGGTTATAAATCTGTCGGAATACATGGTGATTTATCCCAACAACAAAGAAATGCTGTAATGAGAAAATTTAAAAATAAAGAAATATCTATATTAGTAGCAACAGATGTTGCCGCAAGAGGGTTAGATATAAATGATATATCCCATGTCTATAATTTTGATTTACCTCAAGAAGTAGAATTCTATATTCATCGAATTGGAAGAACCGGGAGAGCTTTTAAAAAAGGTATTTCTTATTCTTTTATTAAAGAAATAGAATTAAGCCATATTAAAAAAATTGAGAAAGAAGCTAATTTTAAAATTAATGCTAAAGATATGCCTACAAATGAAGAATTAATTAATGCTAAAAAAGAATATATTGAAAATATAATTATAGATAAATTATCAAAAATAGATATTACTAAAACCAAAGATATTTGTAATGATTTATTAGCTAAATATAATTCAGAAAAATTGATTTCTATTTTAATTGATATTTTATCAGGAAAAAATACAATTAAAGAAATTACTTTAACAGGAGAACCTCCAGTAGTAACAAAAAAACAAAATAAAAACAATAAATTTAATAATAATTATAAAAGAAATATTAATAATTATAAAAAACAAAATCGTAATAAAAATAATACCCAAATGAGATATAATTCTCGAAGAGGTAACAAATAAAAAAGTAATGATTATTAATCTTTACTTTTTTTAGAATTAATTTTATTTACTTCATTTATAACATAATCTTTTGTTTCGTCATAAGTTTTTCCTAAAACAGCAGCAAATTCATTATATAATAACTTTTCCGCTAAATTGAAATAGTTACTATCTTTTTCACTTACTTTTTTATTATGATTAATTCGATCTTGATTACGTAAATGAGTTGTTTTTATTATTTTTATAAGGTTCTCGTGTTCATTTGAATACAATAGTTTCTTATACTCATGTTCAACCATTTTATCATTATTAAAATCAATTAGTTCAATTTGAGGAATTTTTTTTATAATTGCTTCTACTTCTTTTTTAGAAATTAATCCTCTTACTTTATCATTATTAAAAGGTATTTTAATAGTTAAAGATTTGTCATTAATAGGTATAAGTGTATAATATTTATTTTTATTATCAACTTCTGATATTTTACATACATCTCTAATATAAACTACAACATCATTAACTTTATGCATTCTATTTTCTCCTCTCAAGGTCATATATACTTATATAATAACACATATTTAACCGAAAAGGTTATCTTTCCCTTATATTTAAAGAAAAAAACAATATTTTAAGTATAATTTATTAATAAATGAGATGCTTTTATAATCTAATGCAAATAAAAAATTAAATAAAAATAATATTTTAATAAATAAAAAGCTAAAAAATATTGATAATTTATTAGATTTTTAGTTAATTATAACAAAATTAAAATAACTCTTCTAAATCATTTATGGCGGGTCCATAGATTACTTTACCATATTTATCAAATATCGAACCGTGACATTTAGACTCCCATACTTTATCGACATCATTCCAAATTAGTGAGCATCCTAAATGGGTGCATTTATTTTTTAAAAATACATATTTATCTTTACTTTCTCGATATACTAAAATATTCTTATTATTTGATCTTATTACTTTACCACTACCTATTTTTATATTATTTAAATCTTCTTTTTTTATAAATAATTTACTTAATATTAGTCCATCAATACTATGAGCAATCATTCTAAAGGTACTTTTTAAATCTCTAAATAATGTATATCGATGAGTCTTATATAAATCATCATAAATTTTATTAAAAAGCATATTGGTAACATTTTTAGCCGCTATATGGCTGTTAGTAAATCCCCATTTTTGAAAACCAGTAACTAATATAATGTTTTTATGATTATTGGAATATACTCCCACATAAGGAAGAGAATCTATTGGCATACAATCTTCAGTAAACCACTTAGAAACTATCTTAGCATCTTTATCAATTCTATAAATTTTAGATATCAAATCATCATAACATTTGTTTATATCATTATTAATACCTGTATAATGGTCACTTCCACCAATTATTAAAGTATTATCATCATAAGTTCTAAAATAATAATAAGGTTCATCTAAAGATAAATAATTAGCATCTAATTTCAATTTAGATTTAAAAGCTACAGCATAAGACTTGCTTTGAAATATTTTAGTAAAATATAAATTATCAGGGTTTATAATCGGATAATGACAAGTCATTATAATTTTATTTGTATTTATTTTATACTTATTATTAATTATTACTTCATAATTATTATTATTTTTATTAATTTTAGTTACTTTAGAATTTTCATATAATTTACAATTATTATCAATTAGAATATCAATAATACCCATCATATATTTAATGGGATTTATTATAAATTGATTTTCTATCTCAATATCTTTTTTATTAAATATTATATTATTAGCATTGGTTACTTTACTTAAATTATATTTATTTAAAGTATTTTGAAGATTATCTAATATTTTAATATTTTTTTGCAAATAAGCTCCAATTATGGTACTTTCTTCTTTATAATCACAATCAATAGTTTCTTCTTTTATAATATTTTGCATAATATTAAAGCCTTCTATTTGTGATTCTAGATACCTATTTACTTTTTCTTTACCATGCTTTTTAATAATATCATCATATAAATTAGTATGAGCATATGTAATTTGTGCAGTTGTATTTGCACTTACTCCGGAAGCTAATTTCTTACTATCTACTAATATAAAATCTATATTATTTTTCATAAAATTATAAGCACACATTAAACCAGCAAGACCTCCCCCAATTATAAGTATTGGCGTATTAACATCTTTTTTTATACTAGGTAAATTTTTATCATAGTAATCTTTCATCCATATTGATTCCATTTATTATCACCATTATTAGTATGAGTGAAATTATAAATGAGATACTATTAAAAAAATGTAAATTATTTTTATAATATTAAATTTATCTAGAACATCATATAATAGTTTGATAATATTAATTTGGGTGAGATGTATGAAAAGATTTTTAAGTTATCTTATTATTATTATTTTAATAAGTGGCGTATTTTATATAATAAATAATAAGTTTAATATAAAAGAAAAAATAAATAATAATAATAATAATAATAATAATAATAATATAAATATTATAAATACAGCTGAAAGTAATCAAGATGATATCATATATTTTGCTAAAGGCATGAGCAAAAAAGACTATTTATCTGCTGTTAATATAAATAATCAAAAAATTAATAGTAATAAAAAATATCAAAAAATATTATATAATTTTAATGAACATCTAGACTATAATGAATTAGAAAATATCTATTTTAATTTAAATAATTCTGATATTTTTAATTTAGAAATAATAGGATTATCAGTCGATAAAAGAAATTTATATTCTATTGAAATTGGAAAAGGAAAAAAAGTCATAATGTTTGAAGCTGGTATTCATGGAGCTGAACTAGCTAATCCCCTATTTATAACTAAGTTTATTATTGATTTAGTAAATGATTATGAATCGAAAGATAGAGATATTATTAATTTATTAAATAATTATAAAATAACAGTATTACCTGTAGTTAACCCTGATGGATATAATACATCTATTAAAGGAGTTAATAATATTAAAAATAAAGATTTATTTATTTATAAAAATAGTAATTTAATTGATTTTAATTATTATAAAGGTAATTTAAATGGCATAGATTTAAATAGAAATATGCCTTCTCAAAATTCCGGCTTACATTTTAAAAGATATGATTTACTCAATACAGTAGTATTGAAACCTTCAATAAATATAATGGAATATTACGCCGGTGAATTTATGGGAAGTGAACCAGAAACTAAAGCCCTAATATACTGGCACAATAAATATTATCAAAATATATTTGCTTATATAACATTACATTCATCTGGAAGAGTTATATATAGTTCTAAACCAAATTTATCTAATGAACTAAATAATTTATCTGATAAGTGTGCTCAAATTGTAAATAATATAACCGGCTATAAGATTTTAGGATCCGATTCTGAAGAAGTTGGAGAAGGAAATGATGGAACTTCAACCGATTTTATAGCAGAATTATTAAGTGGTTATAATTTTAGTGAAATTACTGGAAGATTAAGCTATGATAAATATGATGAAAAAATAAGCAAATTAAAATATAAAGCATGTGTTATTAATATCGAAACATTAGATAGTTATACCCAAGATTTAAATATCATAAAAGATGAATATTACATATATAATCTAGAAAAAGTATTTAAAAATTTAATTAAACAACATTAAATATTGAAATATATTAACTTTTAATTAATATAGATATTAGGTGCTTAAGAAGTGATTATTATGAATATCAACATTACAATCAATTACATAGTACCTTTTTTAATTGGTGTACCTAATTATCTCTTTCAAAAAAGATTGAAAAAAAGTTATCGAAAGCTTATCTTTAAATCCCAAAAACTTTTTATCAAACGAATTATCTAAACATCTTATTATTCCTGATATCCATAAAAATTTTGCCTTAAAAATTATATATTTGGAAGAGCACTAAATGAAGGATATACTGAGAAGATATTTAAATCCGAAATCAGCAGATTATAAAAAAGAAGTAAATATAATAAATTTTTTTGAGTTATTATTCGATACCAAAGACTTGAAAAATATTTATTTTACTAATAATTTTATAAGCTTTATAAAAAATCCAAACAAATATATATCAACCTCTGGAGCAATTAATTTAACTTCTAAATCTGAATTAGCTTTTAAATTAAAAATTACCTATAACACTAATATTTACCTATTATATTAATAAAAGATCTAAATTATCAATTAGTTAAAATAATAATAGTTTAATGAAACAAAATTATTTAAAATATTAAGTGAAAATTTTTTAATAAATATAATTTAGAAAACTTATTCAATAATTACCTTTTTTTAATTAATTTATAAATTTCCAACAAATCAGGTTTTTCTGTAAAGTCTAATTGTTCTTGTTCTTCTTCTAATTTTCTAACATAATATTGTCCGATAGTTAATAATATATGCACTTGTTTATGATTTAAGCTGATGTTAAATAAACTTATCATTTTATCTACTATATCAGAATCGTTTTGTAATAAATTTTTAATTCTAGTTAAAAATTTTTGCTGTTCGTATCCATATTTATAACTCCATAAACCTCTAAATTGTTCTATTTTAGTATTATAAAGCTTTTCTAATTCTTTAGATGATAATCCTTCTAGTTCTTTTTCATCTATTAACCAATCTACATAAGAAAAATACTCTGGTAAGCCATAATGATAAAAAGTTAACCAATCTTCTCTATTTTCATAATTAATTTCTTCAATATTATATAAGTCTAAACAAAAAAGGGCTAATTTCTTTTGTCGTGGAAGTCCATGTTTAAGTATAAAAGCAAAATCCATTAACTGAATAGAAATACCTTCTTGCTCGCCTAATTTAAATGTCCTTTTCATAATATCACTCCATTAATTGCATATTTTAACATTAAAATTTAATTTTTACAAATTTATTTAAATTTAATTTATTAAATAAAAAAACGAATCTATAATTCGTTTTATGATTCCTAATATTAATTTATTACTTACTTAATTTTTTTTATTTGGTTTAATTTATTAGGCATTAGTAATGTTTCATTATTTAATTTAGATTTATGTATTATAGAAATACACAGATACATATATTCTAATTTTTGAAAATATTCAAGTATTTTAGAATTATTTCTTCTTACTTCTATTGACATAGAATTAAATTTATTAACAATATCAACTATTTTTCTACCTATTTCATATGCTATTTCATTAATTTCTTCTAAATTTAAATTAGCAAAATCATCATAATTAATAATAAATTCTAAATTTTTAAAAAAATCTACGGCTTCTTTTTCATCAAAACAAATATAATCAAAATAATTATGGCTTCCTATTATTGTTGCTTCTCCACCAAAAACTTTCAAATATATATTAGCAGGTATAGGAATATCTAATGAGTTTAAAAATCCCATATCTTGTAATTGTACATGTACTACTTCTTTGTTATTTTCTTTTCTAAATATTTTTATTTAAAATCACCTCAATACGTAGTATTATACATATATTATTGTAGATGTCAAATTTATAGGTATATATAAGCATAAATACCAACTACATATAAAGAAATAATATACCAGTTATAAATAGTATTATTAATATTACTTGATAAACATTTTTAATCTATAATTTATGCATCACATTCACCTCTTTTTAATTGTATATTATATATTATTTTATTTATATTCATATAAATAAAATAAACATTATATTTCGAATAACAAACATTATCTAAACCCATATTATAAATTGGAGGTATAGATATGTATAATAAACAAGATATATTAAATGCTGCTATGATGCTAGGAATTAATTTTGACAAGTTCACATTAGAAGATTTAATAACTGGTGTTAATATTGAATTAGAGCATGGTACAATTAATCCAAAGACAAATGTTACAAATAATGACTTAATATTTACAATGAAAATAGCATTAGCACATTTGAATGAGTTTCCTAATTATTATAATAAAGAATACGGATTACCAATATTTGAAAAATATTTAAAAAAAATGAAAACCTGCTTATAAGATTCTATAATTTTGACTTTTATTTATAGGTCATTCTTTATATAGATAAACAAAAAAGCATCACGGTAATAACGGTTTTTATTTTTTTGTGTCTTGTTTTTTATGTTTTATATCTCACACTATTATTCCTGTTATATTTAAAAGGTGTTATCGCTTCAATAATAACAATTTTATAAACAGCAAGATACTTTTTTACAATCCATCTATCATATTGATCTTTTGATAAGTTAAATTCTTTTTCATATTTTTTGATAAATTTTTCGGATTCTTGCGGAGCCTCTTATAACTTTCAACTACATTTAAAATAACTCCTTTATGGGTAACTGTATCTTTGCTCTTCATCCTAATGAGCATTTTTTCCACCTGCTCCCCTAATAATCATGGTTTTTTCATTATTTAAAAGTTTCTCTAGTTCTTTTGCTTTAATATTTAAATATACTAATGCTCAGCAACTCCGACTTTTCCTTCATACCATTTTGTTTTTGCCATACTTAATCCTCCTAAAAAATATTTTTAACATATTTTAAAATAAAATGAACCGCCTATTAATTTGATTTACTTTCTTAATAGGACAATATTATAATGTATTTAAATTAAAAAACTAGACTTTTTTCTAGTTCTTTTTTATACTTTTAATTAAATAACTTTTTTTTATTTAAGAACAATCCAAACCCAGCTAACCCAATTAAAGATATTGTTCCAAGTGCAATATATAATAATAAATTATCTCCAGTTTGGGGATTATCAATATCTGCAACATTACTTAATGGAGTTAAGATATAAGTACTAAAGTGATCAGTTTCAAATGAGGCAAATCCATTTTGGATAGTAACATTATGTTTTTCTGTTTTATTATTTGAATTAATATAATATATAAATAAATCTTTTCCTTCATATTCTTTTGGTACTGGTATTTTTACTAAAAATTTACCATTATCTAATTTTTCAATATAAGCTCCTTTTCCATTGGAATATAATCTTATGTCATATGCTTTATAATCATTGGTTCCTAATACTTTATTAATATCATCATTTACGACGGTACTAACTTTTAATGCTGCGTCTAATGGAACGGCAGAACTACCAGAAGTAATTCTAATATTGGTTGCAAGTTCACTTCCTAAATATGATGGCGATATTAATTGTTCAGCAGTTCCTTTCATTATATAGAATCTATATTCTTTACCTTTTATTGTAAAAATATAATAATTTCCATCGGTATCTTCATTATTAACAGTTGAATCTGTATAATAAATAGGTCCATATTCTTCAGTTACTTCTACTAATGTTGATAATAATCCCCCATAAGTGATAGTAATACCATTATCAGCTCCTAAATATTCATCAATTCTTGCTTTAGCAGCAGCCATATATGCTCCTGTTGTGTCTTCTGTATTTTCAGGAATATATAAAACCCTTCTAAGATGTACTCCGTGTCCAGTTGAACCATAACAATAATCATTATAATAAATATTCATACCGCCAAATGCAGATTCATGCATATATACCGGTGCTTGATCTCCAGCTCTAACATCTAGTGAAAAAGATATATTGCTACCATTAGTTAATTTAATAATTTCATTCGAATATTTTAATGCTCTAGCCCCTGCACTTGGATTCCATAATTCTGATTTAGCACTAGTCATATAATAATTAATTAATCCTAAATCTTCTACATGATAAAATGTACTTAGATCATTTGGATTAAATGCTTTTATTTTGCTTTTATAATCATCAATAACCGAAAGATTATTTGGCTCATCGTAAGTTACTCTAATTTTATACGTTTTTGAAAAGGTACCACCTTCACGAATATCTTCGATACTAACTGTACAATCAGTAAGATCTTCTTCTTCACAATACCCACCAACATGATAACCTGGTTCGCTAATAAGTTTGTCAAATAAGCTAGTCAACATTGTATCTGACTCATTTTCGCTTTTTGGTTTTACCGTTTTAAGTATTGCATTCTCACCATCTGGTGCTATTCTTTTTATTAAATTTTCTTCATAATCTGTTGCATTTACATTGATAACACCAAAGAATAGAAATGTCATAAACATAAACGAAAACACTTTAATTACTTTCTTCATTACATTACTCCTTCTATATTATAAAGATAACAAAAATTTTTATTTTTTACAATACCTAGTTAAATCAATTAGACCATAGTGAAATAAAATTGTAATATTACTAAAAGGTCCATCTATCATTATTGTCCTAATATAGGACAATCTTTCTATAGGGCATAAAACTTTTTTGTTAAATTATTTTTAATATTTCGGTTGTAATTAAAATACTTGCTTCTATAACTTTAATATTACTGGTATCTATTTTAAAAATTTTATTCGTATGTTTATTAAAATAGTCATAATTCTTCTCAATTGATTTTAAATATGCCGTACAAACTTC
>JAQUFX010000038.1 GCA_028684435.1 Bacilli bacterium
CCACATGCACATTTTATAGTACATTTTTTCATTTCTGGGTGGATACCTTTTTTCATTAATATTCTCCTTCCGCCATAGCTAATTAAGCAGCTATAGAAATTCGCTTTATTTATTATATCATAAAATTTATAATATAGTATATTTTTTATTTATTCTTCAATAATTTTAACGCTAGCACCTACTTGAGATAACTTTTCAACAATATTTTCATATCCTCTTAGAATATGTTCAATATTTGATATCACAGTTGTTCCTTCAGCTATCATTCCTGCTACTAACATAGCAGCCCCAGCTCTTAAATCAGTTGCAACCACACTTCGCCCTTTTAATAGAGTTTTACCAGTTATTATGGCACTTCTATCAAATAATTTAATATTAGCACCCATTGCATTTAAATGTTTAATATGACGCATTCTATTTTCATAAATGGTTTCTTCAAAGAATGATTCACCTTCACATTGGGTTAATAATGCACTCATTGGCTGACCTAAATCAGTAGGAAAACCCGGATATACTAAAGTCTTAACATTGACAGCTTTTAAATTTTTTACTTTATTTATATTGATTGTTGACCCTTTTATTTCAAGATTACATCCGGTTTCTTTTAGTTTGGTGATTACTGACCCTAAATGTTCTTTAACAATTCCTTCAATAACTAAATTTTTACCTAATAATGATCCAATCATTAAATATGTACCAGCTTCGATTCGATCAGGTATTACTTCTACTATTCCATTGCCGAGTTTATCTACACCTTCGATGGTTATTTCACTTGTTCCGGCTCCATATATTTTAGCTCCCATAGAAGACAGAAATGAAGCTACATTAACTATTTCAGGTTCTTTAGCAACATTATATATATGAGTAGTACCTTTAGCTTTAGTTGCTGCTAACATCAAATTGATAGTCGCTCCAACACTGGCAATATCTAAAAATATATCTGTTCCGACTAGTTTTTTAGCTGTTATTTTATATTTATTATCTTCTATTTTTGTTGTGGCTCCCAGTTTATTAAAACCACTTATATGTAAATCAATAGGTCTTGCCCCTATTGAACAACCTCCAGGATATGATATTTCTGAATATTTATATTTAGAAAGTAATGCTCCCATAAAATAATACGAAGCTCGTAATTTTGTAGCATGTTCTTCTGGTATTTCTGCATTTATTGAATTGGTATTATCAATAAATAAAGTTTCATTTTCAAATCTTACTTTTACTTTTAATATTTTAAGCATATCAATTAAACGATGAACATCGCTAATATTAGGAACATTATATATTGTGCATTTACCATCACTTAAAATAGCAGCGGGTATTAATGCTACAACACTATTTTTAGCTCCACTTATTTTTATCTTTCCGGTTAACTCGCGTTTTCCTTCAATAATTAATTTTTTCATTTTTACACATCTTTCTTAACGCCTCTGTAAATTTAATATATATATTATTATTTAGATTGTCAATTAATTAATGAGATATATTCCTTTATCTTTACAATTGCTAAAGTAAATAATATAAATACCGCAATATAGGGAGCTTTATTTTTAAATTTATTAGCGCATAGCTCACCAATAAATAAACCTACAAAACTAATAATACCACTACATAAAGCAAAAGTTATAATAGATAATAAGATATAATCTGTAATAACAATTAAACCTAAACCGATAGAAAAACTATCAAAACTTACTCCAAGAGCTAATATAAAAATAGTAAATATATGGTAAGTTAAAATTTTTTTTTCTTCTTTTTTTTCGAAGAAAATTAATAATCCTACTATTAAAAATATTGAAATTACAAAAATATCAGGATTTATATTTAAATTAATGATTAAATTAGAACCAATAACAACTCCAAGTAAAGGCATTATAAAGTGCATTATCCCAATTATTATCGAAATTTTTATCTTATCTATATTACTAATTTTATTTATGCCAATACTTAAAGATAAAGAAAAAGCATCCATACTTAAAGCTAAACCTATTAAAAATATACTTAACATATATCACCAGTTAAGTATATTATTTAAAACTATTAATTATTCTAGATACATATAGTTGATATTCCACATCACTAGAATTAGGATTTTCTTCGAGTAAACAAAGTGGTGGAAATAATACGCACCACCAATTATCACCATTACCTTGACCTAAAGTTATGACTAAAGATTCATACTCTCCTTCATTATAAACAATTCCTTTAAATATTTTTTTAGGAAAAAAATTAAAACCGAAATTAACATCATAATCTATATCTTCTTCTCCTATAGTATTAGAGATTGTTTTATTAATATTAGTTATATTTTCTTTTATTATTTCTTTAGTTTCATTAATATCTTTAGCATTTTTTAATAATGTTACTAATTCTTTTTCAACAACTTTTTTAACTTTATTTTTAATAATAAAATCATCAACATTATTACTGCTTGCAATTACTCTAAATCTTAAAGAATTTTCAGGAATTATTACCACTTCATTAGCTTGTGATTTTGAATAAACCAATAATGTTATTATTATAGCTGTAATAATTAATACTTTTTTCATATAAAAAACACTACCTTTCTAAATAATAATGGGTAGTGTTTATTTTTTTTATTCACAATATATAAATAAATATCTATCTTTTCCAGCTAAATCTTTTTCTATTTTAATTTTACTATTAGGAAAAAATTCTTTTGCTATGTTTTTTAACTCTTTGCCTAAAGTTTCTTCTATCTCTAAAGCAATAAGAAATTTTTTATATAAAAAAGCTTTTCCTATTTCAAATATCTTTTTATAATAAATTAAACCTGTTTCATCTGCATATATAGCTATTTTAGGCTCATATTTTGTTGTTGGGTCTATCTCATCACCTAACTTAATATAAGGTGGATTACTTATTAGAATATCATAATTATTAACCATATTATATTTAAATACATCTTTTTGAATAAAATTGATTTTAACTTTGTTTATTTTAGCATTCTTTTTAGCTAATGTTAATGCTTTTCTACTTATATCAATTGCGGTTATTTCTACATTAGGTATTTCTGATTTTATAATTATACTTATACAACCAGAACCTGTTCCTATCTCTAATAATGAACCTTTATTTAAATTTAATTTATTTATATAATGTAATGTTTTTTCTACTAAGGTTTCAGTTTCAAATCTTGGTATTAAAACATTTTTATTTACGCATATTTTTTTACCGTAAAAATCTACATTACCGATTAAATATTGAATTGGGTAATTTTTTTTTATTTTGTTTATAACTGACTCGATATTTACATATTTTTCTTTTAATAATTTTAAATCTTTTTCATTTAGTTTACTTTTCATTTTAGTTTTCCATTTTTCTTTTTAAATTTTCAGTTATTAAAGCTTCTATAATTGGTTCAAGATTGCCATTCATTATTCGATCTAGTTCCATAATACTTAAATTAATACGATGATCTGTTACTCTATTATTGGGATAATTATAAGTTCTAATTTTTTCTGAGCGATCTCCAGTTCCAATTTTGTTTTTTCGATCGGTATCATTAGCATTTTCTTTTTCTCGAAGAGCTACATCGTATAATTTTGCTTTTAATACTTTCATAGCTCTATCTTTGTTCTTAATTTGACTTCTTTCATTTTGACATGTTACAACAATACCAGTAGGAATATGTGTTAATCTAACCGCTGAATCAGTCGTATTAACACCTTGGCCACCTTTACCACTGCTTCGGTAAACATCTACTCTTATATCATCTTGTTTGATATCTAATTCTACATCTTCAGCTTCAGGCATTACAGCAACAGTTGCTGTAGAAGTATGAATTCTTCCTTGAGCTTCAGTTTCAGGTACTCTTTGGACTCGATGAGCACCATTTTCGAATTTTAATTTAGAGTATACATTATTACCTTTAATTAAAAATTCTATTTGCGTAAATCCACCACTAGAACCTTCTAAAGCATTGTTTATTTCTATTTTCCAATTATTTAAATCCGCATATCTAGAATACATTCTAAATAAATCACCAGCAAATATATTAGCTTCATCTCCGCCAGCTGCTCCTCTAATTTCCATAATGATATTTTTACCATCATTTTCATCTTTAGGCACTAATAATATTTCTAATTCTTTAGTTAAATTATCTGATTTTAATTCTAATGTTTCTATTTCAGTTTTAGCAATATCCGCCATTTCCAAATCATTAGTTAATAATTTTAATTCTTCAATTTCTTTTTTGGTTTTTTTATATTCTCGAAATTTAAAAACAATATCTTCTAAATTGGTTTTTTCCTGATTTAATTTATTTAATTTAATATAATCAATCATGATTTCTGGTTTTAATAGTTCTAAATTTAATTCTTCATATTTTTTTTCGATAAATTCTAGCCTATTTTTCATAACTTTTCCTTCTTTCTTTTTAATTATATAAAGGATAAGCTATAAATTTTCTTGAGTTTCTTCATCTAAGACCATTAAATCCTCTAGACCATCATCTTCATCATCTTCATCATCAGGTGAATCATCTTCATCATAATTTATTTCGGTATCTGCTTCTTCTTCATCTTCTATATCAAGATCTTCTTCTAAATTTATATCAAGATCTTCATCTTCATCTTCATCTTCTAATATTACTTTAGTATTATGATTAATTTTTAAGTCCCAATACCCATTTTCTAGCATTATAAATCTTTTATCAGTTATTAATAATTCAAAAAAATCAGCTATACCGTTAGTAAATTCTTCTTCGGGTAATTTCATTGCTTTAATTACATTTTTAAATAATTCTTGGATTTTCATTTTCTTTTTGCTTGATTCTAATATTAAATAAGCAACATCATCATATGATTTAGTATCAATTTCTTCTTGAGTTAATTTTATTTTCATTTTTCCTCCTTCGCCTTCTAATTATATGTTTAATATTTACTTCATGTTCCTTTTTAAACACGTTTAATTTTATCATAATAAATTATATTGTCAATATAATTTTTTTGATTAATTAAAGTTCTATTTTTATTGTATTTTTTACATTTTCTTCACTATCAAGTTCATAATTAAAAATCCACTTATTTGTATGATTATAATAATTCATTTCTTTTATTTCAATAGGAAATGTGATATTTTCTTTTTTTAATGTAAAATCAGCTATTTTATTTAGAAAATCTAACTTAATTTTATATTCCAGTTCTAATTTAATAATAACTAAATTAGCTATATCAAAAATCACCTTATCTTTATCGATATTAATTTTTTTATTGTTTTTATAAAATTCTATTTTTTTCATACTATCTCCATAAATATATTAGCATAAATATAATAAAATATTCCATAATAATACCGGTGAATAATGAAACGGGTAAACTTTATAATAAAATTAACTATATTTTTATTTATATGCGTAATTATACTAATATTAGGTTTATATACATATGCTTACTTTTCAGATGAAATAACATTAAATACTGCCAATAGAGTTCAAATATATGATCATAACAATGATATCGTATATCAAGGAAGTGGTGATAGAAAATGGGTAAAATTAAATGAAATATCAGATCATGTAAAAGAAGCAATTGTTAGTGTTGAAGATAAAAACTTTTATAAACATAATGGTTTTGATTATTTAAGAATTATAAAATCTTTCTTTAATAATTTTAAAGAACAAAAAATAATAGCAGGAGCTTCTACTATTTCAATGCAATATGTAAAAAATATGTACTTGGATTTTGATCAAACATGGGAAAGAAAAATAGAAGAAGCGTTTCTTACAATAAATTTAGAAACTCATTATACAAAAGATGAAATATTAGAAGGATATTTAAATACAATTAATTTTGGAAGAGGTAATTTTGGTATCGAAAGTGCGAGTCAGTATTATTTTAATAAAAAAAGCAGTGATTTAACAATAGAAGAAGCTATTATTTTAGTTGGCATTCCAAGAAGTCCTGAAAATTATAATCCTATTAGTAATTATGACTTATCTATTACTAGAGGTAAAAATGTAGCTAAAAGTATGATTAAAAATAAGTATCTTACTAAAGAAGAATATAATAATTTATTTCAAAATCAAATAATTACTTATGGCAAAAAAGAGACAAACAATTTACAAACTTTTATGTATTATCATGATGCAGTTATGCAAGAATTAAATTCAATTAAAACGCTTCCTAAGTCATTAATTAAATATGGAGGTATAAAAATATTTACTAACTTTAATTTAAATGTTCAAACAAAAATGGAAACTTCGATAATGGAAAACATTACTGATAATAATGTCCAAACAGCAAGTGTAGTAATTAATCCTAAAACCGGAGGCATAACCGCCTTATCTGGCGGAGTAGATTATGCTATAAGTCAATATAATAGAGCTAGTAAAGCTGAAAGACAGGTTGGTTCAATTATTAAACCTTTTCTTTATTATGCGGCTCTTGAAAATAATATGACTTCAGCATCAACTTTTAAAAGTGAAATTACTAGTTTTGTATTTGCTGATAATGAAACATACAGTCCGACTAATTATGCTAATTCTTATGCCAATAAAGAAATAACGATGGCTGCTGCAATGGCTTATTCAGATAATATTTATGCTGTTAAAACTCACTTGTTTTTAGGCGAAAAAACATTAGTTGATTCTTTAAAATTAGCTGGGTTAGAAAAAAACATTAAAGCCAATCCCTCTTTAGCTTTAGGTGCTACCGAATTAAATATGCTTGATATAGCGCAAGCTTATAATACTCTTGCCAATTATGGAGTTTATAATGAATTGTTTTTTATAAATAAAGTAGAAGATTTAGAAGGAAATATTTTATACGAACATAAATTAGAACCAGATGAAGTATTAAATAAAGATTATGTTTATATCTTAAATGAAATGCTGACTACAACATATAACCCTAGTTTTATTGATTATATGTCACCGACGGTTTTTTCTTTAAGCTCAAGAATAACTAAAAAATACGCCTTAAAAAGTGGTACTACTGATTATGATTATTGGTTTGCAGGTTATAATCCAAATTTATTAATGTTAGTTTGGAGTGGAAATGATAATAATAAAATTGTTGAGAAAAGTTATTCAAGTAAAATTAAATCTATTTGGTGTGATACTTCTGAATACGCTTTAAAAGATATGGAAAATACTTGGTATGAACCAAGTGAAAATATTATTGCTCTTCCTCTTAATGCTATTACTGGAAAATATACAACTAATAATAAAAATACAACCTTATTTTATTTTAAAAAAGGTTCCGAACCAATCCAAGAATAAAAAAAGCTAATTTTTATTAACCTCTTTTTCTATTTTAATAATTATTTGATATAAATCTTCAAAATCAAATTCTTCACAAGTTATTTTATAACCAGCTTCTTGAACTTCTTCTTCTAAACCATGATAAGCTTCAATTACAGTTGGTAAATTATTTTTCTTTATTTTTTCGTCTTTATTTCTTATTTCAGATACAATTGGTGTAACTGGGGTAAAATCTTTTATTTCTAAATTTTCTTCCTCTAAATCTTCTTCTTCATCAAAAATATTATTCATTGATAAATTTACTTTTTCATTTTCTAAAGAAGGATAAGATTCTTGATCAAAAATATTAAAGATATTTGCTTTTGACTTAGGAATTATATCTTTAGCATTATTTTTAATTTCTTCGATATTAATATCATTATTATTAATAATTTTATCATCTAATTCTTCTAAAGAATTAATTGTTTCTTCATTGATTTTTTCTAAAGTTTCTTCAGGCTTGAAAGAAACATTATCTAAATTTAACTCATCAACTATTTGATTATTAGGATTAATCATGTTTTTAATTTCAGAATCTAATTGTCTAACTGTTAATCTTTCATTAATAACTTTATTTAATATTTCTATTTGTGTATTAGCTTCAGTTAATTGAAGTAAACTTCTAGCATGTCTTTCACTAATTTTTTCATTTAATAAAGCTTCTTGAACTTCTTTAGTTAAATTTAATAATCTTAGTTTATTAGCTATAGTTGATTGATTTACACCCATTTTTTTAGCTAATTGTTCTTGATTAAGGTAACCTTTTTCTAATATCTTTTTATATGATTTAGCTTCTTCTATCGAAGTTAAATTTTTTCTTTGAACATTTTCGACTAATGCTACTTCAGCACTTTGATTATCATCTAAACTTGATATTATAGCTGGAACTTCAGTAAGACCCGCTGTTGTTGCAGCTTTATATCTTCTTTCTCCTGCTATTATTTCATATTTATCCCCTAGTTTTCTTAATACTAAAGGTTGAATTATACCATGCTCTTTTATTGAAGATGATAATTCAATTATCCCTTGTTCATCAAAGGTTAAACGTGGTTGAAATCTATTTGGTATGATTTGTTCTATGCTTATCATTTGAATTGTCGGATTATTATTCATACAATCTAGCCCCTTTTTCTATTCTAAATATATAATACTTTATTTTGGGTTTTATTTCAATGGTTTTTTAATAATTGTTATTTAAAAAACTAAATGCAACAAATTTTATTTATTTAAAATAAGTTGCATTTAGTTTGATTATTGTTAATATATGTTTGTGTTGTTCTTTTAGTTATTTTTTAAGGAGGATTTGAAAATGAA
>JAQUFX010000039.1 GCA_028684435.1 Bacilli bacterium
CGCTAAAGTTTTAGGCATGACTGGTTATACAGGTGGCAAATTAAAAAACATGGCTGACTATATAATGCATGTTGATGAAATGGATATGCAAATTGCTGAAGATATTATATGACATTTGATCATATGATGATGAAAATATTTTATAATTATTTAGTACATAATGAAATAACTGGTAATAATGTAAAAGATGTTCATTGTTAATTTTAAAAAGCACTAGATTAAGTGCTTTTTATATGATAGAATTGAAATGTATTTA
Organism: Bacilli bacterium; assembly: GCA_028684435.1. Taxonomy (GTDB): domain Bacteria; phylum Bacillota_I; class Bacilli_A; order RF39; family UBA660; genus DUUS01. The sequence continues at coordinate 257 of JAQUFX010000039.1, forward strand.
GGTGTTATCATGAAGGATGTAAATAAAAGAAATATTAATATAGATTTTATTAGAGTTGTTGCAGTATTTTTTGTTATTTCGGTTCATTTTTTTATGAATGTTAATTATTATGGGGAAATATTCGCAGGTAAAAGAATGTTTATTTTTACGTGTTTAAGGACATTATCGATGGTATGTGTACCTTTATTTTTATTATTAACTGGATATTTAATGAAAGATAAAACATTAAGTAAAAAATATTATAAAGGAATTATAAATATATTAGAAATATTTTTATTATCAAGCATATTATGTATATTATTTAACATGTATCATTTTGATGTAGAAATAACATTAAAATCTGCAGTATTAAGTATTTTAGATTATACAGGTGGACCTTATTCATGGTACATTGAAATGTATATCGGCTTATTTTTACTAATTCCTTTTCTAAATATTATATGGAAAAATTTAGAATCTAAAAAGCAAAAAAAAATTTTGATAATTACTTTAATTATATTGACAGTTCTACCTACTTTATTTAATATTTATGATTGGAAAACACCTGGTTTTTTCTTAAATCCTACATTATCAACTACTTATCAGCCGTTATTACCAAAATGGTGGATAAACATATATCCTATTACGTATTATTTTATTGGATCATATATAAATGAATATAATGTGAAAATTGATAAGAATAAAAATCTTTTTTTATTATTTTTATTTATTTTAATATTTAGTATTTTCAATTTTTATAGAAATTATAATCATTCATTTGATTATGGAATTTACACTTCTTGGAATAGTTTTGAAAATGTTATTATTTCAGTTTTGGTTTTTATATTTTTATTGAATTTAAAATTAACAAAATTAAATCTTTTTTTTAAAAAAATAATTATTAAAATAGCTGAATTATCATTAGGCACATATTTATTATCATATATTGCTGATAAATTATTTTATCCAATATTATTAGAAAATGTAGAATCTGTTAAATTAACTTTGAATTATTTTTTACCATTTGTTATATTTATTTTTATTTATTCTAATTTATTATCATATATTCTATTTATTTTGATAAAAATTTATAAAAAAATAATATTAATTATTTATTCAATGTTTAAAAAAATTTTTAAAACATTTAAAATAAAAAGTAAATATTTTTTAATAAAGGAGAAAGTTAGATAAAGTTTTTTTACGCATACTTCGAAAAATAATTATAAAAAAATTTATATAAATAAATTTAAACAATTATAATATTAACTATTATCTTCTTCTATGATGTTAAAGAAAATATTTTTACTAAAATAAACTATAGAGACTAAATATAACAATGATAAAAAAACAATATTAATAGAAACGATAGAATTAGTTAAATAATTTGTATATGTTATGAATGAGTTGATAATAATAAATATTAAAATAAACAAATTCTTTTTGTGGCATATATAATAACTTATTGCTAATACTTCTCCTAAAAACAAATATCTTTCATGCATACTTGGCAAAACATAAGTTAATACAATTGTAAACCAAAGAGTTAACGAGATTATTTTTTCCTTATTCCAATTGATTTTTTTATTTAATATAACAAATAAAACTATAAAACATATTAATAAAGCAAAAATTATTCCGAAATCCCTTAAATAATCACTATAATTTGGGAATAATTTATAAATATTAATAAAATTGAGTGTTAGCATTTGATAGCTTTCTATTTGATTAAAATAAATTTTTAACCAATAATTAATTGGCATACCAAGTATTAATGCTGGTAAACTTAATATTAGATTTGGAATTAATAATAATATAAAATTTAAAACAGAAAATTTTCTTTTTTCAAAATATAATATAATAAATACTGGTAAAATAAAGATGGCTTGTAATTTAAAAGCTAAAGAAATCCCTAAAAATAAAAATGCTAATGTAAATTTATTTTTTAATAAAAAATATATTGATAACAATGCAAATGCAGAGTATAAAGCATCACATTGTCCCCAAAATGCACTATTAAAAATTACTAAAGGTGAGATAAATACAATCATAAATGTTAATAATGAATAATATTTATGATTTTTATTGCTTTTCATTATTTCATAAGTAAGCATTGATGCACTAATAGCTAAAAATATATCAAAAATTGTTAACATTATTTTAACAATGTAAATTTGTTTAAATGGTAAATATGATAATAGTGAAAGTAATATTAAATAAGGAGTATTATAATCACCAATTGGATTATTTAATGCAAGTAAACCACCATTATTTTTAAAATGATTAAACCATATTTCAATTCCGTTATAATCTGGAGTATAGAAATCATATAATTTTAATCTAGCATATAAAGCTATAATGATAATAAAAATAGTAAAAATTATTAAATTATTTTTTTTAATCCAATCCAGTATACTCTTTTCAATTTTAGAAAGTTTAAAAATGTTATTATTTTTTATAAATGAACACATCCATCCTTAATAAATTATATCACAAACAAATCTAAAATTATATAATAAAGTGTTTAACTCAGAAAATAATACAAAATAATGGAATTTTGACCATTTGTGTTTGATATATGTATTTTATTTATGTATAATTAAATGGGTGTTAACAATGAAAAAGAAAAAAATTAGTATCATTGGTCAATGTTATAATGAAGAAGAAACCATAATACTTTATTATGATGCTATGTGCAATTTAATGAAAGAAATGAAAAATGTTGACTTTGAAATTATTTTTATTGATGATAATAGTAAAGACTCATCATTAAATATTATAAAAAAAATAGCCAAAAAAGATGAGAGAGTTAAATATATTTCGATGTCAAGAAATTTTGGCAGAGAAGCTTGTGCTATGGCTGGATTCGAAAATGCTTCAGGGGACTATTTAACCACAATGGATATAGATTTACAAGATCCCCCACATCTTCTTAAAGAAATGTATAAAGTACTTGAAGAAGGCGAATATGACATAGCTTCTGCTAAAGCATTAACAAGAAAAGGATATTCATTTCTTCATAAAATTTGTATTAATACATTTTATAAAATGTTCAATTCTGTTTCTACTGTTAAAATGTACGATGGACAACGTGAATATAGATTAATGACAAGACAAGTTATAGAGTCAATTTTAAAGTTTAAAGAATACAATCTGTTTAATAAAGGATTATTAAATGATATAGGGTTTAAATATAAATGGATAGAATATACTAATGTTGAGAGAATCAAAGGGACTTCAAAGTTTCCTTATAAACGTATGTTTAAATATGCAATTAATGGAATTGTTTCATATTCAACTTTTCCTTTAGTTTCATTACTAATATTATCGGGCTTATTTTTATTACTATTTGTTATTTCTTTAATAATTTATTTGTTTTTACAAAGCACCACTTTATTATGTGTTACTATGTTTTTATTTATATTAAGTATAATTTTCTTAAATAATGGAATTATCGGGTTATATATTTCGCAAATTCATTTAGAAGTGAAAAATAGGCCTATTTATATTATTAAAGAGGACAATTTAGTGTGAAATTAATAATAAATATTTTTAATTTTATAAAAAAATATAAATATTATATATATTTTTTCGTATTAGTTTATGTTATTAGTATATTAACTCCATATACAGGGGATGACTATGGAAATTATATGCCAGATACTAATATAATTAGTGCTGCCAAAACAGCTATTAAAAATTATTTCACTTATGAAAGTAGAGTGTTTAGTAGATTTTTAATAAATATTTTAGTGTATCATAAATGGTTGTGGAATATAGTTAATGCTGCTTCGATGTTATTAATGTATTGGTGTTTTAATAAATGTGCAAATAAAAATAATAATAAATATATATATATGCTTAGTATGATTTTAATATTATTAGTTCCAGGTTCAATGTTTGGTCAAGTGTATGCTTGGCCTACTGGAGGGTGCACTTATTTAATACCAGCATCATTAATATTGTTTTATATAACATATATTTTTAATTATAAAATAAATAAAAAGATAATCGTAGTTTTATTAGGAATTTTAAATTTTATAATTCCAATGTTTGTTGATAATTTTGGAGTTGGACTGATTATTGCAAACATTATCTTTTTAACATATTTTTTTAAAGATAAGAATAAAAGTAAAAAAATATTATTTTTTACTTTGTTATCTATTATATCAATTTTAATAGTATATTTTTCACCAGGATCAGCAAATAGATTGGCAACTACAGATGAATTTTCAAATTTATCAATATTAGGAAAAATAATATTTAACTTTGATAATTTTTTTAACTATACTTTTTATGCAGTACCATTTACATTAATATTAATGATGATTATTAATATTTATGTTATTAATAAATTAATAAAACAAAATGTAATCTTTAAAACAATACTTATATTAATTTTTTGTTTCGGGCCTTTATATACATCATTTATAGGATTGTACATGTATAATCCATTATCTGAATATATTGCTTCATTAGATTTTTTCTGGTTAGAAAAAAATATGTTTTTAGATACATATGTTGGTCACTTATATTATTTTATATTTGCATTATTTTTCATATATAGTATTTATTATATATATAAAAATGACTGTTTAAAATATATTGCTCTTGTAATTATCGGTGTTTCAACAAATTTTATTATGTTTCTAAGCCCAACATGGGGTTTCAGAACAACATTTTTTACAAATATAATGATATTATTAGTTTGCTTAATATTAATAAGTAAAATAATAGAAGTAGAAAATTATTTTAATACAGATTCAAAAATTATTATAAAAACTATTTATTTTATAATGATAATTTATTTATTAACCAGTTTTATTTTGATATCTAAATTCGAACAAAATAGATTATTTGATATTAAAAATCAATATAATAATGGTTACTGTGATATTTATATAAAGTCTGCACCTTTCAGAATCTTATGGAATTATAATCCGTTCACTGATTGGCATTTATATACATACAAAGGTTATTTGAAAAATCGAAATATTATTAATAGCGAATTAGTTGATATACATGTTGAATATTCTAAAGATATTTTTTATAGGAGGTGAAATATGAAAAAAAATTATGCTTGTGTAGATATATTTAAAATTATTTTTGCGCTAGGTATTGTTGCTTTACATACAGGCTTTTTATTAAATTATTCTTTTGGTTATTATGCTCACACAATATTTTTTCGTTTAGGGGTGCCATTTTTCTTTTTAGCATCAGGATATTTTTTAGGTAAAAAAGAAAGTGATAATTTAAAAATTAAATGTTTTAATTATATTAAAACATTACTAATACCTTATTTAATATTGTCCATTATATATTTAATATTGAATGCGTTTAGATTTAATGATTTTACATTAGGGAGTTTGCTTAATAATTTATGGTTTATTATTACAGGCCGAAGTCAATCTATCATGTGGTTTATAGGATCATTAATATTTTCGACATTAGTAATTTTACATTTAAACACTAATAAAAAGCTTAAAATAGCATTATATGTTTCCTTGCTTTTATATATTATAGGTTTAATGTTTAATACATATGCCTTTTTGATAAATAATGACACATTTAATTTTATTTATAGTTTTTTAATAGGTACTTTTACGAACAATAGTAATTTTATTTTTACTGGTACATTTTTTTTCCTAGTCGGATATTTATTAGAAAAAAATATTACACCAAAATATATTTTTAAGCACAAATATTTACTATTAATAATTTCTTTAATCTTCTTAATTGTCGAAACAATAATTGTGAAAAAAAATTTGGCTTTAGTTTCAAATTACGAATATTTTCTATCATATATTATTTTAATTCCTATACTATTTTATATTTTATTAGGCATAAATATTAATATAAAGACCAACATGATCAGAAAAATTTCTTCATACATATATTACTTCCATTTTATTTTTATAATTTTATTAATATTTATTAATAATTTATATCCTAATATAATTTTAAACAATACATCATTATTTTATATATGTACTATAATGTTAACTATATTATTTTCATTATTATTATTAAAATATCTAAAAAATGTTAAATCATTAAAAGATAAAATAATAAAAATATTTGTTTTTGTATTATACTCTATTGCTTTTATATTTATAATTTTTTCATTATTAACTCTACTTAATAGTGTAGTTTGGGCAGATGAAATTTGTTCATTGGCTATGATAAAACATACGTTTATTGATATAATAAAAATAAATATGAATGATGTACATCCGCCATTATATTATCTATTATTAAAATACTTTAATGAATTTATTAGTATTTTTATTAATATAAGTCCTATTATTATTTCTAAATTATTTTCATTTTTTCCGTACATAATAATAATAATTATTATAAATAAATATTTTAAAAATAAGTATGGAATTATAACATCATCAATGGCCACATTTTTTATTACTTGTATGCCACAAATGATATATTATTTTTTTGAAATAAGAATGTATAGTTGGGTAATGTGTTTTATAACTTTAAGTTATTACGCTATGGATAAAGTTATAGAATATAATAAAATGAAAAATTGGTATTTATTCATTATATTTGGCACTATTTCTTCATATTTGCATTTATATGGTGCTCTAGCTTTTTCCATTTTATATTTTGGATTATTAATATATATTATATTTAATAATAAGTTATTAATTAAAAGGTGGTTAACTTTCGGTTTTATATACTTCGTTTTATATTTACCATGGTTATTAGTTATTATTGGTCAATTAAAAAATATATCAAACGGATTTTGGATATCTAATTTAACAATAGATACAATTATAAGCTATTTTAGATTTTTTCTATCATTTGAACATAATACATCGCTTATATCAAATTTCATTACATTTCTTTTATTATTATTTGTTTTAATTATTGTTTTTCTTAATATTAAAAGAAAAAGTGATGAATCTAAAAAAAATTTTATTCCTATATTAGGAATTTTATCGATTTTTATATTATTAGGTATATCAATTATTATTTCTTTTTTAAGCACACCAATTTTTGTAGCTCGTTATATGTTTTCAATATTAGGAGTATTTTGGATTGCATATTCAATTTTGTATTCAAATTTAATTATAAGATATAAATCATTTATTATAATATTTTTTATATCTTTATCGATATCGTTATATAATTTTAATAGTTTAGTAAATACAGAAATTGAAAAAGAAAATAATATAAAAGAATTTTATGCTTTAATAAATGAAATAAGCAAAAAGAAAAATGCCGTTATTATTACAAATGATATACATAAAGAATTTGAAATTGCATATTTTTTACCTAATCAAGAAATATATTTGTGGCAACAATCAAATAATGAAGCTATGAATAAATTATATGGAAATATAAATAATAACATTAATATTAATGACATTATGGATTTTTTAGATAATTCTCAAAAAGTATATTTTGTTGATGATAATAACAATACTACTATTTCTAATTTTACAAATAATAAAATAAAAATAAATTTTAAAAAGTCTGTTGTTGCAGATTGGTATTATATGAATTTTTACGAAATGGCTTTTAATAAAAAAGAAAAAAAATAATAATAATATGATACAATATTTAAGATTGGAGATAATAATATGAAAACTCAAAAAAAGAATGCAATTATGATAGCGGATACTAGACCTGCTTTAATTGGGCACTTATTATTACAAATTGTAAAAACAAATAAACATTTATTTGATGAAGCTATAATATATTATGATGAAATAACTGAAAATGATAAAAAAATAATGTCTAGTATTATGTCTTGCAATTTTATTAAATATGAACCCGACTTTCCAACAAGTATTACAAAATTACCTAGTTTTAAAAAGTTTTCTCATTTAATGTTTTCTAGATATGAAATGTTTTCTTTATTAGATAAATATAAAACAATTACTTGGA
>JAQUFX010000040.1 GCA_028684435.1 Bacilli bacterium
ATTCTCAGCTACAATGGTAGTAGGAGATGGAAAAGGTTTAGTAGGTATCGGAACTGGAAAAGCTAATGAAGTACCAGAAGCAATTAAAAAAGGTATTCAAGCAGCTAATAAAAATTTAGTTAAAATTCCATTAGAAGATGGTCGTACTATATCTCATGAAGCTACTGGAGTGGTTGGCAAAGCTAAAGTATTAATTAAACCAGCTAAAGAAGGTAACGGAGTAATAGCAGGAGGTGCTGTTCGTTCCGTTGTTGAAATAGCAGGAATTAAAGATATTGTTTCTAAATCCCTTGGTTCTAATACTCAAGTTAATGTTGCTAAAGCTACACTAGAAGCATTGAAATCAGTACGCACACCTGAACATGTAGCTAAATTAAGAGGCAAAACTAAGGAGGAATTATAAAATGAAATTACATAAATTAAGTAAAACTCCGGAAGCAAAAAAAGTAAAAAGAGTTGGTCGTGGAACAGGATCAGGTACTGGTAAAACATCAGGTCGAGGAGAAAAAGGACAAAAAGCTAGAAGTGGTGTTAGTATTCCTGCTTGGTTTCAAGGTGGACAAAGTAAATTATTTGAAAGATTACCTAAAAGAGGATTTAATAATAAACGTTTTGAAAAAAAATATGCATTAATCAATTTAAGTGATTTAAATAGATTCAATGATGGTGATATTATAACTCCTCAAACTTTAAAAGATTTAGGAATTGTTAAAAAACAATTATCAGGTATTAAAGTTCTTAGTAATGGTAATTTAGAGAAAAAAATAACTATTAAAGCACATCGCTTTTCAAGTGCTGCTGTTACTAAAATTGAAAAAGCTGGCGGAACTGCAGAGGTGATTTAAATGTTTTCAAGCCTAAAAGGTTTATTTAGCCCTACAAATAAAGATTTAAGAAAAAGAATTATATTTACTTTAATTTGCTTAGCAGTATTTGCAGTAGGAACTAATATTGTAGTACCAGGTGCGAAAGAAATTAGTAAGAATTTGGGATTTTTAGAATTACTTAACTTAATGAGTGGGGGAAGTTTAAAAACATTTTCAATATTTGCATTAGGAGTAATGCCTTATATTACAGCATCGATTATAACTCAATTGTTACAAATGGATGTAATTCCTTATTTTAAAGAGTTAAAAGAACAAGGTGCGGTAGGTAAACAAAAAATAAATAAAATAAATCGTTATTTAGGGATTGGATTTGCATTTATCCAAGGTTATGTATTCTCATTTGCGTTTTTAGTAGATGCAGGTACCATTGAAATTATAAAAACAACCTTAATATTAACAGCAGGTACAGCGTTCTTACTTTGGTTAGGAGACGCTATTACTAAAAAAGGTATTGGAAATGGAATGTCATTAATTATAATGGCGGGTATTATTAATACTTTACCAAGTTCATTTATAATTGCTTATCAAGAATTAGTATTAGGAAGCTCTTTTACAACTTGGACTGGTTTAATATTATTTACTATATTTGTGCTACTTTATTTATTTATTGTTGTGGGAATTATATATATTCAAACAGCTGATCGAAGAATTCCTATTCAATATAGTACTCGTACATCGAGTGCATATGGTGGAAATAAATCTTTTATTCCTATTAAATTAAATTCAGCCGGAGTAATACCAGTAATATTTGCATCAGCACTTATTGGAATTCCTTCATTATTTGCTCAAGTATCAAATAAAGAATCAGTGGTTAATTTTGTTGAAAAATATATAACTTACACAAGTTATTCAGGATTTTTAATATATATGTTATTAATCTTTGTATTTGGTTATTTTTATACTTTACTTCAATTAAATCCAGATGATATGGCTAAAAATTTAGATAAAAATAGAAGTTATATACCCGGAATAACTCCTGGTGATAAAACGAGTGAATATTTAAAATATGTAATATCAAGACTTACAATTGTAGGGACTATATATTTAATGGTAATATCAGCTTTACCAATCATATTTTCTGGAGTTACAAAAATGCCTGCTCAAGTTTCATTAGGAGGAACAGGGTTATTAATTGTTGTTGGAGTTGCACTTGAAACTTATAAACAATTAGAAAGTAGCATAATTTCTAGAAGTTATACGGGAAGAAGAAAAGGGAGATTAAAAAGTTAATGAAAAATATTATTTTTATTGCTCCACCTGCAACAGGTAAAAGCACTCAAAGTAAAATGCTAGTTGAAAAATATCATTACAATCATATTTCAACCAGTAATTTACTCAGAAAAGAAGTAAGTGATAATACACCTTTAGCAAATGATATTAAAAAAATGATCGATGCTGGTAATTTGGTTTCTGATGAAATTGTTACTAAATTATTAGAAGTAGAATTAAAAAAAATAAGTGGCCCATTTGTATTAGATGGATATCCAAGAAATATAATCCAAGCTAAAAATTTAGAACTTATATTAAAAAAAAATAATTTAAATATCAATTATATTATATATATCGATATTAAATTAGATGAAGCAATAAAAAGAGTTAAGGGAAGATTAATCTGTCCTCAATGTAATAAAGTATATAATACGCATAATAATATTATGAAACCAAAACATGATAATATTTGTGATATATGTTTAATAAAATTAATAGTAAGGCCAGATGATAACGAAGAAGCTTATAAAAAAAGATATAATATATTTGTTAATGAAATAAAACCATTACTTGAATATTATAATGAAAAAGGAGTATTAAGTGTAATAGAGGATTCCCTTTATCCAGATGAAACATTTAACAAAATAGAGAAAATAATATTATGATTAAAACAGAAGAAGAAATAAAAAAAATAAAAGAAGCGGGTAAAATTAATTATTTGACTCATGAGTATGTTAAAAAATTAATTAAACCCGGGGTTACTACTAAATATCTTAATGATAAAGCTGATAAGTTTATTAGAGATAATGGTGGTATTCCTAGTTTCTTAAATTATCACGGTTATCCAGCAAGTATATGCATAAGTATTAATGAAGAAGTAGTTCATGGGATACCTAAAGAAAGAATTTTAAAAAATGGTGATATTGTATCAATCGATATCGGAGTTTTAAAAAATGGTTATCATTCAGATTCAGCTAATACTTATCCAGTTGGAACTGTAGATAAAGAAAAAGAAAGAATAATATATCATACTAAAAAAATGTTATATCTTGGACTTGAAGAAATTAAAGAGGGAGCAAAACTATATAATATAGGAGCTTCAATTAGTAAATATGCTAAAAAGCATAACTATGGAGTAATAAGAGAATTAGTAGGTCATGGAGTTGGTTCTTTGCTTCATGAAGATCCCAATGTACCTAATTATGGAACATATAACACCGGAATGAGTTTAAAGGCAGGTATGGTACTTGCTGTAGAACCAATGATTAATTCTGGATCAAGACATATATCATTTTTAGATGATGACTGGACAATAGTGACACGTGATGGTAAACCTAGTGCTCATTTTGAACATACAGTTGTTGTAACAAAAGATGGATATGAAATATTAACAGGAGAGTGAAAAAATGGCTAAAGAAACTACGATTACCGTCGATGGAAAGGTTATTGATATTTTCAAAGACGAATATAAAGTTGAATTAGAAAATGGCTTTATAGTAACGGCTCACGTTTCTGGTAAAATACGAATGAATATGATTCGCATTTTATCAGGCGATAAAGTTACTATAGAATTTTCACCATATGACTTAACACGTGGGCGAATAATATATAGACTAAAATAATATAGGAGGAATTGTTATGAAAGTTAGACCATCAGTAAAAAAAATATGTGCTAAATGTAGAATAATAAAAAGAAAAGGTAAGATAATGGTTATTTGCAGTAACCCAAGACATAAACAAAGACAAGGTTAAGGAGGAATAAAGAATGGCTCGTATAAAAAATATTGAATTACCAAAAGAAAAAAGAACTGTTATTGGACTTACTTATATATATGGAATTGGTAGAAGTTTAGCTGAAACTATATGTAAAGAAGCTAAAGTAAATCCCAATACAAAAATTAGCGACTTAACTCTTGATGAAGAAGCATCGTTACGTAAAGTTGTTGATAATTATACTACTGAAGGAAACTTAAGACGTGATGTTCAAATGAGTATCAAAAATAAAATGGAAATTAACTCATATGAAGGTGTGAGACATAAAAGAGGTCTTCCCGTTCGTGGACAAAGTACTCGAAGTAATGCTCGTACTCGTAAGGGTAGAGGTAAAGTAGTTGCAAATAAGAAAAAAGTAGGTAAATAGGAGGTAAATTATGGCTTATAATAGAAGAAAAAGAAAAGTTAAAAAAAATATTCCGGAAGGTCAAGCACATATTCATTCAACATATAATAATACAGTTATTTCAATAACTGATGTACATGGAAATGTAATAAGTTGGGCATCTTCTGGAACAATCGGATATAAAGGCTCAAAAAAGAAGACTCCATTTGCTGCTGGAGTAGCTGCTGAATCAGCTGCAAATAGTGCTATGGAATCAGGAGTAAAAAAAGTAGAAGTATTTGTTAGAGGTCTTGGTAATGGTCGTGAAAATGCTATTCGTTCATTACAAGCAGCAGGACTTGAAGTTACTGCAATTACGGATGAAACTGCTATACCACATAATGGTTGTCGACCACCAAAGCGTCCAAGAAATTAAGGAGGAAATATTTAATGAATTTTGAAAAACCAGACTATAAAATTACTGAGTATATTGAAAAAAATAATTATGGAAAGTTTGAATTAGAACCTTTAGAAAGAGGTTTTGGAACAACTATCGGGCATGCTCTTCGTAGAATAATGTTATCTTCAATGCCAGGATCAGCAATTACAAGTGTTAAAATTGATGGTGTAATGCATGAATTCCAAAAAATAGATGGAATTGTTGAAGATGTAACAACTATTGTACTTAATTTAAAAAGTGTTGTAATTAAAAATCATAGTAAAGAAAATAAAACCATTAGGTTAATATCATCAAAAGAAGGTCCAATTACTGCTGGTGATATTGAAAAAGATCCTGATATTGAAATAGTTAATCCTGAACTTGTTATATGTAATATTGTTAAGGACGGAAAAATAGATATGGAAATGACTATTGGTAATGGTCGTGGCTATGTAGATTCTAAAGAAAATAAAAGAATTTTAGGAGATGCCGTTCAAGGATTAATTCCAATAGATTCATTATATTCTCCAATTGAAAGAGTAACTTATGAAAGAGTAGATGCTCGTGTTGGACATAATGAAAATTATGACAAATTAATTATGGAAATATATACTAATGGTTCATTATCTCCAGAAGAAGCATTAGCTTTATCTGCTCGAATATTAATTGAACACTTAGAAATTATAGCTGATTTAAATAATATAGCTGATATTACTGGAATTATTGCTGAGAAAAAAGTAGATATTATTACTAAAACATTAGAAACTCCTATTGAAGAAATAGAATTTTCAGTTAGAGCTTACAATTGTTTAAAAAGAGCAGGAATTAATACTGTTCAAAATTTAATTGATAAAAGAGAATTAGAAGTAACTAAAATTCGTAATTTAGGTAAAAAATCATTGAAAGAAGTACTTGATAAAGTAGAAGATATGGGACTTAAGTTCCGTGATTAGAAAGAGGTAAGTATATGTTATATAGAAAATTAGGTAGAGAATCACGTATTAGAAGAAGTATATTAGCTGGACTTACTAAAGATGTAATTAATTATGGCTATGTAGTTACTACTGATGCTCGTGCTAAAGAAGTAAGAAAATTTGTTGATAAAATGATTACCTATGGTAAAGAAGGTTCTTTAATTTCTCGTCGAAAAGCATTAGCTTTCTTACATAATGATAAAAAAGTAGTTAATAAAATATTTAATGAATTAGCTCCTAACTATATAAATAGAGCTGGTGGCTATACAAGGATAATAAAATTAAAAGAACGTATTGGTGATGATGCTCTAGAAGTAAGACTTGAATTAGTATAATTCAAGTTTTTTTAAGCAATTTTATTATCATATATTAAATAATTTAAAATTATTTGAAAAAATTTTAAAAAAAGTGTTGACTTTTTAATTTAAATACCATATACTAATATTAGTTAAGAAATTATTAATTTAATATCTTAACTACTGAGAAGATTATAATTAAATTTATATCTTCTCATTTTTTTGTTTATTTTTATAAAAAGCATTTTTTAGTTTTTTTTAATTGCTAAAATTGAGATTGTTTTATACAATCAATATAATAAAAGGAATTGGATATGAAAAATAAAAAAAAGATCAAAACTAATATAAGTAATAAAATATTAATCATTATTTTCTTAATATTAATGGGAATATTCGCATATTTATTTTTAAAGCAATTAGAACTTCAAAATATTAAGGTTAATATAACAAATGGTAATCAAATTAAAGTAAATTTTAATAAGCCAAAATTTAATAATGTTTATTGTTTCGTTTCTTATGATGATAAGAAACCTATTTTAAATAGTAATAAATGGGTATTATCTAAAAATAATAGTTGCACTTTTAAATTAAATGAATCAAATTTTAGTTTATATCTTAAATATAATAATAAAATTATTAAAGTTAAAGAATTAAATAATTTAGGAAAAATATTTAACTTAAAAATTAATCAAGAAAAAGTATATTTAGCAATAGATGATGTTTATAAATTAGAATTAACTTATAAAAGTATTGGTAATATCAATAAAGATGTTACATGGTCTAGTAGTAATCCTAATATCGCATCTATTGATAATGAAGGAAATATTATTCCGTTAAGTGCTGGAAATACTACTATAATAGCTGAAATAAATGATGAAAGCATAAAGTCTGAAGTTGTAGTAACAAATTTAATTAATAAAAGACCAGATTCTTATAATTATAATCGAAGCTTTTTATCATGTAATATGTTTTCAGAAGAAGATAATAATCTTCTCGACGAAATTTTAAAAGTTCGAGTAGAGAATGTTGGATATCAAACAAGAGCTGGAGTAGTTGAAGTTGCCCGATTTATAACATTAGAATTTCCTTATCGAATTGCTTATTATGCTGAAAATGGTCGAATGGGTTTTAGAGAATATAAAGTAGATGGTGAAGGAAGATATTATCATAAAGGATTATATCTTCATAGAAGTAGATTTTCAAATATCGAATATACTTCGCAAGGACCTAAAACTTGGGGTTGTGATATGTATAATATTGTTACTAAAAGACATGGTAAAAATGGACTTGATTGTAGTGGCTATATAACTTGGGTCTTAGTTAATGGGGGATTTGATCCTGGAGATGTAGGAGCAGGAGTAACTGAAAATATATTTGATTTAACTGATATGGGAATAAAAGTTAAATTTACAAAAAATATTATTTCAAGTGGAGATGTTAAAGTTGGGGATCTACTTAGTTCAGAAGGACCATCTGGGGGACACATTGCTTTAATAATAGCTGAAGATGAAGATTATTACTATGTTTCTGAATCTTTATGGGATGGAGCTCATACCGGAGTAACAGTAATTGCTTATAATAAAGAAACAATTATTAATAGATATTATTGGGTTATACTAATGGATAGTTATTATAAGGAAGATGGTAAATATTCATCTCACTGGAAAGAAAAATAATAAAAAATAAAAAAAGGCT
>JAQUFX010000041.1 GCA_028684435.1 Bacilli bacterium
CTTTTAATGAAGTAATTGGTTGTCGTGATGATATTATGGTTTATTTAATTAATAATGGTGTCGAACCTTTAAAAGCATTTAAAATTATGGAATTTGTTCGTAAAGGTAAACCTTCAAAAGATATTACAGCTTGGAAGGAACATGAAAAAGTTCTTAAAGATGCTAATATACCAAATTGGTATATAGAATCATGCTCTAAAATAAAATATATGTTTCCAAAAGCTCATGCTGTTGCTTATATAATGAGTGCTTTTAGAATTGCTTATTTTAAAGTTTATTATCCTATTTACTATTATAGTGCTTTCTTTTCAATTAGATGTCATGCTTTTGAAGTTGAAACATTAATTAAAGGCGAATTAAGAATTAGAAATCGTATTTTAGAATTGGAAAGTAAAGGATTTGACCAAACTAATAAAGAAGCCGAATTATTAGAAGTATTATATTGTGCTCTTGAAATGGTAGTTAGAGGTTTTGAATTTAAAAATATTGATTTATTAAAAAGTGATAGTAAAAATTTTATTATTGATGAAGATAAAAAATCATTAATAATACCATTTAGAGCTTTAGAAGGATTAGGAGATAGTGCAGCTAATCAGGTTATAACTGAAAGAGAAAAAGTACCTTTTGTAAGTGTTGAAGATGTTCAAATGAGAGGTAAAATAAATTCTACTACAATAGATAAAATGAGATTATTAGGAATATTTAATTCAATACCAGAATCTAGTCAATTAAGTTTATTTGATTTATAAACTATTAGTTTATTTACAAAATTTTAGACATGATTTATTGCATTTTATTATAATTACTAGTATACTTATTAGCAGGGTGAAACTATGAAAGAATTAATAGTTCCTACTCATGTTGGTATTATCATGGATGGTAATCGTAGATGGGCTAAAGAGCAAGGTAAAAAACCAATCGAAGGGCATCTTGCTGGAGCAAATAGAATAATAGAGTTAGCAAAATATATTATAAATCAAAAGAAAGTAAAATATTTAAGTGTCTTTGCTTTTTCTACTGAGAACTTTGGGAGAAGTGAAGAAGAAGTTAGTTATTTAATGGGATTAATTGTTAGGTTTTTTAAAGAAAGATTAAATGAATTAAAAGAATCAAATATTAAAGTGATATTTTCGGGTCGAAATAACCCTTTACCTAAAAATGTTCGAAAAGTAATTGCTGATGTAACAGCACTAACTAAAAATAATACAAGTGGGACATTAAATATTTGTATAAATTATGGAGCACGAACTGAAATACTAGATGCTATAAATAAAATAATTGAATCCAAAAAAAAGGTAACAGAAGAAGAATTTAGTAACTATTTATATCAGAATCTTCCTAATTTAGATTTTGTTATAAGAACTAGTGGAGAACAGAGATTAAGTAATTTTATGTTGTGGCAAGCTAGTTATGCTGAATTGTATTTTCCGAAAGCGTATTTTCCTGCTTTTGATGAAAAAGAATTTGATTTAGCTATTCTTGAATATAATAATAGGGATAGAAGATTTGGAGGAAACTAATGAAAGCAAGAACATTAAGTGCTATTATTTTAATCGCAATTATTACACCGTTAATATATGTAGGGGGTATTCCATTTGCACTTATTATTGGTTTGATAGCTGTTATTGCAACTAAAGAGATTAATGATTTACATAGATATCCTATTTTAATTAAATTGTTATCTTTTTTAACTTTAATTAGTATTGTATATAGTAACTTTGATGCTAATACGATAATTTTCGGTTTAAATTATAAGTATTTAAGTATATTAATATTAGTTTTAACTATACCAATAATATTTTATCAAGTTAAAGGTAAATATACGATTGAAGATGCATTTAAATTAATAGGATTTATTTTATTAATTGGTCTAGGTTTAAATTATTTTATATTAGTTAGGAGTTTTGATTTAAATTACTTTTTATTTATGATTTTAATACCTATTATGACTGATACATTTGCATATATTGCTGGTATGATGATAGGTAAACATAAAGTTACTAAATTAAGTCCGAAGAAGAGCTGGGAAGGTTATATTATAGGTTCATTGATGGGAACATTTATAATGACAGTGTTCTATATTACGGTCATAAACAATCAAACTAATTTATTAATAGTTATTGCTATTATTTTCTTATTAACAGTAATAGGTCAAATAGGTGATTTAATTTTTAGTGCGATAAAAAGACAATATAATATAAAAGATTTTGCTAATTTAATACCTGGTCATGGGGGGATATTAGATAGATTAGATAGTTTAATAATTGTAGCGATAACGTTTGTTATTTTTTTAGAATATTTATAAGGGAGGAAATATATGACATTAGTTATATTAATTTTAATATTAGGTATTTTAATATTTGCTCATGAATTAGGACATTTTATATTTGCTAAATTATATGGTGTTTATGTTCACGAGTTTGCTTTAGGTATGGGGCCTAAAATATTTTCTTTTAAAAGAAAAAAGAAAAAAGATCCCACTCTTTATTCATTAAGATTATTTCCTATTGGTGGCTTTTGTGCAATGGCTGGTGAAGTAGAAGAAGATTCTAAAGATGTCAAACCTAATGAATTTATGTGTAATAAAACTAAATTTCAAAGGTTTATGATTTTAATTTCAGGAGTAATGTTTAATTTTATATTAGCAATAGTACTATTATTTATGCAAAGTTTAATATGGGGTCATACTGAACAAAAAGCTATTGTAGGCAGTGCACCTGATGATTATCCGATTTCAGAAGCCGGAATTGAAATAGGAGATAAAATAATAAAATTAAATGGCCATAAAGTAAATTCATGGGATAAACTAATTATTGCTCTTAATTTAAAATATGACAGTGATACTTATGAATTTGTTGTTGAAAAAAAAGATGGTACTATAAAGAAATATGATATTACTCCAGTTATCGAAAAAAATGCTGACGGTAAAGATATAAAAGTTTTTGGCATTGGGGCAGGAGATAAAATATATAAAGGTTTCTTTGAATCAATTAGTTATGCATTTTTTAAATTTGATTCAATTATGTCATCAATGGTTATAATAATAGGAGCTTTATTTACAGGCAGTATAGGATTATCTAGCTTAGCAGGTCCAGTCGGAATGTATACTATAGTAGGTGACTCAGCAAAATATGGTATTCAAAGTTTGATGTATTTAACTGCATATTTGAGTATTAATTTAGGCTTTATTAACGCAATACCTTTTCCAGCATTTGATGGTGGTAGAATATTATTTATTTTAATAGAAGCTATTACTAAAAAGAAAGTAAATACTAATATCGAAGGAATATTTCATACTATTGGTTTTATTTTATTAATGTTACTAATGTTATTTATAACGGTAATGGATATTATAAAATTATTTTAAAAAGACAATTTGTCTTTTTTTTATTGCAAAATAAGTTATCAAATGATAAACTATATTATAAGAGTATAAAGGGTGATAATTTTGAATAAAATAGAATTTTTTTTAGATAAAATTTATAGTAATGGGAACTCATTATATTTTTATATTATATTAGGCGGCTTGGCTTTAATATTAATATTAATTTTTATTTTAGGAAGTATAAAACCTAAAAATAATAAAGATGTTAAAAAAGATAATATAGATATAAACAATAATCTCCAGGAGAAAATAGTTAATGAAGTAAAAGTTCCAAATAACATGGAGAACACTTTAATTATGAAACCTATTACTAATGAATTAATAAATAATCTACCTATTATAGATAAAACACCAATTACTAATGATGCTCCAACAAATAACGATGTAATAAATAAAAGTTTTTCTCCTGTTTATTTAGATATTAAACCTAAAGAAGAAATTAAATTGGAACCAGAAATTAAAGTTGAACCAGAAATTAAATTGGAACCAGAAATTAAATTGGAACCAGAAATTAAAGTTGAACCAGAAATTAAATTGGAGCCAGAAATTAAAGTTGAACCAGAAATTAAATTGGAACCAGTTACTAACAAGGAAATAAATATTAATAATCAAAATTTAAGTATTAATCCTGAAATTTTTGCAAAAGAAAATAATTTAGATAATTACAAAGAGGAAATTAATATGCCATTAATAAAAAATGAAAATATTAATGCTTTTGAGATAAAACCTAATCTAATCCCAGAAAGTGAAATTTTAGATAATAAAGTAAATGTTATTGAAAAAGAAAAAAGTTATAATAATTCTAGCATAACACAAGAAATTCCTAAGGAGAAATCAGAATTTGTTGAAGAAGAAAAAATAGTTACAGGAACTAATCAAAAAATAATAACTGAAGATATAAAGCCTGTATTTATAGATGATGGAAAGATTATAACTGGTGCTGATATTCAAAATCATGAAGAAAATAATACAGATGAAAAAGTCTTAAATAAAAGCGAACCTATTGTATTAAATGTTGATGATATAAAATCTAAATTAGATAAATTATCTAATTCAAATCAAAATAATGATAATTCTGATAATACTCTTAATGAATTATTAAAACAAATAGGAATGGAAAATAATAATATAATTTCTAATTTAAAAGATGAAGAATCAATATTATTAGGAAAGTAAATTAAAAGACAAATTATTTGTTTTTTTTTTATCTCTTTGATATACTTAGGTAGGTGTAAAAATGGCAAAATATGATGAAAGTTCAATTACAATTTTAGAAGGTTTAGAAGCTGTGAAAAAAAGACCAGGTATGTATATTGGTAGTACTGATAAAAAAGGTATGCATCATTTAGCTTGGGAAATAATTGATAATGGAATAGATGAAATAATAAATGGCTTTGGAAATAAAATAATTGTTAAAATAAATGATGATAATAGTATTACTATATCAGATAACGGCAGAGGAGTCCCAACTGGATTACATATAAGTGGTAAAAGTACTCCTGAAGTTATATATACAATGCTTCATGCTGGTGGAAAATTCGAAAGTGAAGGCTATAAAATAGCAGGTGGTTTACACGGAGTTGGAGCATCAGTAGTAAATGCTTTAAGTGAATTTATGGAAGTTATAATTTATCGTGATGGTTTAATTCATCAAATAAAATTTATTGATGGTGGTAAAGTAGATATTCCACTTAAAAAAATTGGTAATACAAATAAAACTGGTACTACAATCAGATTTTTACCAAATAGAGAAGTATTTAAAAATATAAATTTTTCATTTACCACATTATGTGAAAGAATGCAAGAAAGTGCTTTTTTATTAAATAATTTAACGGCTGAAGTTGAAGATGAAGCTGATGAAAAAAAATTTACTTATCATTATGAAAATGGGATTATTTCTTTTGTTGAATATATTAATGAAGATAAGAAAGTTCTAAATAAAGTATTACAAATCAACGGAAATAAAAATAATATTGATGTAGATATAGCTTTACAATATACAGATTCATATAATGAAAATATATTATCTTTTGTGAATAATGTTAAGACTATAGACGGCGGAACTCATGAAGTAGGATTTAAAACTGCTATTACAAAAGCATTTAATGATTATGCTAAAGATAAAGGATTATTAAAAGGTAAAAACACCAGCTTTGAAGGTTCAGATGCTAGAGAAGGTTTAACGGCTGTAATAAATATAAAAATACCAGAAAACATTTTACAATTTGAAGGTCAAACGAAAGGTAAATTAGGAACTCCAATAGCAAGAGGAACAGTTGAAAATATAGTTTATGATAGTTTAAGATATTATTTAGAAGAAAATAGAGAAATATCTATTTCTCTAATTGAAAAAATGAATAAAAGTAAAATAGCAAGAGATGCTGCTAGAAAAGCAAGAGAAGAAGTTAGAAATGGCAAAAATAAAAAAGGTCAATCTCAATTAAGTGGAAAATTAACTCCTGCTCAAACTAAAAATGCGAAAATAAATGAATTATTTATTGTCGAAGGAAATTCTGCTGGTGGTACTGCTAAAAAAAGTAGAGATCGTAAATTTCAGGCTATACTACCTTTAAGAGGAAAAATCTTAAACACCGAAAAAGCTAAAACAACAGATATATTTAAAAATGAAGAAATAAATATGATGATTAACTGTATAGGTGCCGGAGTAGGTAATGAATTTGACGTTAAAGATATTAATTATGATAAAGTAATTATAATGACTGATGCTGATGATGATGGAGCACATATTCAGTGTTTATTATTAACATTCTTTTATCGTTTTATGAAACCTTTAATAGAAGATGGACATTTATATATTGCCATGCCACCTTTATATAAAATTGATTATGGTAAAAATCATGTATATTGCTGGACAGATGATGAATTAAAAGAATTAATTAAAAATAAAAATAATTATAAAATTCAAAGATATAAAGGTTTAGGTGAAATGAATCCTGGACCACTTTGGGAAACAACAATGAACCCAGAATCTAGAAATTTAATAAAAGTTAGTATTAATGATGCTGCTCTTGCTGAAAAAAGAGTAAGTGTTTTAATGGGAGATATAGTTGAACCTAGAAAAGAATGGATTAATGAAAATGTCGAATTTTCATTAGAAGATGATTATAAAATAGCATAGAAAAAGAAGTTATGAACTTCTTTTTAAATTTCTCTCATGAGATTTTTATTTTTATAAGGATTTTTTTTATCTATTCGATCGATAAATAATATGCCATTTAAATGATCAATTTCATGTTGGCAAAGAATTGCTAAATCTTCTCTAAATCTTAATTGAAATGGATTACCAAATTCATCATATGCTTTAATGGTAATTCTAGCATGTCTAGGTACAATGCCTTCTACATCGCGATCAACACTCAAACATCCTTCACCTTCACCTACATATATTAATTCTTCGCTTTTACTAATTATTTTGGGATTAATAAAGACATATCTTTTAAATGAACCATCTTCTAATTCATCGGATGCAACAAATATTCTTTTAGGAATACCTAATTGGATAAAAGATAAGCCCATTCCTGATCTTAAATCATATTTTTCGATATATTTTTCTATTTGACTCATTTCTAAATATGTTAAAGAATCATTTAATATTTTTTTATCTTCTTTTGTTAAAGGAAATATTACTTCATTAGATTTTTGTCTTAATATTTTATTTTTTTCATCTAATATATTTATATTAGGTAATTTCATATATTTCACCTCGCCTTAAATATTTTATCAAATATTATCTAAAAAATAAAGTAGTGTCATTATTCTACATTATTTAATAGAATTTTTTAATAAACTTATATCATGAAAAACATATTTAAAGAAGATTTAACTTTATTTAAACTATTTATATTATTGTTCATATTTAGTATTTTTATGATATTAATAGTAAATTTTTATGGGGGACAATTTAAAGATACTATTACTAAAAAAACTTGTCCTTTAATAGGTGAAGAATATGAAAAAGGCAATAAAAAGGGAAAAGGTAGATGTATAATTCCTGCTAGTATTTTTGAATGATTTATTGTCAATAACTTTTGAAAATGTCTCAAAATAATCAAATTATTAACGGGAAATTTATTCCAATTTCCTTTTGACAAATTCAATTTATTTGATTTATATCTTAGTCGTTAAAGTTATTAAATTTCAAAA
>JAQUFX010000005.1 GCA_028684435.1 Bacilli bacterium
CCTAAATTTTGAATCATGGTTTTTACTTTTTCAGTACCAAATCTTATCATTAATTCATCTTCAAAAGAAATAAAAAATTGTGAATATCCCGGATCTCCTTGACGTCCTGCACGACCTCTTAATTGATTATCAATTCTACGTGATTCGTGTCTTTCCGTTCCAATAACGCATAAACCACCAAGTTCAGTAACACCTTTTCCTAATTTAATATCAGTACCACGACCAGCCATATTTGTTGCAATAGTTATTGAACCTTTTTCACCAGCTTTTGCAATTATTTCAGCTTCACGAGCATGGTTTTTAGCATTTAATACTTCATGAGGAAGTTTTGTTTTGGTTAATAATCGCGATAAATATTCATTAGAATCAACTGAAATTGTTCCTACTAATATAGGTTGCCCTTTTTCATGTAATTCTTTAATAAACGAAATGATAGCATTATATTTACCATCTGCTGTTGCAAACATTAAATCAGCCATATCTTCTCTAATACAAGGTTTATTAGTTGGAATTTCAATTACAAACATATTATAAATATCTCTAAATTCTTCTTCTTCAGTTTTAGCAGTACCAGTCATACCAGATAATTTATTATACATTCTAAATAAATTTTGGAATGTTATAGTTGCTAAAGTTCTAGTTTCTTCATTTATTGTTACACTTTCTTTAGCTTCGATTGCTTGATGTAATCCTTCACTAAATTGACGTCCATGCATTAAACGACCGGTAAACTGATCCACTATAACTATGGTTCCTTCTTCACTAACTACATAATCAACATCATTTTTCATGCCATAATTAGCTTTTAATGCTTGGTTGATATGATGTACTAAAGCAGTATTTTCAGCATCATATAAATTTTTTAACTTGAAATAGCTTTCTATTTTTTCGCCACCTGCTTCAGTTAAAAGAACTGATTTAGTTTTTTCATCTATAGTATAATCTTCTTCAAATTTCAATCTTTTTACTGCTCTATCAGTATCAATATATAAATTTTTAGCATCCATTTTACCGCCAGAAATAATTAAAGGAGTCCTAGCTTCATCTATTAAAATTGAGTCTACTTCATCAATTATAACATAATTTAAAGATCTTAAAACTCGATCTTCTTTACGACTAACCATATTATCTCTTAAGTAATCAAAGCCTATTTCATTATTAGTAGAATAAGTTATATCACAATTATAAACTTCTTGTTTTTCTTTTGGTGATAATTCTCTTAAATTAATTCCAACTGTTAGACCTAAAAAATCATAAATTGGTCCCATCCATTCAGCATTTCTAGATGATAAATATTCATTAGCTGTAACAACATGTACTCCTTTACCTGATAAAGCATTTAAGTAAGCAGGTAAAGTTGTGGTAAGAGTTTTTCCTTCACCTGTTTTCATTTCGGCAATATTGCCATAATGAATAGCTAATCCACCAATCAATTGAACTTTATACGGTTTTTCGCCCAACTGCCTAAAAGCCGTTTCTCTAACAGTTGCAAAAGCTTCTATGATTATATCTTCTAAATCGGCTCCCTTTTCTAATTTTGATTTTAAATATTCAGTCATTCCAGCCAATTCTTTATCTGATTTTACAGAATATTCTTCATCTAAAGCTTCAATTTCTTCGGCTATTTTATTAAATCTTCTTAATTCTTTATATTCAGTATCAACTAATTTTCTTAATAAACTCATTTTTGCACCTCACTTAGTTATTATATCAAAAAAAAAAGACTTTTACATCTTTATTTTGTATTAATAATTCCGTAATTTCCATCTTTTCTTTTATATACTACAGAAATGCAATTTTCATCGATATTATTAAAAATAAAGAAATCATGACCTATTAATTCCATTTGTAAAATTGCTTCTTCTTCATCCATAGGTTTAGAATCAATATTTTTTATTTTAACAACTTTATTTTTATTTTCTTTTTCTTGCATTATATCAAAATCAAATATAAAATCATTTAATTTATTAGGCTCTTTTTTATATTTATCTTTCAATCTTGTTTTATGTTTTCTTATTTGGCTTTCTAATTTATCTAAAACCAAATCTACTGCGGCATATAAATTAGAATGCGATTCTTCTGCTCTTAACGTAAACTTTTGAGTAGGTACTGTAACTTCAATCATCTGTTCATTATTTCGAATTCTAATAATTACTGTTGTTTCAATATTTTCTGAATCTTTTAAATATTTATCAAGCTTTCCTATTTTCTCTTTTATGTGATTTTTAATTGCTGGTGTCACCTCTACTTTAACACCTCGAATTATTATTTTCAAATTATCAACTCCTACTAAAATTATAGCATAAGGCTAATAAAAAAACTACAAAATCGTAGTCATAACAACAGTACTGACATCGATAGCTTGTAAGCCTTTTGTTGTTTCTATTAAATTGAATTCAACTAAATCGCCTTCTTTTAAAGTTTTGTATCCTTCTTTATTAATAGCTGAATAATGAACAAAAATATCTTCAAGATCTTCATATTCTATGAAACCATAGCCTTTTTCATTATTAAACCACTTAACTTTACCTCTCATGCTAAACACCTTCCCTTCTTATATATTTTAACGCTATCTAAATACTGCCAAAACACATTTACTTCGCAGCATCTAGTGATAAGGAAAGTATAACAAGATTTATTTTATAATTAAGAAATGTATAACAAAAACATATATAGTTTGTTTAAAACATCATACATTTAATTAATAAAGATAAATTATATGTTTTAGATGCAAAAGTGTTGGTTTTAATCATTATTTAAAGATAATATAACAAAAAATGATAATTTATTATTGAGGTATTTGAAGTGAGAAATAAAATTATTAATAAATTAATTTACTTAATAAAAAAAAAATATAATTATAATGAAATTAAATTACACGAAATTAAATATGGTTTAGAAGCTTTATATATTATTATCACTAGAACTTTATTATTTATTTTTATTAGTATTTTGTTAGGTAAATTTCATGAATTCATAATTTTTTTTATAACTTATGTAATAATAAGAAGTTTTAGTTTTGGGCTACATGCTAAATCAAGTGTTGGATGCTTTATAATATCTAGTATAGCTTTTATAGGGATTCCGCTCATTGCCAATTTTTTTGTTTTTAACATTACGCTTAAAATAATTTTTTCCATATATTTTTTTATTATATTTTTATTATTTAGCCCAGCTGATACACCTAAAAAACCTTTAGTAAATAAAGCAAAAAGAAATAAATTAAAAATATATAGTTTAATAACAATCATGATTTATATAATAGGAATATTTATTTTAAATAGTTTAATTTCTAATATAATAATCCTTGTTCTCTTTTATCAAAGTTTTTTAATATCACCACTTTTATATAAAATTATGAATATTAATTTTAATAATTATTTAAATTATAAATTTGAATAGTTGAAAGGAGTTGATTATATGATTGAACTAATTGCTACAATTGGAGCTTCTACAGGAGCATCTCTTGCTTCATTCCTATGGTTTTTTGAAGAACCAGAATGTCCTCAATCTTTAATAAAATAAGGTTTAATCAACCTTTTTTTATAATTATTGAGATTTTAAATAAATTATCTCTTATTTCCTTTTTAATTTTGATCTTTTTATTTAAACTAATAATATAGTATAAACCTAATCCACTATTTCTTTTTTTGGTACTATAATTTAAATTTCCAATTTCATCGATACTAATATCATTAGAAAAAGTATTAAATATTTCAATATATAAATAATCGTTTTCTTCTAATAAATTTAAATAAATAACTTTGTCTTCAGTATTTATACTTGCTTCAATAGCATTATCTATAGATATACTAATAATTTCACATAAATCTACATATATTTTACTACTTAAATTTTTATAATTATATTTTGAAAAATTATCGATATAAAAATGAATACCTGAGTTTTTTGCAATATTTGATTTTAAGTATATAATTCCTTGTAGTCCTTCGGGTATGGTATTTAAATTACACATTATTTTTGGCATAACATTATATTTAGATATTTTTTCATTAATTATTTCTTGGGTTTCTGCAGAACATATTGATTTAATTAGTATTAAATCATTTAATAAATTATGTCTTAAAACGCGATAGTCTTCCATACTTCTTTTAAATAGTATTTGATTTTCAATTAAATTTTTATTTTTCATTCTTAATAAACTATTTTTATATTTTTCTTTAAAATATAATGAACTAGTTATTAAAATAAAGATGATAATTAAAATTATTAATATATAAATAAAATAATTAATATGACCAGAAATATAAACACTATATAGTGAAGCAATTATTGCAAATATTAAATATAAAATAAATATATTATTTTTTTTATTTTCTGTAAGCAGCAACAAAATTATAGCTATTCTTTTCAAAAAAGGTATTCGACACATAAAATAAAAACTTAAACCAACAATAATGGAAAAAATAATTTTATCTAATTGCATATGAGTATTAAAAAAGTTGATATCTGGAACTATATTAATAATTAAAACAAAAAAAAGTAAATCAGTAAAAATTGATAAAATACTTATATATAAACCTAAATAAATAGTTTTAAAAAGAGATTCACGGAAAATAGCATAATAAAGCAATAAATTTAATAAAAGTATTATAATGGATTTTAAAAACATATCTTCTCGTAAATTATTTTGCATAATAAAAAAAGAGATTATAATTATAATTAACCATTGTATGATTCCTATTTTTTTATTATTCTCCGAAAAATATCGATAGCAAAATACAAGGACTACTGCTGTTAAAATAGAAGTAAGAAAAAAAGGAATTCCATATAAGTTATTCATTTATATTGACCTTATATTTTTTTGAACACATATTTACTTGTTCGTTTGTATCTAATATAAAATATCCTTTAGGCCAATTATATAAATTTACTCTATTAGTATTTACAATACAAGCTCTGTGAATTTGTTTAAATCTGCTATCTAAATTATTTAAAATATCTTTGATAGACATATTTATTAAAAATTTATTATTTGTAGTTTTAATAATCAATTTTCGATCTTCAGTATCTCTATAAATGTATGTAATATCCTTATAATATATTTGGACGTCTATTTTATTATTAGAAAAACAAAATTTACCAAAGTCTGATTTTTTATTTAATATAGAAGTAATACATTCTTCTAATCTTTCTTCTAAAGATATAAATTTTTCTATAAAAGCAAATACTTTAAATATAGTTCTATAAACAATTTCAAACATTTTATCATGATTAGTTATAAAAATAATTTCACTATCCCAATCATTTTTTCTAATTTTTTTAGCAATCTCTAATCCGGAAATCGAATCGCCTAAATCTATATCCAAAATAAATACTTTTTGGACTGAACAATCATCTATAATATTTTGAAGAGAATTATTATATGAAGAAAATTTATCAATATGATAATCTACATTTGTTTTAAATATAGTTCTTTCAATTATATTTACTATTTTAGAAGTAAGTTCATTATTATCATCAACTAAGACAAATTTGATCATATTATCAACCCTTGCACTACTATACAATACATTATACACTATATATTTAAATCTTAACACTTTTTTTATTAATTAGGATTTTTTTTAAATAATTATGTGAAAATTATTATTAATATTAATGATTCTCAGTCATATCCGCTATTTCTTTAGTTATATGAACAGTACCATGAGGATGATTTGGTGGAGCATAAATTGAGTATAATTTAATTGGTTTTGTTCCAGTATTTATTAAATTATGCCAAGTATTAGCTGGTATAAATATAGCAAAACCTTTATATATGTGCTCTTTAATATTAAAATTATTTTCTTTATTTCCCATTATAACTAATCCTTGACCTTCTTCTATTTTTAAAAATTGATCAACAGTAGGATGAGTTTCTAAGCCAATTTCTCCACCAACCGGTATATTCATTAATGTAAGTTGAAGATTACGACCAGTCCATAATGCTGAGCGAAAGAAATTATTTTCTAAACTTGTCTTATCAATATCTACAACAAATGGACTGGGTCCAAAATCATTATTATTTTTTATTTTTGCATAGTTAAACATATTTGCCTCCTTAATATTGTATTATATGCACAAATATTTGCTTGTTTCTTTACAATATAAGAGATAAAATTTTAATGCTTTTTTCTTCTTAATCTTTTTATTTTATATAATTTAAATATAATAAAAACGATTATAATAGTTATAAACATTAATTTAAACAAAAATAATATGATGGTTAATAAGATTGTATATCCTTTATTTGCTTGATATTTAATATTTAATGTTTCAGCTTTATTGTCAAATTTATCACTAGAAGAATATTCTCTAAAATATGATTTAACTTCTTTTAACCATTCTTTTTCAAAAAAATAGTTATTATTTTTTTGAGCAATTTCTGTATAATTAGTAACTAGCTCTTCGACTTCATTTGATATCTCATATAAACGAGGAGCAATTTTTGGTAATTTAACGTCTAAATGATCTTTTTCATATAGAAATGCAATATTTAATAATAATTCTTCTTCATTATAAGGAGCCATAAATTCTATTCCATAAGATAATCCATTTTTATCAAAACCTAAAGGAAGAGTTATAGTGGGAAAATTTATGGTAGATGATGCATGGGATGATAAGTTTATTAATGAAGCTATATCATTAAATTTTGATAATTTATTTTTACTAGCAGGATATGCTATTACATCAATATTGTTTTCTTTCATAATATTTGTTATATAATTTTCATAATCTTTTTTCAAATTATTTTTATTACTCATATCAATGTTCTTATCACAATCAGAAACTTGTTCTTCTAGATTAGTTGTTATACCATAACTAATAGCTAATATTTGAAAACTTCTTATATTACTGATTGTGTTTTTTATATATTTATTAAAAGCATCACAAAACATATATCCACTTAATGTATTTGATGACCAATTACTGGTACTGTAGTTATAATAATTATCTAAAAAGATAATATTTGCATTTTTTAATTTCAGATTATCAATTGATTTTTCCATTAATAATTTAATTTCTGAATACGTTTCTTTGTTTTCGATTAATTTATTATTATTTGAGCCATATAAAAAATCAGTAGGTATACCAATTGTTATTCCTTCTAAATCAAATTTATTTATTTTATATTTTTTTTGTTCTTGATTGATAGATTTTTCATCACTTTTGTCATAACCATTAATTATATTCATTATTATTATAGTATCTAATACTGTTTTAGTTAATGTCCCAATAGTATCTCTTTCTGGATCATAAGGTAATACTCCTGATCTGCTAACTAAACCTACACTTGGTCTTAACCCAATTAAATTACTTGCTGCTGCAGGTAATCTTATTGAAGAATTAGTATCAGTTCCTAAAGCTGCCGCTGCAAAAGAAGCAGCTACTGAAACAGCTGAGCCACCACTAGAACCATAAGGACTATAATCTAAATTATAAGCATTTCTGACTGCTCCATAACTACTATTAGAAACTCGAGCTGAAAAAGCAAATTCACTCATGTTAGCTTTAGCTAAGATAATAGCTCCAGCATCAATTAACTTCTGGATTGCAAAAGAATTATTATTAGGATAATTATCTTTTAAAGCTTTAGCACCTGCCGTTGTTGGCATTCCTTTAACGTCAATATTATCTTTAACAATAATAGGAATCCCATGTAATAATGATTTGACTTTTCCTTCTTTTCTTTCTTGATCTAATTTTTTAGCTTCTTTTATTGCTTCTTCATTTATAGTAATAATTGCTTTATAATTTTTATCATATTCATTAATGCGATCTAAATAAAGATTGACTAGTTCTTCACTAGTAATTATTTCTAATTCTAAGGCTTTACTTAACTCCGTAATATCCATTTTAGTAATATCAATAACTGATTTATTAATAGCATATACTCTAGTGTTAAAAAAGCATAGAAAAATAATTAAAAAAATTAATATTTTTTTAATATTCATATTGCCTTGTTTCTCTTTCAAGATCTCTCTTTTTAATAGTTTCTCTTTTATCATAAAGATGTTTTCCCTTACAAACACCAATTAATATTTTTACTTTTCCTTCTTTTAAATATAATTTTAAAGGAATAATAGTGTAACCGTCTTTATTAATTTCATTTTTTAATTTAATAATTTCTTTTTTATGTAATAATAATTTTCTGGTTCTTCTTTCTTCATGATTAAAACGATTGCCTTCTTCATATTTAGCAATATACATATTTATAATAAAGGTTTCATTATTTCTTATTATAACATAGGAATCTTTTAAATCAGCGCTCCCTTTACGAATTGATTTTATTTCGGTACCTTTTAAGACAATACCAGATTCAATTTCTTTTTCAATATAATAATCAAAATATGCTTTTTTATTGTTTATTTCCATTATCATTTTCACCTATAACTTCAAAATCAATTGTTTTAGCTTCTTTGCTAGCTGCAATAACTTTGACTATTACTTTATCACCTAAACGATATTTCTTTTTACTTTGAGATCCAATTAAAGACATTAATTCCGGAACAAAATTGTAATAATCACCTTTTAAAGTATTTACATGAACTAATCCTTCAATTAGATTTTCAAGTTGAACAAAGAAACCAAACATAGTTACTCCAGATATTATACCATTATATATTTCTCCAATGTGACTTTCCATATATTCAGCCATTTTCATATCATCGACTTCTCTTTCAGCTTCGATTGATTCTTGTTCTCTTAAAGAAGTGTGATTGCCAATTTCTGGCAATACAGTTTCCCATTTCATTATAGTGTCATTATCGATTTTAGATTCAAAAATAAAATTTTTTAACAATCTATGAACAATTAAATCTGGATATCTTCTAATAGGACTTGTAAAATGAGTATAACATTTACTACCCAAGCCGAAATGTCCAATATTTTCACTTGAATAGATGGCTTTTTGCATACTTCTTAATAATATTGAAGATAATATATCGAATTCTGGTTTATTATTTAACTGAGATAATATTTTTTGCATCGATGATGGCTTAAGGTCAGTAAATTTACCAATTAGTTTATAACCCATTAAATTTACTAATTGAATAAAGGAATCAATTCTATCAGGTTTTGGAGTGCCATGTACTCGATAAAGAAATGGTAATTTCATATTGTTGATGTGAGTAGCTACTGTTTCATTAGCAGCGATCATAAAGTCTTCAATTAACCTTTCGCCATCTTCTCTTTCTCTTCTTTCAACTCCGATACATTTTCCTTTTTCATCAATTATTAATTTAGGTTCATCAATATCAAAATCTATATAACCACGATTCATTTTATATTGTCTTAATATTTTAGCTAAATTATTCATTTCTTTTAAAGTTTTTTCAAATTCTTTATAATCTTCAGCGACAATATTTCTCATAAGAATATCATTTACTTTTTTATAAGTCATTCTTTTTCTGGATTTTATATATGAAGGAATGATCTCATAATCTATTACATTTCCTTTTTCATTTATTTGCATTACACACGAAATAGTTAATCTTATAACATCAGGATTTAATGAACAAATACCATTAGATAATTTATGTGGTAACATTGGAATTACCGAATTTGCTAAATAGGAACTAGTTCCTCTTTGATAGGCATCTATATCAAGAGGACTATCTTTTGTTACATAATTACTAACATCAGCAATATGAACACCTAAATAGTACGTACCATTTTCATATTTGAAACTTAGTGCATCATCTATGTCTTTGGTATCGTCCCCATCAATAGTGAATATTATTTCCTTAGTTAAATCTTTTCTATTAATTAACTCCTTTTCATTTACTTCTTCCGGAATATTATTTGTTTGATTAATCGCTTCTTTACTAAATTCTTCAAAAAAATTATATTTATAAGCAATTGTCTTTATATCAACAGTCGGATCATCTTTATGTCCAATTATTTTATTAACTCTTCCATAATATCTATTATTGCCTAATTCTTTAGTGGTATTTATTAAGACTTTTGTTCCATCAACACAATTATCTAAACTATCTTTATCTAATATTATATCTAATTTTTTTCTATCATCATCTAATTTTAAAATAGCTTCATTATTTTTAAAATAGATTGTTCCAATTAAATTATTAGTATTTCTTTCTAATATTTTTATTATTTTACCTTCTATTTTGTTATTATATAAAAAAGTTTCAGCAAGAACTATATCTCCATTAGTAGCATTATTTAAATTATTATAATTTATATATAAATCATTTTCATCTAATAATAAAAATCCATTACCTTGTTTATTAATGCTTAATCTTCCCACTTTAATATTAGATAAATTTTTATATAATATATATTTGTCTTTTTTAGTTTTATATAAAATATGCTCTTTTATTAAATTATCCAATTCAGTTTGTAAATCTTTTAATTCTTCACTAGTTTTTAAATATAATAAATCATTTATTACAATTATATCTAAGGCATCTTTCTTATCATTTAATACTTTTATAATTTCTGTTTTCATTTGTATAGCCTCCTTAATTATTATAACATCTTTTTATTATTAAAAATAAAAAAAATATCTTAAATGATATTCCTTTAACTAATATATAATAAAAATGATAATATAAAGAAGATTGCTCCTAAAAGTACTGTTAATCTACTTATAAATAGTTCAGAACCTCTTTCTTTCTGAATTTGAAATAATTCAGTATTACCTCCACTAATTATCTGACCTGCATCTGATGCTTTATTACTTTGAAGTAAAACAATAGCAATTAATAACACAGATACAATTAATAATGCTGTTTCCATTTAATTTCACCCAATTTCTTCAATAATTTAACATAAATTTAATATAAAAGCAATTTTATTTAACAAAACTCTTTTATATATTCGACTATTTCAATAAATTTATTTCCGTTTGATGCTTTAACTAATACAATATCTCCTTTATTAAGTAAATTCTTAATGTAATCTTTAGCATCAGATTTTGTTTCAAAATGAATAATATTATTTAAATCCATCCCTTTTTGAGCCTCAATATTTATATATTCTGAATTATTACCAATAGTAATTAAATAATCAATGTTGTTTTTAGCTAAATATTTGCCTACCTTTTCATGAATTTCTTGAGCATATGTTCCAGTTTCATTAATGTCACCTAATATTGCTATTTTTTTTAGCTCTTTTTGATTTAAAAGAAAATCTATCGCATTAATCATTGATTCAGCACTTGCGTTATATGAATCGTTAATAATTATTACTCCCTTTTTAGAAGTTGTTTTTTCTAATCGGCCTTCAGTTAAAAGATATTCATTTATTCCATTTTGAATATCTAATATATCTATATTTAATTGGAGCCCGGTTGCTATTGCTAGTAGCCCATTTAAAATGTAAGGTTTAGTTCCAATATGGTTATTAAAACAGAATATTTTATCTTTGATATTAACTTTGTATTTGTATTTTTTAATATTATAAGCCATATAATCAGAATTATTTTCTATGCCACAGGTAATAACATTTACATTTTTTAACATAATATTATTTAAATATTTATTGTCATTATTAATTATCAAAGCACCATTTTCTTTTAATCCAGATAAAATTTCTAGCTTAGCTTTTAAAATATTTTCCATACTGCCCAAATTTTCAATATGAATTGGTAAAACATTTGTAATAATAGCAATATCAGGTTTAGCTATACTAGTTAAATATTCTATTTCCCCTATATGATTCATACCCATTTCTAATAATATTAATTCTTCATCTTTTAATTTTAAAATCGTAAGCGGTACCCCAATATTATTATTATAATTTTTTTCGGTAACTAAAGTTTTATATTTTTTTGATACAACAGAATATATCATGTTTCTAGTACTTGTTTTACCTAAACTACCAGTCACCGCTATTACTGGAATCTTTTTTTCTTTTAATTTTTTGATTGCCAATTTTTTTAATGCTTCAATAGAGTTTTTAACTATAATTATTGTTTTATCAGTTTTTTTAATCTTTAGAATAAAGGATTCTTCAAGAATACATGCACATGCCCCATTATTAAAAGCATCTTGATAAAAGATATTCCCATCGAAATTATCACCTTTGATGCCAATATAAACATCACCTTTATTAATCGTACGCGTATCTTTTGAAAAATTATTGCAGCTTAAATCTAAATTTCCTGAAAATAATATACCATCACATGTTTTTATAATATCTTTTACTTTCATATGCAACCCCTTTTATATTTTATTTAAAGTATTGTTTTCTTCTATTGTCTGAAATTTAATATTTATATCTTTTACTATTAAATCACACAAATTAATTACCTCTTTATGAAATGAATGGTCATATTCCGGAGATCCTATAACTTCCTTATCACAATAAAATTTTTCTTTATTATAAAAATAATATTCTCCCCTTACATCATAATATTTATTATTCAGATTAAAAATTACATGACCAACTGAAAAATCACCTAAATATACATCTCCATTAGGAAATATTTTTTTCAAAATATAAGCATAATACCAGCAAGCTTGCGTTGTGAAAAAACTTATTGCATCATGATGTGATTCTGTTAAAAACCCTTTTTCACTATAATTAGTATCAAACAAAAAATTAATATTCCTAATTACTGTTAAAACATCACTATTCATTTTCAATTAATTTCTCTTCAATGCGTAATAACTGATTATATTTACAAATTCTTTCACCTCGACAAATTGAACCGGTTTTAATATAACCTAAATTTAATCCAACTGCTAAATCAGCTATAAAAGTGTCTTCTGTTTCACCACTTCGATGCGATATAATAGTTTTAAAATTATTTTTTTTAGCTAAATCAATAGTATTTAACATCTCAGTTATTGTACCAATTTGGTTAGCTTTTAATAAAATTGCGTTATTATAATTTTCTTTTATACCTTTTTCTAAATATTCTATATTAGTAACAAAATAATCATCCCCAACTAGCATAATATCTTGGCCAATTTTAGAAGTCAAAATTTTAATTGAATCTATATCATTTTCATCAAAAGCATCTTCAATACTTATTATTGGATATTTATTTATAAGTAATATATAATATTCTATTAATTCTTCTTTAGTTAACTTTTTATTATTGATAGTATAATTATTACCATCATAAAATTCCGATGCTGCACAATCTAAAGCCAAAAATACATTTTTTCCTGGTAAGTAGTTACTATTTTTAATAGCTTCTATTATATAATCTAGGGCAATTTCTATATTATCTAATTTTGGTGCAAAACCACCTTCGTCTCCAACTGAAGTTAAATATCCATCTTGTTTTAGTGTGTTTTTTAAGGTATGAAATATTTCGGATCCACATCTTAATCTTTCTTTAAAAGTATCTTGAGTTGGAATTATCATAAATTCTTGAATTTCTAAACCACTATTAGCATGAGCTCCACCATTAATAATATTCATCATGGGATATGGTAAAGAAAAATCTTTACCTAAATATTCATACAAATCTTGTTTGTTTATTTTAGCTAAAGCTTTCATAACACATAAAGAAACTGATAAAATTGCATTAGCCCCTAATTTACTTTTGGTTTTAGTGCCATCTAAATTAATAAGTAAATTATCTATTTTTTCTTGATTTATATCCATTTCAATTAATGAATCTCTAATTATGGTATTAATGTTATTAACTGCCTTCAAAACCCCTTTGCCACGATATCTAATTTTATCATTATCTCTTAGTTCTAATGCTTCATTCTCACCAGTTGATGCCCCACTAGGGACGCTAGATCTTACAATTATTCCGTTTTCTAACTCTAATTCTGTTTCAACAGTGGGGTTACCTCTAGAATCTAAAATTTCCATAGCTTTAATATTCTTAATTTTCATTTTACACAACCATTCCTAATTAAAATTATAAATTACTTGTCAATTATAAGCAAGAATATTATATATTATTTACATTTTGTGATATACTAATCTAGAGGTGTAATCAAATGAAAATAATTGAATTATCCTTTGAAGTTTTTGATAATTTTACATCAAATCATCCCTTAAGAAATTATTGTCAAAGTTCAGCATACGCAATGTTTATGGGCGAACAAGGTTTTAGTTATGATTATATTGGTTATGAAGATAATGGTAATATTGTTGCAGCATCTCTGATATTATATAAACGAATTGGAGGAATGCAAAAATATGCTTATGCTCCAAAAGGTTTTTTAATTGATTATTACAATATAAGTCTAGTATCCGATTTTACAAAAGCTTTAACAAAAAAATTGAAATCTAAAGGCATTATCTTTTTAAAAATAAATCCTGAAATAATTATTGCTGAACTAAAATATAAAAATTCATTTAATAGCGAATATAATAAAAACGTGAAAATAATTGATGATTTAAAATCAATTGATTATAAAAGAAGAAGAGAAGTTAAGCCTTTAGAATTAATTAAACCAAGAATTAGTGCATATATAAATTTAAAAAAATATAATCAAAATAAATTAAATAATGAAACTAGAGAAAAAATAGTTTTTTCACAAAAAAAAGGTTTAGAATATGACATTGCAACAAGTAAAGAAGTTAAAATATTTTATGATTTTATAAAAGTTCATACTAAAAAGAATATAAATTATTATCGTAACTTACTTAATATTTTTAATAAATTTAATATGGCAGAATTACTACTTGTAAAAGTTAATTATAAAAATTTTTTAATTCAAGCTAAAGAAGCATATGAAATCGAACTTGAAAATAATAATAATTATAATGAGATAATCCAAGAAAATACAACAGAAAGAAATTTAAATATTAAAATGGAATCAGATAAGCTTTTACTTAAATTAAAGAATAATATCGTTGAAGCTACCGAAGGATTGAAAAAAGGAATTAATGAATATATTGCTGGTGCAATTATTGTTAAATATCAAAATAGAATAACAATAATCGAAAGTGGATATAATTCTGCTTTTGGTAATTTATATCCTAACTATTATTTATATAATAAATTATTTGAATTATATGCAAAAGATTATGATTATATTGATTTAAATGGCTTATCTTCAGATTTTAGTACTGGTTCAGAGTATTATTTATCTAATCAATTTAAATTAGAATTTAATCCTAATATATACGAATATATTGGTGAATTTGATTATATTATCAATGATTTTAGTTTTAAAAATTTACAAAGAAGTGATGCTATAGCTAAAGAAATGGAATTATATAAATAAGAAAAGAAGCTTAGCTTCTTTTTTAATAATTTTCAACTTGTAATTGCATAAATGATTGAGGATGAGCACATACCGGGCATACTTCTAAAGCCTTTTTTTCTGAATAAATATGTCCACAATTTCTACAAATCCAAATTACTTCTTCTCCTCTAGAAAATACCATTTCATCTTGAATATTAGCAAGTAATTTTAAATATCTTTTTTCATGATGTTTTTCTATTGCAGCTACCCCTTCAAATAAATCAGCGATTCTATCGAAGCCTTCTTCTCTGGCAGTTTGAGCAAAATTTTTATACATTTCAGTCCATTCATAATTTTCACCATTAGCAGCAGCAATTAAATTATCAATAGTAGAAGGAATTTTTCCATCATGTAATTCTTTAAACCATAGTTTAGCATGTTCTCTTTCATTATTAGCAGTTTCTTCAAAAAAAGTTGCTATTTGTTCATATCCATCATTTTTAGCTTGAGATGCATAAAAACCATATTTGTTTCTCGCTTCGCTCTCACCTCCAAAAGCTGTTAATAGATTTGTTTCAGTTTTACTGCCTTTTAATTTCATTGTATACCTTCTTTCTATAATTATTATATATTTTTTTTATTTAAAATACAAATTTTTATATATAAAAAAGTTATAACTTTTTATAACTTTTTTCGCTCTTTTGGATCCAAAATTTTCTTTCTAATTCTAATTTCATCGGGAGTAACTTCTATATATTCATCATTTTCAATAAATTCAAGAGCAGTTTCCAAAGTGAATTTTTTATGAGGTACAAGAGCTATAGCTTCATCAGCGCCTGAACTTCTTGTGTTAGACATAGCTTTATTTTTACATGGATTTACATTCAAGTCATTATCTCTATTATGAATACCAACTATCATACCTATATATACTTCTCTTCCAGGACCTATTATTAAAGTTCCCCTTTCTTGTAAATTAAATAACGAATAACCTAAAGATTTACCATTTTCCATACTAACTAAGACACCATTTTTACGAGTTTGTAAATGCCCTACATAAGGTTTATAACTAGAAAAATTTCTAACCATAATGCCTTCCCCTTTGGTATTAGTTATAAAATTACTACGATAACCAATTAAACCTCGGGTTGGAGCTTCAAACTCTAAATAAGTAAAATTGTTTTTTTCTTCCATTTTTAATAAAGTCCCTTTACGAGTTTGTAAATCACTTATTATCATACTTGCTTTATCATTTGGAGTATTAATTATAACTGTTTCAAAAGGCTCATATTTTATATCATTTTCTTCTTTTATTAATACTTCTGGTTTACTTACGCATAATTCATAACCTTCCCTGCGCATATTTTCTAATAAAATAGATAAATGTAATTCTCCTCTTCCACTCACTTTAAAACCATCGGCATTTGCTAATTCTTCTACTTCTAATCCCACATTAACCTCAAGTTCTTTTTCTAATCTTTCTTTAATATGCCTATTTGTTAAAAATTTACCACTTAAACCAGCAAAAGGACTATTATTAACAACAAAGTTCATACTTAATGTTGGCTTTTCAATTTCTATTGGTGGAAGTGGGTCTCTAACATTTAAAGAACATATTGTATCACCTATCGAAATATAAGAACATCCAGCTATAGTAACAATATCTCCAAAATATGCTTCTTTAACTTCTATTCTATCTATTCCTTCGTTTATAAATAACTTAGTTATTTTGAAACTAGATTCTTTTCCATTATTTTGTATTACAGAAATAGTATCATTAAGTTTTATTTTCCCTTTAGTAATTCTGCCAATAGCAAGCCTTCCAATATATTCATCATATCCTAAATTTGAAATTTGCATTTGTAAATTATCGTTGATATCTCCTTTAAAAGGAGTACATTTCTTTAAAATAGTTTCTAATAATGGATCCATAGAATCAGATTCATCTTCTAAATTATACTTAGCTATTCCATCTCTTGCTATACCATATATAATTGGAAAGTCTAGTTGTTCATTAGTCGCATTCAATTCACAGAACATATCAAATGTCATATCAACTACTTCCAAAACTCGCGCATCAAGTTTATCAATTTTATTAATAAACAATATTGGTTTTAAATTGTGTTCTAATGCTTTTTTTAATACAAATCTAGTTTGAGGCATAGGCCCTTCAGCTGAGTCAACTAATAGAATAACAGTATCTACTGTTCTAATAACTCTTTCAACTTCCGAAGAAAAATCGGCATGACCTGGTGTATCGACAATATTAATTTTATAACCCTTATAAAAAATAGAACAATTCTTTGAATAAATTGTTATTCCTCTTTCTTTTTCAAGAGCATTATTATCCATAACTCTATTTTCTATTTCTTTATTATCTCTAAAGATAATATTTTGTTTTAATAAGGCATCAACTAAAGTACTTTTTCCAGCATCTACATGAGCGACTACCGCAATATTAATTATATTTTTCATGCTTTCACTTCTTTCCAAGCTCGTTAATCATACTGCAATTTTAATAATTTTGCAATAAAAAATATTATTTTGAAGAGAAAAAGAACTATTTATATCTTTTTCCTTATATGTTATATTATTTATGGGTGAAAATATGATTAATAAAATAAAAACATTAATTCAAAACAATCTTATTATTCTATTAACAATAATTACTGGTTTAGTAATTATTAGTTTAATATATTATTTGCAAGAAGTTGCACCTTTTGGCAGTAATTCTTTATTACAAATAGATTTTTTTCATCAATATGCTCCTATGTTAGGAGAATATTATGATCGAGTTAAAAACGGCTTAAATTTAGTCTATTCGTTTAATTCGGGTTTAGGGCTTCCATTTTTTAGAAATTTCTTAAATTATTTGTCTAGCCCTTTTAATTTAATAATATTATTGTTTGATAGAAGTAATCTTATAATGTCATTTTCAATTATAATTGGGCTTAAAGCAGTTGTTGCATCAACAACAATGGTCTATTTTTTAAGTAAAAAATTTGCATTTAAGAACTTGACCATGATATCTTTGGCTATTTTATATGGATTTAGTGCATATTTTACTGCTTATTACTGGAATATAATGTGGCTAGACGGAATGGTATTCTTACCTCTAATAACACTGGGTATAGAAAACATAATTAATAAAAATAAATTCTTATTGTATATTTTATCACTCGCGTTAATGATAATTAGTAATTATTTTATAGCTTATATGATATGTATCTTTTCAGTATTATATTTTATAACTTATTTAATTATTAAGACAGAAAAGTATGAAATAAAAAATATCTTAAAAAAATGCTTAAGCTTTGGAATTGCTTCAATACTAAGTGCAGGTTTAACTGCCATTTTAATATTACCATTATTTCTGGGAATTAATTCAATTAGTGCAACTTCAGATTCTTGGCCAACTAGTCAATACTACGCTTTTACATTTTGGGAATTTTTAGCTAATCATTTTTCAGGTGTAGGTAGTACTGTTTTAGCTTCTGGAGTTTCCAATGCTGCTAATATATCAACTGGCATTTTATCTATTGCTTTACTATTTCTATTTATAATTAACCCAAAAATAAAATTAAAAATTAAAGTGTCTTATTTATTTTTATTATTAATTCTAGTCTTAAGTTTTTTTCTTGCTCCTTTAGATTTTATTTGGCATGGATTTCATGTTCCTAATGATCTCCCATATCGATACTCTTTTATATATTCTTTTATATTAATTATTATTAGTGCTTATTCTTTATATTATCTTAAATATATCAAAGTTAAATTTGCTAGTATTGTTTATTTATTATTAATGACTTCCATTTCATTATTGTATTTCTTAAAATATGAAAATATTAATAATTCAATGATTTTATTAAATTTTTTGCTTATTACTTTATATTATATATTGTATATTTTATATAAAAAATATCCTAAAACGGTAAATAAGATACCATATTTAATGATTTTATTAATAATTTTAGAATGCTCTATTTGTATTAATAATAATTGGGAAAATAAACAAGTTATAAACAATTTTTATAAAGAATATGACACGTTTAAAGATGCATTAGAATTTGTTGAAAAAGATAAAGATAACCCAATATACCGAATAGAACAAAGCTCTTTATTAACATTAAACGATCCCTCTTGGTATGGATATTATGGTCAAAAGATATTTAGTTCAATGGCTTATAAAGATGTTGCAATACTTCAAAATAATTTAGGTATGCCAGGAAATAAAATTAATAGTTATTATTACAAGCAAAATACACCGATATATGATTTAATGTTTAATATTAAATATTTTATCGGAAATAATCAGGATATTAATAGATATAATTTGTTTTATAATAAAAATGGCCATTTAATTTTTAAAAATAATTTTGATACTAATATTATGTATGCTGTCAATAACAATATCCATAAATGGGAATTTTATAAAAATAATCCCTTTTATATCCAAAATGATTTTATAGAAAAAACTACTGGAATTGATAATGTTTTAGAAAAATTAAATTTTATTAATAAAGAATTAATCTATGATGAAAATAATAAAGTATATAAATATACTTTTAATAATCCTAAAGAGAATATGTATTTTTATATAGATGATCATATAGATTTTATAATTGTTAATGATAACTTATATTATCATAATGAAAAATTTTCTTATGCAGAAAAAATAAAAGGCATAAATTTATTTGAATTTATAAACTTAAATGAAAACTATATTATATCAACACGTTCTGATAATCAAACTTATTCTATTTATGTAGGTTATAATAATTATACTCATGATGATTTTTATGCTTATTATATTAATAATAATAAATTTAAACTAGCTACATCTATATTAAATAATCAAGGTTTTAAAATTGATAATTTTAAGGAAAAAGAAATATCTGGCCATATAACATTAAAATCAAAAAAAGTTTTATATACATCAATTCCTTTTGATAAGGGATGGAAAGTATACGCAAATAGCGAATTAATTGATACTTTTAAAATAAATAATTCATTATTAGGTTTTGAATTAAAAGAAGGGAAATACAACATAGTTTTAAAATTTATACCTTATGGCATGAAAACTGGCGGAATTATAAGTATAACTTCATTTATAGTAATAATTGCAATTGCGATTAAAAAAAATAAAAAATCAAATTAGATTTTTTATTTTATGAAAATTTTAGTTATATTTTTTTGAGGTAACATAATTTGAACATTTCTTTCATTTTTTATTTCATATTTTAATGTCGATCTATCTAATTTTTCACCATCTATACACCAAGCTTTTTTAGGG
Source organism: Bacilli bacterium (assembly GCA_028684435.1). Taxonomy (GTDB): domain Bacteria; phylum Bacillota_I; class Bacilli_A; order RF39; family UBA660; genus DUUS01. The sequence continues at coordinate 20,425 of JAQUFX010000005.1, forward strand.
TAATCGTCAAATATTAATTCGATATGATTTGTACGATAAAATTCAAATCCAGATACTTTTCTAACATCAGTAGTTAATAATATACTAAAGGTTTTTATAATGTCTATTCTCCTTCTGAAATTGCAAAATAATACTTCAAATTTATTATCATCTAACTTAATATCTTTATAAAAATTATTAATTCCTGCAACTCGATTAGCATTAGAAATAAGCATAAAAGAATAATAACCTTCTTTTTCTATCCCATTAACTTTATATTTAATTTTATATAATTTAGTTGGCTTTAAAAAATCTTTAATGCCTTCAGTTAAATAAGCAAAATAACCAATTTTTTTCTTCAAAACTCTAGGTGTATCATAAGGTATTTGCATAAATTTACCAAAACCTGCCACATATACAAAAGGTTGGCCATTTATCATGCAAACATCCATGCCTTTAACTACTCCGTTTAATAAATCTTTCAAATTCTGCTTTATATTTTTACCATATCCAAACATAACACCTATATCATTAGTAGTTCCAACTGGTATATGAGCTAAAACAATCCGTTTTTCTCTATTTAGATTGCCAGTCATAATCTCATTAAAAGTTCCGTCACCACCCATAGATATTATTAAATCAACATTTGCTAAATGATTTACTATTTCTTTAGCATGACCTCGATATTTTGTACCATAAACACTTACACTATAATCATTCTTTTTTAAAATTGTCACATATTCTTTAATATGTTTTGATTTGAGAACCTTTCCACTATTAGGATTATAAATTAATACACAAGATTTCATATTATATCACCTACTATAAAGTATACTTTGTTTATTATTTTAATGCAATTTTTTTTAATATTAATATATAAATAAATCTTATTTTAAATAAAAAAATGAGAGAAATATAAATTTAATTATATTTCTCTCAATAATTAAGATATTAAATTAATAATTTCTTAACTAATAAAAGTATATGCTATATAAATTAAAAAGTCAACTCTTTTTTGATAAAAAACACTTTTTTGTGTTTAACTTATGATAATGTCTTAAGTATTAACTTTTGATTATGTCTCAAAAATAATATACAATATGTCACGAGGTGACTTATATAAGAAAGGTAAAATTAAGAATAAACGAATATGAAAATATAAAGTATAAAAGAGTTAGTTGATCATAACGAAAACAAATATTAATGTCAATATTAAAATGTAACTTTATTTAAATATTGACATTAACAAGTTAAGCCATCGCAACTAATTTATTACCATCATATGCTCCTAATAAAGGGGCATAATCTTACTCAAACATTTTCTTAATTTCCCACTCTTGATATGGAATAAAAAACTCTGGTCTTTCAAGCCCACCTAAAATAACATCAATAACATGTCTTAACTAATTTTCATCTTCTTTTGGAATTTTTTTAAAAATAATTTCTGACATAAATTATCTCCTATTTACTATATTATATCATATTTAATTTAAACAAAAAAACTGTGGATTCTCTTTTATTTCCACAGCTTACACATTTCTATTTTGGAGGGGCCTACCGGATTTGAACCGGTGATCAGGGAGTTGCAGTCCCACGCCTTACCGCTTGGCTAAAGCCCCGTGCAAAAAGATTATAACAAAAATAAATAATCTTTTCAATCTTAACTCTCAAACTTTATAAAATGATGGCTATTTCTAGTATTTATCATTATATTTAAATCACTTTTATCAGTAATTACTTTTGGCAAATCAATAAATACCTTGTTTTCAATATTATTATATGTTCTTGAAGCAAAACTTTTAATTATATTTTTATTATTTAAAGTATATTCTACTTTCAAAAACTTATCAAAAAAATCACTATTATTTTTTACTGTTTCATTAATACCTATTTCTTTAGCTAAATTTAATTTATATGTTATAATCAATAAGTTTTGATTAATTGAGTCTTGAGGTTTAATAACATCAATATATTCCTTACATATATTATTTTTGCATAATTCATAAGTATATTCATAAGAAGGGATTATTTCAATATTACTTAATATTATATTTGAATCATTAAATAAATTTTTACCTAAGCGAATTACTTCTTTTTCTTGCCTTACAACTCTTTTAGGAGATTCATTGATTACTAAAGGTTTGATTTTAAGTTTTGAATAATTATAAACTTCTTGGTTATCTTTATAAGTAATTTCTTTTAAAATATTTAAATAATATTTATTAAAACTTTTTTTATTTTTAACTTCAAAAACAAATATTAAATTTTTTGTGGCTTGACTAGTAATATTCTCATTAGTATATGCTTTTCCAATATCAATAAAATAATTCCTCAAAGAAGGCTTATTATAATATATATTTTTGCCTCTTTTTAAAAAAAATGATGTTTCTTTAAATTTTTGAGGAGAATTACTTTTATTAGTAATAGTCATATTTAATATTATATATTTTTTATCTTTATTTACTAAATCACCATTATAATCATATTGTGTTTCATAAGCTTCTTTTAAATCAATAGTAAAATTATCAACATTACCAATATTACCTAATATTTTATCAATAAAATTTAAATTAATTATTAAATATATTATTACCGGAATAAAAATTACCCCTGATATTATACTAATAATTAGTTTATTTTCTAAAATATAATATTTTAGTTCACGGACAAACCTACGAACTTTTCTTTTATATATATATGAATCTTTGCCTATTATAAATTCAAATTCTTCATCATCTTCACTTTTAATTTCTAATTCTTGTAAATCTTTATTAAAATTGAATTTTTTTACATCAAAACCAATACCACGTATTATACTCATTACAATAAAATAATATTGTGGAATTGAAATAATTAAATATATATCTCTAAAAACTCGCGTTGTTTGCTGACTAAGTGAAGCTTCGACTAATGATTTAATTGCATTGCTTGCAATTAAAACGGCAATTATTAATATTAAATAATAAATAAATGTAATAATATAAAATAAAGTAGGTTTCTTTTTTCTTCTCATTAATATAAACATTGCTAAGGAAAAAATAATTACAATTAATAAAGCTAAATAAATAAGTGGATTTATATATTGAGAAACACTTGTAATGGTATAAGAAAAATCAGACTTTGTATAAAATACAAAAAAATCAGTTATATTTGAAAAGCTGCTTATTATATAACCTATTAATGCAGATAAAATAATGTGTATTAATTTAAAATACTTAATTAAAAATGCATATGGCTTTTTTAATATCACAATTTATCACCCTTATTACATTATTGTATCAAATTGCTTAATTTAAGTCTATTAAACTATATAAAAATATTTAAAGTATATACTTTATATTTCATTTACAACTAATTGGCCTTCATTTAAATATATCGTTTTATTATTTTTTATTACATTATCTATTGATGTGTTAAAAGTTTTCGCTACTGTAGTTAATGTGTCACCTTCTTTTGTTATATAATATGAATAATTATTTTTAGGAATCATTATTAATTGATTTTTAAGTAAAAAGTCATCTATTTCTAATCCATTTAATACTGCAAGTAATTTTGGATTAACATTTTTATTTTTAGCTAATTCAAATAAAGTCTTATTCTGTTTTAATGTATAATATTCAAAATATTTTACTTCATTAATTAAATCATCCGCGTTAATATTAAATATTTCCATTTTATCACCTAATATAGAATATTCTAAATTAGGCACTTTGTTAATTAAATATAAATATTTTGTTTTTATAGTTAAAATTCCATTCTTTATTTTCTAATAATTTGATTTCTCCATTATTAGGTGAATATACATATAAAGAATTCTCTGATAAATAGTATATTTTATCATCATTAATTTTTACAATTTCCTTTATATCATTATTTGATATTAAAATATTATAATTATCGACCGCAAAGTACAATTTATTTTTTATTATTTTATAATTATATTTGACTTTTTTAGTAAATTTTAATTTATTATTTATAATTTTTTTTAATGCAACATTTTTATTTTTTCCATTATTATATATTAGACCATCTTTATCTTTAGAACCAATTATTTTTACAGTGTTTTTTTTAATATTTATTTTATATTCTAATATATTTTTTTTATCAAGCAAGTAAATATCATTTTTAAAGTCACCTAAAAATAGTGATGAATATGATATTTCATTATTTAATTTAAAACAATTTATTTCTGAATCTTTATTATTAATAATTAATAATTCTAAAAAATAATAATTTTCATCATAATTTGGAGTAATTAAATAATTTTCGAATTGATAAGATAATAAATTATCATACTCGTCCTTTTCCAATATTTTAATAGATTGCTTTTTATCTTTGCTAATAAAATAATAACCTTTATAATTCCAAATATAAAATTCTAGATTATTATAATTATAAATTTTGATTGAATTATATTCATCAATTATTTCTTCATTATTATTTTTAAGTGATAATAATCTGTAATCGACAAGTGTATCTTTTTTATAACATGCTTGATATTTTTTATTATTAATATTAATTAATAAACAAATATTATTTTTATTTTTTTTAACATAAATATTCTTAATAATTTTTCTATTATTATTATAATCAACATCGACTAAAAAAGGGAATATTTTATTGTTATAGTTAATAATAATTTTATATAATTCTTTATCGTTAACATAACTTTCTTTGATATTATATTCTTTTATTTTATAATTAATAGTATAGTTTTTAGGAGTATATAAAATAAAAAGAAAACACAAAAAAGAAGTTATAATAATTGTAATAAATATATATAATTTTTTCATAAATCTCCTAACTAAAATAAAAGAAAATTCAGTTAGAATCTTCTCTTTTCATAAATCGCTTTTTAGCCTCACTCATATAACTAGAAATTTTATTCTGAATTTCTGGCAAAGATTTTTTCGACAGATTAGAAAAATAAATTATTTCTTTTACAGTATCAATTTTTACTATACCCCATATTAATCCGGAATTAACACTTACATCATTATATAAATCGGGAGTAACTGAAGATATTTTATAACCAATTATTAATCTGTCTTGAGCCACAATAATTCTTTCGTTAGTTAATGCTAATACTGCTGTATTTAAAATACTAGAGTGACTATTATCATTTTGTCCAGCAAAAGCATATAATAATTTTTCATCTGGATTTAAATACTTATCAACTAGTCTAGAATGAGCTTTTAATCTCCACCAGGTAATTGTAAAAGGGTATTTATTTTTAAATTCCTTTACCATTTTATATGTTTGAGACATATTGTTTTCTCCAATCTACTTAATCATTCCAACTGAATTAAGTTTAGCTTCTAAACTTTTTCTTGGCATGTATCCACTAATACAATCAATTACTTTACCGTTTTTTGTAAATAAGGTAAGTGGTGTTCCAAAGCCAGCAGCTAAATCTTTGGCTTCTCCAGTATCAGTACAATTCTTAGGTATCTTTAATCCTAGTTGCATTACTTTTTCATATTCTTCTTTATTATATAAATCTGATTCGAAAATATACACATTTATTTTATGTTTATTAGCAATATCATTATATACTGGTTTGAAATCATTACACCAACTACAATTGCTTCTTCCAAAAACAGTCATAACAATTTTTTTACTATTAATAATGTTTTTATAAGATTTTGCATCTTTTGGTATTTTATAAGCTATTTCATCTTCAAGTATAACATTATTAAAATATTTATCTATTAATGCTTCTATTCCTTTTTTAGCAATATCACCATCTTGGATGTATTCAACTGCTCTATGCTTAATAAATATTAATCCTGTTTTTGAATCTTTTAAATTGTCTTGATCTAATAATTCTGATATTTGATTTTCATTTAAATCATCATAATTTAAAGCTTTTATACTTATATCAGATTTGCTGTTAATAGCTAATAAAGTTTTTGATATGTTTTTGTAATCATCACTTTTCGTATCACCATAATATATTAAAGATGGTTCTCCAGATTCAACTTCTGTAGTATAGCTATTATAAGTAACAACTTCTAATGATTTATCACTATAATAATCGATTAATATTGGTAATAATAAAATCATAACTATTCCTACCATTATTATTAAATTTTTTAACTTGCCTTTCATAATTTACCTCCTTATTTATATAATATCTTTTTTTATTTAATTAAGCAATTGTTTTTTTAGAAAACTCTTAATTTAAGTTAATTATTTTATAATTAAAATTAATAAAACTCCTTAAAAGGAGTAAGCTTTTTATTCTGGTGGAGCCGAGCAGAATTGAACTGCTGTCCAAAACATGAAAATATTGCCGTCTACAAATATATTTAGATTATTATTTCACTAAAGCATTAAAATCTAACAAAAAAACTTTAGCTAAGTTTTAAGTTATTCAATTATAAATAAAACGTTTATAATTATATCTCACTATTATAAACTATTATATTACTTTGTGAGACTAGTAATATAGTAGTGCTCTAAAGCTTATTAAGCGTATGAAAGAGCTTTGTTAAAATTAAATTTGTCAGTTATGTTTAATAAACTGTGCTGTTTAGGACAGCAACCATTTGCAAACAATATTTTAATTGTATTGTCGAAACCAAAACGGCCCCATACAAATATTTTAGCATATTTTAAGAAAATTATCAATCTTCTGCAATGCGAATAATAATTTCCCCATCTTTTGAATACATATATTTTTCTCTAGCATATTTAGCTACATAATTTGGGTCTTGAAGTTTAGTAACTTCACCACTTAATTTTTTTTCTTCTGCTAAAGATTGCTCATATTTTATTTTTAATTCTTCTTTTAATTGAATGTTTTTTAATATTTTATTCCAATAATTATATGTAAAGACACTTAAATATAAAACTATTACTGTTATTAATAGAGTCCATATATAAAATCTGCGTTTGTCTTTTTTTGATATACTTTTCATAAAATATCCACGCTCCGCAAATTAATTATATCACTAATTTTGAATAGTTATAAAATTATATTATTACTTATAAAGCTTTTTACATATTTTTGACATTTTTAATGTCAATATAAAACCTCCAATAAGCAGTGTTTTCATATACAAATGAATAGATCCGTCATTTAATAAATATATTAAGACTATGTAAAATAAAGTTATTATTATAAAAAAAGTTGTTTTTAACATTAATGTTAAAAACCTTTCTGAAAATTTATTAAAAAGTAAATAATAAATAACCCCACTGAAACTACCATAACAAAATGATATTAATAATAATATAAATTGTTTCATTTAAATAATTTGCTTATAATTGAATTCTCCTTATTTATTATATCAGTATACATAAAATTATCAATTTTGCCTTTAATAGAAACATTTCCTTCTATTGTATCAAGTTTTATCATTTCTAAAGTACTTCCTTTTATTACAATATTACCTAAAGATGATTCTAATAAAAACTCTTTATCATCAAAACTAATTATTTTTTTTATTCCACTTATTATAATGTTTTTTCGATCATTTATTTTTACTACGTGTGTGAAAGCTGGTACATCAATCATTTTATCCATAATTCCTCCTATATAACATTATGCAATAGGTATATATTTTATGAATAAGATATAATAAAACCGCAACAGCGGTTTATTCGGCATTTTTATATTCTTCAAGAATAGCATCTTCAAACAGTTTACGTACATCTGGATTAATAGGGTGTGCTATATCTCTATAGTTACCTGTTGCTGTTTTTCGACTTGGCATTGCTATGAATAAACCATTGTCTCCTTCAATAATCCGAATATCGTGAACAGCGAATGCATCGCCTAATAGTACAGAAGCAATGCCTTTCATTCTAGATCCTTCTTTTTCTACTTTGCGTACACTTACTGATGTAATTTTCATACTTCCACTCCTTCTAATAATTTCCACTTATTAACATTTTATATTATTATTTTTAAAAATGCAACATTTTTATAAAAATGTTATTTGTACATCTCTTGCAAGAATATCGGAATAGCTATAACTTTTAGTTTCTATTCCATTACTTACTATAAAGACATGAGAATATATTTCGACAATATTACCAAAAAATATCTCATTTCTATTTCTATTTTCTTTCGAAATAATTTTTACTTCTTTATTAAAATGATTAAAAATGTCACTTTTTATTTTATCAATCATCTAGGATACCCAACAAACATAAAACCATTTCCTTTTATTCCCCCCATTCCATTTGAACCATATTTTGTTTTTGAAAGAGTTTCTAATAAATCTACTGGGGTATTCTTTTCAGTTAAAGCGATTGTAGATGCTATTATTGCAGGATCAAGAGCATGAATATTTACCCTTTTAGGACTTGATGCATAATTTGCTCCATTTTTTATTAAGTCTTCATAACTACTTTGGCATGCACCAGCTATAACAACTAATTTATCATGACTTTTTTCATATTTTCTTGCTACTCTTATCGAATCACAAAAATATCTTGAATTTTTATAATTATTTATATCATCTTGAGCTCCTTTTTTCCGATAATAAGCATCATGTCCTGTTATTATAACTATATCGGGGTGATATTCTTGAAGATATTTATATATTTTCGAAGGTAGTAATTCTTCTTTTACTACTTTACCAACCGCTTTAATTTTTACTTTTTTATAAAAATTTAAGCATCGTTGTAAATATTCGGCATCGCCATCAAAATGCAATATTTTAGCAGGCATAAAAAAATATTCACTTCGATCTAATAATTCTATGTCTTCGGCAACTTTTTCAAAATTATCTTTATGTTTATCTTCATATATTGCTAAATCGGTAATTATACTATCAGCATATAAACGTACATCAACACCTTTTAAATAACATATATCACCCTGAATATTAAGAACTTTAAAAATTGTATCATGATTATAACTTTTTCTCGTAACATAATCTCCTTTTTTTATTTTCATAAGTTCACCTTAATAAATATATTCTTATTAATAAAAAAAATGCTATAAAGCATTTGATATTTCTATAAATATTTCAATTGATAACTGTTCAGCTCTAACTTTTAAATTTATATTATTTTTTAATAAAATATTTTCGATAATTTTTTTATTGTATTTTTTTAAATTATTTAATAAAGTTTTTCTTTTATATTGAAAAGAATCTTTAAGTAAAGTAAAAAATTTGTTTTCATCTAACGCTTTATATTTATTTGAAGATATAAATTTAATAACAGAGCTATCAACTTTAGGAATTGGCATAAAAGAATTTTTACCAACATTAAATATTTTATAAATTTCAAAATAATAATTAAGATACACTGTTATATATCCATATTCTTTATTTCCTGGTTTTGCTGCTAATCTATTAGCAACTTCTTTTTGGACCATAAAAATCATTTCTTTTGGGTTTAAATTACTATCTATTATTTTTTTTATAATTAATGTTGTTATATAATAAGGTAAATTCCCGACTATATACAAATTATTATAAGAAAAATAATTTAAGTCCTTATTTATGTCTCTTTTTGTAAAGTCATCATATATTATTTTTAAATTAATTGACTGTAATTTATTTAAATATTCTTCTGTTTCTAAATCTATTTCATAAGCAATTAGTTTTGTATTTAGTTGCTTTAATTTAAATGTTAAATTGCCACTGCCTGCTCCTATTTCAATAATTAAATCTTTTTCTAATGCTGGAATTTCGTTTACTATTTTGTTTATTATATTCATATCTTGTAAAAAATTTTGACCATATTTTTTTTTAAAATTAAATTTATTCATCTTCATCACATTTATATTTTATCATAAAAAAAGATAGAAATCTTATCTTTCATATCCTAATCGTAAAATATCATAACTTATTTGTTTTCTACCAATATTACTCTTAGCATACTCAATATTTTCAACTAGTAAATCAATAGAAGTTCCTATAACACCTCTATCAAGAACTATTGCGGTTATCTTATCATCAGAAAAAGTAGGTAGAGAAAATTGAATAATTGATCCACACGGCAAATTTTTAGATGATGCTACAATTTTAACAACTCCATATTCATTATCATTATGAGTAGTTATACGATTGGTTAAAACATCTTCGCCAGTGCAACCAAGTGTGCCTCCACATAATGGGCAATCAGCAACGTATCCTGTTAAATCACCAATATAAGTATCTATGGGAGTATATAAATCATTTAGCACAATTTCATCATATTTAATAGCCATAGCATGCAAATCTAATGTTTTATTTAGATTTTCATTAGAAATTTTGCTTTCTGCTTTAGGTATATATATTTGATTACATGATAATAAGAAAGTAATTAAAATAATTGCTCTAATAAATTTACTAATATATTGTTTATAAATGCTTTTCATATTATTCACCATAAAATTATTTTAACATTTTTAGTATTCAATGTCAAAAAGAGAATAAAAATTCTTCTCTAAATAAAAGGATAAATCTTTTTCGGATAAATTATAAATTTTACTGAATTTTTTAGCAATATAAACAATATATTTT
>JAQUFX010000042.1 GCA_028684435.1 Bacilli bacterium
CATTTTCATATAATTTAAAAAACAAAAATTTACTATTTAAGTTAATTATGTTATAATTTAATAGCTTTTTGAGGAACATATTATGAAAAAAATCAATAAAACAGATTATATATATATAAGTTTATTAATTATATTTATTACCGGTTTTGTTTTATATTTAAGATATAAAGGTTTTTTATTTGGATCAAATATGGACTGGATAAGCCAACATGTATCTATACCAGAATATTTTAGATTATTATTTTATGAAACTAAAGAATTTATTCCCCAATTTAATATGAACTTGGGTTTAGGTCAAAATATATTTAATTTTACCTATTATGGCTTATTAAGTCCTTATATTTTAATTTCATATTTATTACCCTTTATTAAAATGATTGATTATATTCAAGTTATAACTTTATTAAGTGTTATAGCAAGTGTTATTTTAATGTATAGATGGATATATAATAAATATGATTCTAAAGTTGCTTTGCTTTCAACAATTATCTTTATGTTATCTGGTCCTCTACTATTTCATGCTCATCGACATATTATGTTTGTTAATTATCTCCCCTTTTTAATAGGTGCGCTTATTTTAATTGATATGTATTTTATTAAAAAGAAAAGAATATTATTTATCTTAAGTATTTTTTTACTTATTATGAGTAGCTTTTATTTTAGTTTTCCAAGTATTATTGTAATTGGAATATATACTATCTATAAAATATTACAAGATAAAAAGAAATTAAATATTAAAAGTTTTAAACCACTAGGTAAAATAATCTTTTATGTTATTATTGGAATATTACTTTCAAGTATAATAACTATCCCAACAATATATGCTTTATATATTGGAAGAAGTGAAACATCTGTATCTATAAATTTACTTAATTTGTTTCTTCCTGAACTAAACTATAAATCAACCTTTTATTATTCTTATTCTCTAGGGCTTACCTTTATTTATATGGTTTCTTTAATTTATTCATTTATTAATAAAAAAAGAGAAAATATATTTTTAAGTATTATTTTATTTTTATGTATGCTTATTCCAGGAATAAGTTATACTCTTAACTGCTTTATGTATATTGATGGTAAATGTTTTATTCCATTCTTACCACTTGCAATTATAATGATTAGTTATTTTTTAAACAGTCTATTTAAGAATACAATAAATTTAAAAAAATTATTATATTATTTAATACCTGTCATAGTTATTATGTTATATAGTGCTATTAATTATAACCTAGCACCTTTATTAATTACTGATATTACTTTAATAATATTATTTTTAATCATTATTAATAAAACTAAAAAAAGTGAACTAATATTTATACCTATTATTTTAATTAGTTTAGTTTCATTCATAAAATTAAATTTAACTGATAATTATGTAACAATAGAAGATAGTAAATTAATAAATGATAACTCCTATCAAGAATTATTTAATTATATTAATAAAGATGAAATGTACCGAACCTCAATAGATTCATCATTATTAAATCAAGTAAATAAAGTATATAAAACTAATCAATATTCATCAAGTATTTATTCTTCTTCTTCAAATCAAAATTATTTAAAATTTGTAAGAGATAATTTTCTAAATGAAATAATTAATAAAGACTATGCAACTATAACTCAGTCATCAAATGTATTATTTAATATCTATAATGGATCTAAATACTTAATAACTAATAAAGAACCTTTAATTGGATATAAAGCAATTGCTAAAGAAAAAAATCTAATATTATATGAAAATAAAGATGTTCTTCCAATTGGGTATGCTACTTCAAATATTATGAGTTTAAGAGAATTTAATACCTTATCATATCCTAATAATGTTGATGCTCTTCTTAATTATATTATTGTAAATAAAAGTTTAGATAATGTTTATAAATCAAATATTAATGCTATTAATCCAGAAATCACTATAACCAATCATAGTAATTTAAATTATGAATTAAAAGATAATAATCATTTATATATTAATTCTTTAGATAAAGGTAATTTTAACATCTATTTAAATAAAGAAATTAATAATAAAATATTAATTATCCAATTTAAAATGAATAAAGAAAAAAATGGTAATGTTTGTAGCACCGATATAACTATAAATAATATTACTAATTCACTTTCTTGTTCAAACTGGAAATACCATAATAATAATTATAATTTTGAATATGTAATATCTAAAAATATACCATTTAGTAATTTAGATGTATATTTTACAAAAGGAGAATATGAGTTAAGTGATTTAAAACTTTATACAATAGATTATTATCAACTTAAAAATATTAATAATAATATATCTCCATTTAATATTGATAAAGATAAAATCACTTCCAATTCTATTTATGGTTCTGTTAATGTTAAAGAAGATGGCTATTTTAAATTAACAATTCCTCATGAAACAAAAGGTTTTAAAGCATATGTAGATGGTGAAAGAGTATCTCGCATAAAAGTAGATAATGCTTTTATAGGCTTCGAAATTGAAAAAGGATACCATACAGTTGAGATAATTTATAAAGCCCCTTTTTATAAAAATGGTATCATCGCATCTATAATAGGTCTTATATTATTTATTTGTGTAATATTTTATAAAAAATTAGAAAAGAAAATAAATATAATTTATGAAAAAAACTTAAATTTATTAAAAAACATACATAAAAGGATATCTATATTCTTAATAAATAATCGAGGTTATACCTACTTATTCTTTTCAATGTTAATTCTTGATCTAGCCCTTAGAATATTTTATTTTAATTCAATTAATTTTTATGGTTGGTATCGATTAATACCTAATTTATTTACAATATTATGGATTACATTTATATTATTACTAACTTATAATTTAAAAGCCAAATTAGGAAAAAAAATATATTTAATTTCTTATATTTTATCTTTAATATTATTTTTAGTTCATGCCATTTATTATTCATATTTTAATATCTATTTTGATTGGAGTGTCATAACTTTAGCTGGAGAAGGAACTGCTTATCTTAATTCTGTTTTATTAAATATTAAGTTATGGGTTATATTAACAACTATCATTAGTATTTATTTAACAATAAAAGGATTTAAATTAATTAATCATAATCATAAGCTTGAACCTTTTAAAATTGTTAGTATTTTATTAATATTTATTACTTGTTATTCAATTTTACCATTTTTATTAGGAAATGTAAGAGACAGTATCGAGTGGGATGATTGGCGCAATCCAAGAAGCATTTATAAATCCTTTAATGATAACAATAAAAGCATGATGATTTCAGGAATGTATCAATATAATATCAGAAATTTTTATGTTAATTTTATTAGAGATTCCGAAAAGTTAAATAAAGAAGAAACTAATTTATTAAAAGAAAATTTTAAAGAAAAAAAACTTGGAAATATTAATAATTATACTGGTATATTTAAAGATAAAAATATAATACTAGTCCAACTAGAAAGTATAGATGATTTCTTAGTTACAAAAAAAGTTATGCCTACTACATATAAAATGATGAAAAATTCTATTAATTTTACTAATCATTATTCATTTACTTCTGGTGGAGGTTCAACCTTTAATTCAGAATTTATGATTAATACGGGATATTCATCGGCTTATAATTACAATCAAAATGCTTACTCTTTTAGCAGAAATAATTATGATTATTCACTTCCAAATTTATTAAGAAAATCAGGATATAAATCTAATGCGTTTCATATGAATACAGGAGAATATTACTCTCGAGGCGTTAATTATAAAAGTTTCGGTTTTGATAGTTATTATGGTTTAAAAGACATTTCCAAATATAATAATAATACCGACTATTGGCTTGATCGAGAATTAATATTAAATGATGAATTTAATAAATTAATATTTAATAGTGAAGGTTTATCTATGTCATTTATTATTACATATTCAGCTCATATGCCATATAAAACAACAAGAGGTACATGTAGTATGCTAACAGAAGAACAAGGTTTAACTGAATATGAATGTTTAAAATTACAAGCTAAAGAAACTGATTATTTTATGTCATTATTACTTGAACATTTAGAAAAAAATAATATGTTAGATAATACTGTTATCGTGGCATTTACAGATCATTATCTATATACTTTAGAAGATAAATCATTACTTGATGAACATAAAGTTACTGATAATAATTTAATAAATAAAACCCCATTTTTCATCTGGAGTAATGGAGATTATAGAAAAACAGTAAGAAAAACTAATTCTCAGCTTGATATACTACCTACCATTTTAAATTTATTTGGAGTAGAATATTACTCTAATTATTATATCGGTAATGATATTTTAGATCCTTCTTACCAAGAACTAGTATTTTTTCCAGATGGAAGTTGGTATGACGGTAAAAGTTATATTGCCAACGGTGAATATCAATTTGGTAAAAAAATTAATATTAATAAATTAAACGAAAATAATGTCAATGTCAAAAGAAAAATGACCTTAAATGATGCCGTTATGAAATCAAATTATCTTAATAATTTATCGAAAAGAGATGTAAATTGATATTTTATATCTCTTTTTATTTCTTTATTAATAATGTAATTTATTGTATAATTTATAAATAAGGAGGGGCTATGAAAAACTTAAAGAAAAAATTACAAAAAACCAATAAATACTTTCGTTTTTATTTTTATACTATCTTAATAATATTTTTAGTAAGTATCATTTTAATTTCCCAAGGTCTACTTCTTTTAAATGGTATTGAATCATTTATTCGTTATGTATTAATATTTACCCTTACAGTCATACTAACTCTCTATATAATTGGTAATTTTGTTTTTTTAATATTAAAAAAACATATTTGGATAATAATAATGGGTATTATAGCATTAATTTTTAGTGTTATAAATTGTTTAGGTTTTTATTATATCAATAAAACTTATCGTTTTATTGATAATATTAATAAAGATGTCATAACTTATACCACTAATTTAGTTGCCTTATCTAATACTAAAAAAATAAACACCGTCGGAATGATATCTAATGAAGAAGATATAGAAGGTTATGTACTTCCTAAAGAATATATTGAAAATAATAATAAAAAATATAAAATAAAATTCTATAAAGATTATATTAGTTTAATTAATGATTTGTATAATAATAATATTGACGGTTTATTTATTACTAGTAACTATGTAATTGTATATAATAATGAATTTAACACTATTAAAGATGATACAAAAGTAATAGATAGTTATAGTAAAGAAATGAAAAATCAAGATCTTGTTGAAGGAACGAACAAATCAGTAACCGAACCATTTACGGCTTTACTAATAGGAGTTGACTCTAAATATAATGGTTTAGCTCAAAATGCAGCTTTTAATGGTGATGCCTTAATGCTAGTAAGTTTTAATCCTAAAACATTAAGTGCTGTTATGTTTAGTATTCCGAGAGATACTCATGTACCAATTGCTTGTAATAATAACAATGAAAACAAAATTAACTCAGCAGCTGGATATGGTACAAAATGTATGATTGATACCATTGAAAACTTAACCAAAATTGATATTGATTATTACGTAAAAATGAATTTTAAAGGCGTTGTTGACTTAGTTAATGCCCTAGGAGGAATCTATGTCGATGTTCCCAAACCAGACTTTAAATCAGAATATTGCCTAGAAGATAGTAATCGTATTTCACGTAATATTTGTTTAAAAGAAGGACCACAAGTATTAAATGGCGAGCAAGCTCTTGCTCTTTCAAGAGTTAGAAAAGCTTTTATAATAAGTGATTTTAAAAGAGTTCAAAATCAACAATTAGTATTAAAAGCAATTTTATTTAAAACTAAATCAATTCGCAACATTAACGATTTTCATAAAGTACTTAATGCTGTTAGTAAAAATTTAGATACTAATATTCAGACTAAAGAAATGTTAAATTTCTATAATGTTGGAAAGTCGTTATTATTCAAAAATAATTTAAATGAAAATGGATTTATAAATATTCAGAAAACCTACTTATCCTGTTACAGTCTTAATATTAATGGTAATAGTACAACTCAGTATTATGAACAAAGTTTAAATGAAATAACAAAAGCTATGAAAGTTAATTTAGAATTAGAAAAACCAGAAATTATAAAAACCTTTACATTCTCAGTTAATGAAATATACGAAGAAGAAGTTATAGGTAATAAATATTATTATGAAAAAAGAAAAGAAACTTTACCGAATTTCGTGGGTCAAAATTATAATTATTTAAATGAATGGAATAGTACTAGAAATTTAAATATTATTGTTAAAAAAGAACAAAGTAATATTTGTATTAATAATGAAATTTTAAAACAAAGTGTTAAATCATCAACTTTAATATCAAATATTAATTCTTTAACAGTAACAATATGCGAAAATATTATTGAAGAAAAACCAATTAATCCTACTCAACCTAAAATTGAAGAAGAAACAAATGATATTATTGAAGACATGCTAGAATAAAAAACAATCATTGATTGTTTTTATTTTAAAATAAAATAACTAATTAAAAATACAAATATATTGCTTAACAAATTAACCATATTATTATCTATAAAAGAATAACCTTTTATTAATTTAGTTTTTTTCATGCAGTGTATTTTATTATTAGTTTTTTTATGACATTTTAAGCATTTATATTTTGCTTCAAATAAAGTACCAATTACACTATCAAAAACAGATCCAAGGAAACCCATTACTGATATTATAATGAAATTCATTAAATTAAATTGGGCTATTAAATAGATTGAACCCATTACCATGCCACCTACTAATGAAATAAATAAACCTAATAAAGAAACTCCTCCCGATTCACCAATCTTAAGCTTTTTTAAAGTAAATATATTTATCGGTTTACTTTTCGATAAGGTTCCAATACTACTTGCTAAAGTATCAGATAAACTACCTGCAATTACACAATAATACATAATATAAAAGATATTATTACTAGTAAAATAAAATAATACTATACAAATAGATGCTGTTAATACATTACTAATAATTTGCATAATATTTCTTGTTTTATCATCTCTAGTTGATTTTATTTTATCAGAAAGAATCGTTAATATAAATACTATAGTAAGAGCTAAGAAAGCAGTATATCCTCCTAGACAACATATTATTATCCCAAGTAACCATGATAATATTATACCGCTATTAGTAATTTTGTTTTTATATAAGGCAAATAATGCTAAAATTGATGGAAAAAGAACACTTAAAAACATATTATAATCCTCCTATTAATATTAAAATAATAAATAAACCTAATGGCAAGGTTAGGTTATCTAAACCTTTAGTACCAATTAATTCTAAAATAGATGCACTTAATCCTATTAAAAGTATTTTTAATATATTAAAATTAAGTTCAAAATATAAATTAAATATTATAATGATAATAATGGAAATAATAAATACAGTAAGTGTTCCAAAGATGGTTTTATTATTATAAATAACTTTACTTTTATACTTATTTGCTAATATAGGTGCTATTCCGTCACCAAAAGCCATACAAAAAATAGCAACAGCATAATATGG
>JAQUFX010000006.1 GCA_028684435.1 Bacilli bacterium
AGTTTTTTTCATGATATATATTTTAATTAATGTATTAAAAAAACAGATTTCACTTTCGCTTAATTTGTTTTTTTACTTTTTTACAACTTTTTTAATATTTAACCTACAAATTCTTGACACTATCAAACCTTAGATTGTAATTAATTTGTGATAATGTCCTATTATAATTAGTTTATGATTATGTCCTAAATTAGTTTATAATATTACCTCATTAGGAGGTAACGTATGAAAGAAAATTATTATACTATGGAAGAAATAAAAAGATTAAATGTTATTCAATCTGCAGACTGATGACAAAGTTAATTTTGCGAAAGCGAATTTGATATAAATGTCAATATAAGGTTCCTCAAAAGTGTGCAATTAAATTTCCTCACTTTTATTTAATTTAAGTTTATCTTTAATCCTATAAGAAGGGCCAGGTATATTAAACAAATATGAATGATGTAATATACGATCTAAGATTGCTTTTGTAATCATTTTATCATTACCTAATATTTGTGGCCATTTATCAAACGTCATTAGAAGTAAATATAGTTGATCTTTTAGTGTATCTCAAATCAATTAATTAAAAGAATAGTTTAGCTTCAAGAGGTGATATTTCATTAAATCCTACCTCATCTATTATCAATAGTTTATATTTAAAGAAATGTTTAACTCGTTTATCAAATGAACCCTCATTATAAGCATTTTTTAATGTTATTATTAGTTTATTAAACTTGATAAAATATATACTGTTGTGCCTAATGGCTACAGAATACGCGATAGATATAGCTAGGTGAGTTTTTCCCACTCCTTTAGAACATGCAAATAGTAGTACTGCAGATATGATTTATAGTCATATTTCAAGCTTTTTAGATGATGAAGTAGTAAATAAGATGAATAAGTTATTTAACGCGAAAAAAGATAGCTGATCAATTTAACTGATTTAACTATCTTTTTTAATTTAATTCAGTAACAACTACATTGTTTTCAATTTTAGTTTTTGCTTCTAAATCAATATCTTTAGTTAACAAATTATATTGTCCATTATATTTATCTCTAATTATTGCTATGATTGTGTTACAACATTTTATATATTGTTTATCATCAAAAAGTTCATTATCATGTACAATTTCTAAAGTTGCGTGAGAACCTTTATTAACTATATTACTTAAAACATCCAAGTTATTTTTAGATATGGGACTATTCTCTATATCTTTATATTGATTTTTTAGTTCATTTATATAATTTATTGAAGAACTCGAGTCACTATTATAATTAGGATATTCAAATCTTGAAATTGTCTCTAATACATATCTACAATAATTATGAATGTATAACTTTTGTTTAGAATTAATATTTTTTGAAACAGATATATTATATATTTCTTTAAGTTTTTCTAAATATATCGAATCTAAAATATCAGTATCTTCATAAATCCTAGTTTTTTCATTTTCATCTTCTTTCAATTTAAAATATAAAGCATTATTTTTATAACTGAATTTAAATAAATTGAGAAAAATAGTGTTATGAGAAGTTACAATAATTTGAGAATTTCTATTTTCAGAAATTATATTTTTTATATGATTATACATACTATAAAGATTTGGATAATCAACAGAAGTAATAGGGTCATCTATAAATATTACATCTTTTTCATCATTTGTATAGAGTAACTTTAATTCAGATAGAAACAAAGCAAAAGCTATTATATTTTTTTCTCCATCGCTTAACAGTTTTTCTGCACTAGAACTTACTTCACAATCATTAAGAAACAAATCGAAATTTTCATTAACTCTATAATTTGTAATACTGAAATCATTTAAAAAATTATTTATTGTTTTTAATAATTCATTCTTGTCTTTAACTTCTTCTTGATATTCTTTCTTTAAAATTATGATTTCATCATTCAATTTTTTTGATTGTAAATACAACTTTTTAAATTCATTTAAATCATCTCGAACTAAATTATAAACTAAGTATTTTCCAGTAGTATTTAAATATTCTTCATTACTTTTGTTTTTTTCTTTTTTGCCATTATCAATTTTAGTATTTAATTCAGAAATATATTTTACTAGTGAAGTATAATTTTGTAATGATTCGTCTAATAAGGCAATATTAATATTTTCCAAACTACTCGTACAATCAATATAAATATTTTCATCTTCTGATTTTTTCTTTAATAAATCGATGATTTGAGAATTGAAGTCTTTAATTTTATCAACAAATGCTTTTAATTCACTATTAACATTGCTTTGAAATATTTTATCAATGTTCTTTGCTTTAGTTTCATTAATACTATATTGAAAATCAATGTTTTTATTTTCATTTTCAAAATACTTAATTTGATTATTTATAAAATCTTCTGTTTTCTTTAAATTACTTTCTATATAAGTTTTATACATATTAACAATATTAACATTACTAGTATCTTGTTCACAAAAGGGGCATTTATTGTCATTAATAAAATACGTTCCTTGTATTTTCCAATCCTTTTTATCTATTTCAAAATTGTCTAAATATTGTTTAACAAAGTCAAGTTTAGATTTATCTTCATTAAATTTAATAATTTCATTTATATTAATAACATTCTTTTTTAATTCTTCTAAATTATTGAATTCATTTATATTAAATTTAATACTATCATCTTCGTTTAAGTCTTTTAAACTTGAAATAAACCCCTTATGACCATCTCTAAATTTTTCCAAACCATCAGTAGGAATATTTTGGGGTTCTAAATTAAAGAAGTGTTTAAAATTATATTCATTAGTGTATTTTTGATTTGCTTTTGTAGTTCCAGTATCTTTAATTGTTTGTAAAATCCCGTTTTCTATTTTTTTATTTGCACTTTCAGATAATTCTATAGCTTTTGACTTATTTTCTTCAAGCTCCTGAATTTTTTGATTATATTTTGTTTTTGACTCTAATTCAATTCCGTAATTTAGAAATTGTTCTTGAAATTTATTGTTTTTAAAATTTGATTGATATGTTATTTTTGAGTCTATATAATACTTGTTAAAAACTGGTATCTTTTTTGGATTGATAATATCACTATTATCAAAAGTAGTAAATGACTCATCATTATAACAAATACTTACAGACATATTGTTTTCACTATTTATAGTTTTTAGTAACGATAGATTTTCTTTATATCTATCATTCATATCTAATTTTAGATTACTTGCGTAAAAAAGTTTTGATAATGAACTTTTACCAGTACCATTACTACCATAAATAAATATACAATTGCTTTTATTTTCGGTTAAATCTATTGTTTGTGCATCGTTGAATTTTGTAAATGAATTATTAATATCTATTCTTTCAATTCTCATAATATTGTATCCTTTCTAAATTTTATATAAGATTTACTGCAATTAAATTGTACCATAATTTGGCAATGTTTGATATAACATCACACAAAAAAAACTCCAAAAATGGAGTTGATTTTATTTTGGTGTCCTCTTAGGGATTTGAACCCTAGACCCACTGATTAAGAGTCAGTTGCTCTACCAACTGAGCTAAGAAGACAAAAAAAATTGGCGGAGCAGAGAAGATTTGAACTTCCGCGCCGGTTACCCGACCTACACCCTTAGCAGGGGCGCCTCTTCAGCCGCTTGAGTACTGCTCCAAACCTAAACTAATTTTACAATAACTATCAGGTATTGTCAATTAAAAAACGGAAGGTTTTAGTATACTTCCGTTTTTATGGCATCAATAAATTCTTTCATGAAGGTCATATAATTTTTATCATTTTCTCTTTCTTCATCGGTTAAGTTTACCATGGAATTAATGGTTACGATTTTAGCACCATTATCTACTAAATCTTTAATATCTTTACTAGTTGTATCTGTTCCTTGTAAGACAAATAAATAAGAATTTTCATTACTGTTAAAAGCTTTTTTAGCTTTACTAAATGTTGTTGTCGATAATTCTTTATCTTCATAGCTAATATTTATTACTTCAAAACCATATTTTTTTAAAAAATCAAAGGAACTATTAACTACAATAATATTTTTATTAACGGCATTTTCAGCGATTAATTTTAATTCAGCATCAAATTCAGATATTTGAAGTTTTAAATTTTCATAATTTTGATCAATGCTATCTAAAATTGATTTATTAGTTATATATTCTTTTAAACCATTTTTAATATTTTGAGCAATCATCAAACAATTTGAAGGACTTATCCACAATTCCGTTTCTTCATCTTTTATTTCTAAACCTTGTGATACATCAATAATATTTATTTTTTTATTTTTATTAATAAGCGATGCTGCTATTTGTTTTTCCGTACTTAATCCATTATAGATAAATAATTCACTATTACTAAATTCTTCCATTTTTTTATTAGTAATGGTATATTCAGAAATATCTTTACCATCTGGATAGATACTATTTATCGTTGAATATTCACCATATAATACACTAGTTATATATTCAATGGTATGTACAGTAGTATAGATATTTATATCTTCAAAATTATCTTTTTTAATACATCCAGTTATACTTATTATGATAATAAATACCATTATTATTTTTAAAATATTTTTCATAAATTCTCCTTTACTGGGTCAAATCCATTTTTACCAAAAGGATGACATTTTAATAATCTTTTTAATCCTAACCAAAAACCTTTTTTTGATCCATACATTATTATTGCTTCTTTCATATACTGGCTGCAAGTCGGAGTAAAACGACAATAAGAATGCATTTTAAGTGGTGTATTTTGGTATAGATTAATTAATTTTATTAAAATTTTGCTCATTTTATCACCTCTATAATCTTACTACATTTTTAACTTTTTTTAAAGTAAAATATCATTTTAAAAAAAATCTAATTATGTTATAGTTAATATAGGTGAAGTATATGATTGTATTTGTAACAGGTCCCATGTTTAGTTCAAAATCAAAAAGAATCGAAGAATATTATAATGCCGCTTCTTATAATAGCAAAGATAATATCTTGGTTTTTAAACCAGAAAAAGATACAAGAGATCAAGGTTTTGTTATTCCACGAAGTGGTAATAAAATAAAAGCTATCTCAATTAATAATTTATTACAAATTAAAGATTATCTAACTGATAAAACAACAGATATCTTTATCGATGAAATTAATTTTTTTGAAAATTTACCTGAAAATAAAAAACTATTAACAAGTGATTTTTTTCTAAAAAGAGAAAAACGAATAAATAAAGTTATTTTATTATTAGAATATTTAAACTATCAAAAAGGAATTAATATCTTTTTAGCTGGACTAGACTTTAATTCCGAAAGAAAACCTTTTGGTATAGCACCTTTTTTAATCTCAATTGCAACTTCAATTGATAAATTAAATGCTCGCTGCACTAGATGTAAAGCACCCGCTACTCACACAAATTATAAAGGTATTAAAGATGTAGAAGTTATTGTCGGATCAGATGAATATGAAGCCTTATGTCCTAAACACTGGTTTGAAACTCAAGAAGCAAAAGACAAAAATTTTATCGATAATATTATAAAAAGTTAAGATGAAAGCAATAAGCATAAAACAACCATGGGCTTCACTAATTATAAACGGCTATAAAGAATATGAATTTAGAACTTGGAAAACAAAATACCGAGGTAAAATATTAATTCATGCCAGTCAAACGATTGATAAAGATATAATATCTAAATTCAAACATTTAAATATAAAATACCCTACTGGATGTATAATAGGTGAAGTAAATATTATTGACTGTCTTAAAGTTGATTCTAAATTGGATAATAAATTAAAAAAAGAAAATAACCTGATATATGAAGAAAATTATATCGATTACTATGCTTTTAAATTAAATAATATAATAAAATATAATAAACCTATTAAAGCTAAAGGACAGTTAGGGATATGGAATTATAACAAATAAGGATTATTAAATAAAAAAGTATTGCAAAAAACCTCTTTTTATTATAGAATGTAAGAGGTTCCCATCAAATGGGCTTGTAGCTCAGTTGGTTAGAGCGCACGCCTGATAAGCGTGAGGTCAATGGTTCAAGTCCATTCAGGCCCACCATTTAGATGGCCCGTTGGTGAAACGGTTAACACACATGCCTTTCACGCATGCATTTATGGGTTCAAATCCCGTACGGGTCACCAGATATGAGAACCTTGCTACCCCTTATATTTGTAATAATTATAAGGGAGTGGCATTCAAATTATAAAAAAAAGTTAAAAATAGATTGTTACCTAAAGAAAGGAACAATCTATTTTTATATTGAAATTTAATACCATACTATCTAGCTAATTCTGCATAATTTGGTATCAATTAATTCTATATTAATATTATTAATTGAATTATCAATTTTTCCATTTATTATGCCTCCATTAAAAGTATAATAAAAAAATTGATTAGGCATAAGTTTACTACAAACCTTAACAAATAAAAAAAATTATATGATTGTGGATGTTTATGTATATGTTACTATAAGAATGTAGAAAAGTTTATTTAGAATTTCATTTATTATCAATAATATTCTATCGTAAAAAAGTAGATTTTAAAATCATATATTAACTTAACATAATACTCAAGTATTATACTTACTTTTCTGTTTTGGAAGAAAAGAAAAAACCGTATATTCCTAATATAGCCGTAAATATAACAGCGCTGTAAGTACTACATCTCTCTACTAAACCAAAATATTCTTTTGAAACAACATTACATCCAATTGCTCCAATAAACATTAAACTTAAAGAGGATATTGCTAAAATACCTAGTGCATTGTGTTTTACTTCTCCTTTTAACGATCCTATTGCAATCATTACTAATGAAATTATTGATAATAAAACTACTAATGTTGTAATAACATAAATATGCATAATCGATTGAAAAGTTCTATCAAATCCTGAACTTGACAAAGGAAATAAAGCATAACCAATAGCTGAAATAAAAGTCATAATCGAAAACAAATATATTCCAATTCTTAATAATTTACTTTTTTCATCCTTTACCAAAATACAAACTAGAGCACAACAAAGGCAACTAAACATTTTATATATTGTTACATAACCAATCGAAACTACAAATGACTGTGAATCAACGGCTGTTAAATCGCTTACTGCTTGTTTTAGCCAATTATAATTAGGATAATTCAGAGCACCAATTATATCGTGTAATAAATAAAAGATTAAACTCAATATTCCAAATAAGCATAACCAATTAATTAATTTTTTTTTATTTTTCATTTTATCAATACTCCTTAAAATATAAATACAAAAATTCGAATTACTAAATTTTCAGCTTTAACAATATACTTCAAAAAACGAATTTCATTACAATTTTCATTAATCTCAAACTTGCATTTTAATTATTGTTATATAATTCATTCATTTTTTTTGCCCCTATAACTGTCATAGGTATTTTTTTATTTGAAGCTATATTACTAAAAATAACTACTCCAATATTCTTTTCTTTATTAAAGCCCATATAACTATTGAAATTACTTGTTCCTCCATTATGCCAAACAATATTTTTTTTTGTATCAATCATCCAAGTCATCCCAATCTCATCAATTCTAATATCCAGCTTTTCATATATAAAGTTATTAGCATTTATTTGCTTTAATTCTGTATATGTGCCTTTTACATAATCTTTTCTATCATTTATATATAGTTCTAAATATTTTGCCATATCTTCTATATTTGAAATAATAGCTCCTGCTGGAATATATCCATCATCTTGTTTCCAATTCCAATAATTTTTTAAATTTCCAGTACAAGTAGCAGCTTTTGTATTTTTAAGACTTAAATCATTAACAATAAATTCATTCATAAGACTAACAAAATCTTTATTATAAATTTTTTCTAACACAAGTCCGATAACAGATATGCCAAAATTTGAATATTCAAATTTATAATCTTTATCTTTTAAATTAATATTTTTAACTTTATGCAGTATCTTTTCTTTACTAATTCCATAAAAATCATTATCTTCATTGATATTATTATTTATCATTTGTTTATCAAAATAATAATTTTTATAACCAGAAGTATGGGTTATAATTCTTTCTATTGTTGGATAATATTTATCTTTATCAAGTTTTAAATATTCACTAATAGAATTATTAAGATTAATTTTTTTTTCGTTTATAGCTTTTGAAAGCATTAATGCCACAAAAGTTTTACTGATTGAACCAATTTCATAGTCATATTTTGTATATTCTTCTTGCTTTCCATCTTTACCATAAATCTGAAAATTAACCACTCCATCTTTTATTATAGCAATAGAAATTTTAATATTATCATCATTTTTTGTTACATATTTTATCATATTATCAGAACTCATCTTTTCTAAATTATTTAATTGATATATTTTGAAAATAAACACTATTATTCCAATTGAAATAACTGTTCCTAGTAATATTAGAATAACTTTTAAAAAATTTTTTTTCACTCTTATTCAACTCACTTTTAAATTATTATTTATTAATTTAATTATAACATAGGTTTAATAATTTCAAATGGCAATTAACCTGAAATTTAACTAAAACTCATATTATTTATTTGAGCAAACTCGCATTATTATATAAACTTTTTAAAACATTCTATAAATTTCATATATAACCTTACTTTAGATTCCATTAAAAATTAATATAATTTTGCCGTTATTTTTTTCGAAAATTTCTAATATAATAATAAATAATTATATTAAATCCTTTCATACTGATAACAAATTAATAAATTATCAGTTTTTTATGTTAAAATAATATTTATTATTTTGATTGGGGGAAATATCCATGGATGAAATTGAGGCATTCAATAATATTAAAGAAGAAAGTAAACAATATATATCATTAATTTCAGAAATAAATGACATTTTTAGTAATTGGGGATTAGATTTAACTAGTTTATCTGAAAATATTGGTAAAGATTATCCTGTTTCTACAAAACTAATTAATCTAATTAAAACATCTTATGAAGAAGATGGCTCGGAATTAGAATTATGGAAATTAATTAGAAAATTTATCTCTTTAAACAAATTACAAGTAAAAATGCATTTTTCTGAATACAATAAAAATTTTTATCAGTTACTTTATTGGGGGGATGAATTTTTAAATATGAATGGTATAGATTTGTTATATGCAATTTATCTATTACTTGAAGACCAACTTCTTAATACACCAGAAAACTTAAAGGGTATTTTTGATGTTAATCGAATGAAAATTCTCATACCTGAAATGACTGCTACTTTTAGAAATAATGGTGATACTAGCATAGATTTTTCTATTCAAAATATAGGAAATTTAAATATTTTAGCCAAAAGAAAATAATTAAATATTAAGTCCAATATGGGCTTTTTTATTTGGTTTTTTATTCTTTATATGATACTATTTTCTTAGGATGGCATTTATGAAAAAAGGATTTAAAATTACTTTAATAATCATTACATCAATAGTACTTTTAGGTACTATATTTGCATTTTTTGATTATGCTAGATTAAAAAATGATAAAAAACCTGTATTTTCTTATCGTCATGTAAATATATATAATGATACTAAGTTCATGGGAACAAAATACTATGGTCTAGGTTATAGTATATTTGATTGTAAAATATGCGATAAAAAAATTAATGTTGGGCCTCTTTATTTAAGCACATACGCATGGTTTATAGAAAATGGTAATGTTACTAGCATAGATGTCATAAAGCGTGAAAATTGTGGCTCAAAAGCTAAAAAATACTACTTTTTCGATGACAAAAGAAGTATCTATACATATTGTTTGGATGATATAAAAATTACTGACGAAAATAATAACACAATTAGTTTATCAGATTATTTACAAATTGATAATGATGCCATTTATTATATTATAGAAAACTTTACTACAAGGCCAGAAGCTTCGTTTGATGATGGTGGAAGTAAAATTTATTCCGGAGAAGATTTTAATATCTTAGTCTGTCATACTTTATCAGAAAATAATGATATATATATTGGCACTAAACAAATGGGATACAATAAAGGTTTTTGTAAATGAAGAAATTATTTAAATATATATTAATAATTATTATATTAATTATAGCTTTTATACTAGATGCTATAATACTTGATACAATAAATGCTAAAGTTTTTAAAAAAAGCCCTATTATTTCAAAACATAAAGTACTAGATAATTATAATTATGTTGATCAAGGTATTTTATTTAATGTATTTTATTGTCATCATTCAAATGATGTATTAGTAGTATCTTGGAAATTAAAATTTAATAACTATGAATGTCCTACTATTAATAATAAAAACATATTAGATATAACCAATCATGTATTTATTAGAACATATAATATTGAAAAAATAGAAAATATTGATAAAGATAATATATATTTAACTATATCTGATAATAATAATAATAATAAAAAGAAAGTTAAAATTCAAAAAATAAAAAATATTGAAATTGGGAAAAAATATCAGTTTATATTCCAGATTAAATCTAATCAAATTGAAGATAATATAGAATCTATTTTTAAAAATACTACTATTTTAAGTATTACTGAAACAAATAAAAATAGTAATCAATTCATAAGATAAATATATTTTATCTTTTTTTATATTAAAAAAGTATCATTTAGATACTTTGGATAAACTTAATTCAATTTTATCAAGGATTTCTTTTCCATCTGCTGTTTTAGCTTCAATAATAAAATATAAGCCATTTTCGAGGGATTTGATCTTTTCTTTAGTAAAATAAGTACTATTATGATAAGGTTCAGCTATATTATAAGCACTTATTTCACTTAAAATCACTTTTAAAGATAGACCTATTTCATCTTCGCCACTTTTAATTGCTAAAGGTAGTAAGGTATTATCTTTATCTACATAATATCCTATTTTATATTCAGTAACGACATAATCTTGTTCATTTATATACTCTATATCAGAACCTTCTAATAATTTGACATCATAATTTAAATTTATTACTCCATTTAAGATAGTAACATAATCACTCTTACCACTAAACATATATGTTTTACTAGATTTCATTAAATGATTACAAAAAGTAAGTAATACGATAACAATTATAATTAAGGCAAGTATAATAGCTTTATAAGATTTTAGAAAATTAATTACTTTCTTTTTTAATTTATTCTTCTTTTTCTTTTTCTTTTTCATTTACTACACTCCTATTATCTAATGATATATGTAAAATATCTTCTGGATTAATAATTGTTCCTGGTTTAATAGATACATCTATTACTTTCCCATATCCATTTATATTATATGATAATTTCATAATATTTACTAGTGATAATATTTCACTACTACTCCATCCAATTACATTAGGCATCATAAATTCATTACCATTAGTTAATAAAAATATTTTACTGTTAGTGATAACTGATGTTTCTTTTAAAGGATATTGATTAATTATAGTACTTCCATTACCAATGATAATTGGGGATAAGTTAAGTTGTGTTAAATTTTCAATAACTCCATCTTTATTTTTATTAATATAACTTTCTATTTTTACTATTTTTGATTTATCGGTATCAGTTTCTCGATTTTCAATATTTTTATACTTTGCAATTGATTCTACTACTGACTTAACTACATTAGATAAATCAATTGTCGACCCACCAAAATTCTTTACTGAAACATAAATAATATATTGCGGAGCATTTTTCGGAAATACTCCAGCAAAAGATTTTATACTTTGATAATTACCATTTGTATATTTGCCATTAGCATCTATATACTGAGCTGTTCCAGTCTTTCCAATTAAAGTTAAAGCATCAGTTTTATATTTTCGCCCCGTAACTGCCGGATCTTCTCCATTAACGGTTAAATCCATTAAATCAATTATTTTTGTTATTGTTTCCTTACTTGCCACTTTATTTAATTCAGTTTTTTTACCCTCATAAATTGAATTATTTGTTCGAGGGTCGATAATTTTAGATATTATATAAGGTTTTAATATGATACCATTATTAGTTAAAGATGTAAGTGCTTGAATTTGCTGAATAGGAGTTGTTGTTATTCCTTGACCAAATGCTGAACTTGCTAATTCTGACTCAGCTACCAACTCTATTTTACCAGTATATTCATTTGGTAATTCAATTCCGGTCGGTTTAGAAAAACCTAAATTTTCATAAAAATCAGTTAATTTATCTCGACCTAATTTTTGAGCAAGTCTTACAGCAGCTGTATTTGAAGAATATGTAAAACCGGTATTAAAAGTGATTTTACCCCACCCTATATTATTCCAATCTTTTATAGTATAATTATCAACTAATACGGTTCCTGATTGATAAGTTTCATCACCATTATATAAACCATTTTCGATAGCAGCCATAAAGGAAAATATTTTCATCGTTGACCCTGGTTCATAGGCATATGATGTTAAAGGATTATTATAATTGGTAATTTTTAATACATTAGGATCAAAACTAGGAAATGATGCTGAGCCTATTATTGCACCTGTTTTACCATCTGCAACTGTTATAGTTCCCCAATCTAAAGATTTAGTTTCAAATTCCATAATAGCATTTTTTAAATACATTTGAATATTTGAATCAATTGTTAAATGAATATCATAACCATCTATTGCTGGTAATAATGTTTCGGGTGTGTTAGCTATTTGATAACCATAAGCATCTTTTTGATATAGTAAACTGCCATTAATACCTTTTAACTCTTCATTATATTTTAATTCAATACCCATTTCACCAGCTATTTCTTCTTGATTATTTTTGCGAGCATAACCGATAATATAAGAAGCAAAATCCCCATAAGGATAATCTCTTTTAGTTGTTTGAATAAAATCTATTCCTGGTAAATCTAATTTTTCAATTTGTTGTTTTTTTAATTCAGTAATTCCTCTTCCTCCAGGGCCTAATTCAACTTGATAAGCATCATAATTTAATAATTCTAAAATATATTCAGGAGTCATATTGATTAATTCACTTAATTCATTAGCGGTTTGATTTTTATCTAAAACATGTTTAGGTTTAGTAATATCAGTAGTTCTTTTATCAGATAAATAGGCAATTACTGTATAAGCTCTTACATCTTGAGCCAATATCTCTCCTACTGAATCATAGACATTTCCTCTATTAGCTCTAATTATTTTTTTAGCCGATTTATTATTTTCAGCTAATTCTTTTAAATTAATTCCATCTACAGTAGGACTTACTGCTATATATAAAATTTTACCGCAAATTATGACAAATAAAAGAACAATTGCGATTAAAAAATATTCCGATAATTTTACACAATTGTTCTTTAATTTCATTTTATCACCATCTATTTAATTATTACAATATTATCATTATTATAACTTAATCCAAATTCTTTTGCTACACCTTGAATATTAGATAAACTAGCTAGTTCATTTATCTTCATAGTTATACTTTCATTAATAGTTTCTTGTTTTTCGACCTTTTCTTGTATTCTTTCTACTTCAATATTTGTTTTTGAAAGAACACTTTTTGAAAATACAATAATAATAGGAGTAGCTAATACTAATATTACTATAATCATTATCATAACACGGTCCATTAACTTTAATTTAGTTTTTTTAACTTTCCCCATTTTTAAAGCCTTTCTATTATTCTTAATTTAGCACTTTTACTTCTTGTATTTACTTTTAATTCTTCTTCACTAGGAAGAATTGGTTTTTTATTTATTAATTTAATTAAAGGTTGATATTCTTCTGGTATGATAGGTAATCCTTTAACTAAATTATTAATATCACTTTCTTTTTTAAATATATGCTTTACTATTCTATCTTCTAAAGAATGAAAAGTAATAATACATATCCTTCCTTTAGGATTTAATATATCTATGACATCTTTTAAGGTGTTTTTTAATATATTAAGTTCATTATTTACTTCAATTCTTATGGCTTGAAATATTTGTCTTTCTGGATGATTTTTTAAAAAATATTTTAAAGGAACTGAATATTTAATAATATTAACTAATTCTGTCGTTCTAGTAATCTTTTTATTTTGTCTTTCTTTCACTATATTTTTAGCAATACTTTTAGAATATCTTTCTTCTCCATAAGTAAAAAAGATGTTAATTAAATCTTCTAGTTTATATTTATTTATTACTTCCCAAGCACTTAGCTTATTATTTTTATCCATTCTCATATCTAAGGGAGCATCATGCATAAAAGTAAATCCTCTACTTATTTCATCAATTTGGGGACTAGAAAGCCCTAAATCAAATACAACACCATCTACTTTAGTAATCTTTTCATCATATAATTTCGCTTTTAAATTACTAAAATTGGCATATATTATTTTAAAGTTATTACTAACTTTAGATAATCTTTCTTGACCAAAACTAATAGCATCTTCGTCTTGGTCAAAGGCGAATAGGAAACCCCTTCTTAATCGCTTCAATATTTCTTCACTATGTCCGCCATAGCCTAAAGTAGCATCTACATAAATGCCATCAGGATTAATATTTAATCCTTCTATTACTTCATTTTTGAGAACACTATAATGCTTCATAATCACCAGATGTAAATAAATTCTCTGCTATGTCTGCTAAGTTGTCTTCATTTTTAAATAGAAAATCTTCCCATTTATAACTTGACCAAATTTCAAGTCGGTCATTTGCGCCGATTACAACACATTCTTTGGTTAAATCGGCGTAACTAACCAGTGGGGAGGTAATGTTTATTCGACCTTGGCGATCAAATTCACATTCAGTAGCGCCTGATAAGAAGAATCTTGTAAAATTACGAGCGTCTTTATTTGTAAATGGTAAAGTTTTTAATCGTTTAACTATTTTATCCCATTCAGGTAATGAATAGATAAATAAACATTTATCAAGACCACGAGTAACAATTAATTTTTCTCCTAGTTCAATTCGAAACTTACTAGGTATTATTAATCTTCCTTTATCATCAATATTATGATGAAACTCTCCCATTAACATAAAAACACCCCACTTTCTTCCACATCATGCCACTGTCTACCACCATAATACCTTAGCAAGCTAAAATAATCAATACTTTTTCAATTTTATAAAAGGATATTTTTTATATTTACATATTTTATGTCAATTAAAAAAAACAATATTTAATTGTCTTTTTAATAAAATGTTTATTTAATCACAGAAATTAACTTTTTCATTTTTATATTCAAGGCAAAGTTCACGATCCATTATTTCTTTAGTTATTGGATTAATAACTTCTTCTAAATATTTTTTATCATACAAATCTTGCAATTTTATTTTATTATCACATTCTTTTTTTAAATAACACTCTTTGGCAGCTTCTTTTATTTTATTATTAGTTACTAAAATTAATTTTTCTTCATAGATTTTTTCAGCTTTATAAGCAGACATAAATAAAATAATTGTTCCTAAAGCAATAATAAAATAAATTAAATAACTAAGTTTAACCTTTTCCAAAATACAACTCCTTAAAATTATCTCGATACTCTAATAATCTATCTTCTTTAATAGCAGTTCTTATTTCTTTAGTAATATTAATTAAAAAATTTAAATTATGAATTGATAAAAGACGAGAACCAAAAGTTTCATTAGCAACAATTAAATGTCTTATATAACTCTTAGTATAATTTTTACATGTATAACAATTACATTCATCTAAAGAAGTAAAATCTTCTTTATATTTACTATTCAGGATATTTATTTTACCATTTTTAGTATAAGCATGCCCATGTCTGGCCAGTCTTGTAGGAATGACACAATCAAATATATCAACACCTCTAATTACACCTTCAATTAAATCTATAGGATCTCCTACTCCCATTAAATAACGAATTTTATCTTTAGGTAGATAAGGAATGGAATATTCAATAGCTTGATACATATTTTCTTTTGATTCGTTATCATTAGCAACTCCACCTATACTATAGCCATCAAAATTCATTTTAACAGTTTCTATAGCTGAATATTTTCTTAAATCTTCAAAATAGCCCCCTTGAACTATTCCAAATAAACTTTGTTTAGGATTGTTATGCCTTTTTTGACATCTTTCAGCCCATCTTAAAGTTCTTTCAATACTCGCTTTCATATAGTTATAATCAGCCGAAGCTGGTGGGCATTCATCAAAACACATAGCAATATCACTATCTAATTTATTTTGGATTTCAATTGCTTTTTCAGGAGATAAAAACAATTTATCACCATTAATATGGCTTTTAAATGTAACACCTTCTTCAGTAATATCTTTAGGGTTAGCTAGGCTAAATACTTGAAATCCTCCACTATCTGTTAATATTGGTCCATCATAATTCATAAATTTATGCAATCCCCCAGCTTTAGCAATTATATCTTCACCAGGTCTTAAACATAAATGATAAGTATTAGCTAATATTATTCCCGCATCTAATGCTTTTATTTCTTCTGGAGATAATGTTTTTACTGTGGCTTGCGTTCCAACAGGCATAAACATAGGAGTTTCAAAAATACCATAATTAGTCTTTATAGTACCTAATCTCCCTTGCGTATTTTTATCTTTTTTTATTAAAGTATAATTTACTTTCATGTAATCATCCTTTTTGCTTTAAAATTTTTATTTGTTTAAAGGAATAATATATTTAACTTCATTATAACTAGTAGATATATGAATTCCTTTGACTTCTAATACTATTTTTTTCATTATATAGTCATCGTTTGAGCATGATATATAAAGATTCTCAAGACCTATTTTTTTAGCCTCATCAATTAACTGATTAAAAAGATTTTTTCCATATCCATTACCACAATAACTTTTTTCAATCAACAAATCTATATCAAGACTACTTAAGATAATCTTACCACAACCTATTATATTTAACTCTTTTTTTACTAAAATAATTATATTAGATCTTTTTAAATTTAACATTTCTTTTATTTCATCTTCAACTTTTAAATATTCGATCATTTTATTTTAGCTCCTTGATCTTTTCTTAAAACATAAGCAAAATTATTATTAATAAAAGTTTTAAAACTTTCATACTTTTCCGAATAAATTTTAATCCAATCAAAATAATTTTGCGAATCAGTATTTCTAATGACATCATTTAAATAATCAATTAGTTCATCTTCATCTAATATATATTGTTTATTATTTAATTCTAATATTACTTTTTCCGTGTATTCATAATTATCATTTAATTCTAATTTTAAATTGAAGCCAAGTTCAGGATGAGAACTTAATAAATAATTAGCATAAGTTTTAATTAGATTTACCTTTTTTAATTTAACAGGAATTTTATATTTAGCTTTTAATTCCATAAATTCTTTCGAATCTTTATCTAAGTGATAACTTTCTTTTAAAAAATGAGTTCTTAAAATCGTATATCTATGTAAACCATTACTTGAAATTAAATATTTATTTTCAGGTAACTCTTCAATATATATTGGCTCTTTTTTAAAACTAGGTCCTAGTATATTTATTATTTCACCTGATGAATAATCTAACAAACCAATACTTCTTTGTTGATATCTAGATCCAGAACCATTAAAAAAATTATTTAAAGCATAAAATATATTTTTATTGTTTTGATTTTCAAAAAAATTACAACCAATAATATCACCAATACTCACTTCTTCATCTTTTTCACAATCATAAATTCCATAATCAGCTATTATTTTATTAATATCTCTAGTACTATAAATATAACTATTATCACTAGATGCAAGTTCTTTAAAATCAATATTATGAGTTTTAAAAAAATTTAAGACATCTCTATTTATTATCATTTTACACCTTACTTTACTATGATTATTATAACATATCGTTTTTATTTAATAAACATCGCATCACCAAATGAAAAAAATCGATAGTTGTTTTTAATAGCTTCATCATAAGCATTAAAAATAAATTCTTTAGTTGTTAATGCACTTACTAACATTAATAAAGTGCTTTTTGGTAAATGAAAATTAGTTATTAATTTATCAACTGCTTTAAACTCATAACCAGGATAAATAAAGATATTAGTTTCTCCGCTTGATGGAACAAACCTTTTATTATTTTGCCTTACTGTTTCTAATGTTCTTACCGAAGTAGTTCCAACTGCTATGATTGATCCACCTTTTTCTTTTACTATATTTAAAGTATCTGCTGCTTCTTTATTTAATATATAATATTCACTATGCATTTCATGCTTAGAAATATTATCGACCATGACAGGTCGAAAAGTTCCTAAACCAACATGAAGAGTAATATTAACAATATTAATTCCTTTATCTTTTATTTTTTGAAGTAATTCGGAAGTGAAGTGAAGCCCTGCTGTTGGAGCAGCACTTGATCCATATTCTTTAGCATATACGGTTTGATAACTATCTTGCTGTTTTAATTTTTTCGTAATATATGGTGGTAACGGCATTGTTCCTAGCTTTTCTAAAACTTCCATTAATATTCCTTTATAAATTAATTTAATAATTGTTATTCCATCTTCTTTAATATTGATAACTTTTGCCTTTAAAAGATCTCCAAAAGTAATAATTATTCCTATATTTAATCTTTTTTGGGGTTTTGCTAAAGCTTCCCATAAATTATCTTCTAAATTTTTAAGTAATAATATTTCAATAACTGCTCCAGTTTCTTTTTTTATTCCTAATAATCTTGCTGGCATTACTTTTGTATTATTTACAACTAATGCATCACCTTTATTTAAATAATCTATTATTTGATAAAAATGTTTATGTTCTATATCACCAGTTTTTTTATCAAAAACCATTAATTTAGAATTACTTCTATTTTCAAGAGGACTTTGTGCTATTAAATCTTTATTTAGTTCATAGTTATATTCATCCGTTTTCATAATATCTCCCACTTCATAACAATTTTAACACAAAATAAAAAGAAGGAGAATAATCTACTATACTTTCTTCTTATATATTGGGTATTTTTTAGTTATATTTAATACTTTTTCTCTTAATTCATTTAATATTACTTCATTATCTTTATTTTTAAGAGCATCAGATATAATATTTCCTATTATAATAAAATCTTTTTCTTTTAATCCTCTAGTAGTCATTGCTGCAGTACCTAATCTTAGACCAGATGTTTTAAATGGGCTTTCTGTATCATTGGGTATAGTATTTTTATTTGTAGTAATATTTATTGAATCTAAAATAGTTTCTGCTTCTTTACCATTAATATTTAATGTGGATTTAACATCTACTAAAAATAAATGATTATCTGTCCCTCCAGATATTATTTTAAATCCAGATTTTTTTAAAATATCAGCTAATACTTTAGAATTTTTAACTACATTAGTTTGATATTCAGTAAACTCTGGCTGCAATGCTTCATGAAAAGCCTGTGCTTTAGCAGCAATCACATGCATTAAAGGTCCACCTTGAATGCCAGGAAAAACCATTTTATCTATTTTTTTAGCTATTTCTTCATTATTTGTTAGTATTAAACCACCGCGTGGTCCTCTTAAGGTTTTATGAGTAGTAGTTGTTACAACATCAGCAAAAGGAATTGGTGAAGGATGATGATTAGTAGCTACTAAGCCAGCAATGTGTGCCATATCTACCATGAAGTAAGCACTAACTTCATCAGCAATTTTTTTTAATCTTGAAAAGTCAATAATTCTTGAATATGCACTAGCACCTGCAATAATCATCTTAGGTTTTTCTCTAATTGCTATTTCTCTTATATTTTCATAATCTAACATTTCAGTTTTAGAATCAAGACTATAACTAACAATTTTATAATCTAAACCACTAAAATTCATAGGATGCCCATGTGTTAAATGTCCACCACTAGATAAATCCATTCCCATAACTGTATCACCTATATTTAATAATGATTTAAATACAGCCATATTTGCGGAACTTCCACTATGAGGCTGAACATTAGCATATTTACAATTAAATAAACGACATGCATATTCTATAGCTAGATTTTCTATAGTATCAATATGTTCACATCCTCCATAATACTTTTTGCCAGGATATCCTTCAGCATATTTATTAGTTAATACACTTCCTTGTAATTTTAAAATTTCTTTTGAAACATAATTTTCACTTGCAATAAGCTCAATATTTTCTTCTTGTCGTTTAATTTCTTTATTAAGTGCAGTTGTTATTTTTCTATTCATATTAATCCATCTTCTTTTATATGTTCATAAGCTTTATCAGTTACAACTCTTCCTCGTTGCGTTCTTTTTATAAATCCTTCTTGCATTAAATATGGTTCAACTATATCTTCAAGAGTGCTTATTTCTTCTCCTATTGATGATGCAATAGTTTCAACACCAACTGGGCCACCATTAAATTTCTTAATTAAACTTTCCAAATATTCAATATCAATTTGATCAAGACCACATTTGTCTACTTTTAATCGTTCTAAAGATTTTTTCGTTATTTCCTTATCAATAATTACTTTACCTTCAACTTGCGTAAAATCTCTCACTCTTTTAAATAATCGATTTGCAATTCTTGGGGTTTTACGACTTCTTTTAGCTAGTTCTTTAGCTGCGGCATCTTCAATATCCATATTAAGTACTCTACTTGTTCTCATAATAATTTCAGTTAATTCTTCTTCAGTATAATAATTAAGTTTTGATACAATACCAAATCGATCTCTTAAAGGTGCTGATAAATCTCCTGCTCTTGTTGTGGCGCCCACTAAAGTAAAAGGGGGAAGTTCTATTTTAATAGACCTACTTGATCCTTCAGTACCAACTACAATATCAATACAAAAATCTTCCATTGCTGAATATAATATTTCTTCAATAAACCTAGGGATGCGATGAATTTCATCAATAAATAAAACATCACCAGGTTCTAAACTAGATAACACAGCAGCTAAATCACCCGTTTTTTCAATTGATGGACCAGTAGTAGTTTTAATATCCGAGTTTAGTTCATTAGAAATAATATAAGCAAGCGTTGTTTTACCTAATCCTGGAGGACCATATAATAAAACATGATCTAAAGCCTCGCCTCTAATTTTTGCTGCTTTAATAAATACTTTTATATTTTCTTTTACTTCACTTTGACCAATATATTCTTTAATATATTTTGGTCTTAAACTTAATTCAAAGTCATCAGCACTTATTTCTTCACTACTTAATATTTCATTTCTCATATAGTCCCCTATTTTTTAAATATAAAATAATATCATCCCAATTATCAAATTTTTTATATGGTGTTATAATATTCATATCATTTACAAAATGTAAACATTCAATTCCATGTTGTGATACATCATCTAAATTATAAATTCGATCATCAATAAATACATCAATTTTTTCTTTTAAAGCAATATCACCTTTAGGATAATTACCAAAATACATTTTATCATAAGGTAAATCATGTTTAGCAAAATAATCTTTAGTTATCTTTTCATGATTATAATCAAGTTCTCCACCTCTTGCCGTTATAATGATTATTTCATATCCCATTTTTTTAAGTTCAGCAAATGCTTCTTTAACTCCTGGTTTTAAATTTGCATTAGCTTGAATATCTTCAATGTGTTTGATTAAAAAATCAAATGTTTTCTTATCATTAAGATCCCCTGAATATTCATTCAAATCAAGATTATACATATTTAAATATTCAATTGTCGATTTTCTCGTATCTGTTATAGTATCATCAATATCTATTCCAATTTTCAAGTTATCTCCTCCTTTTATTAATATATCGAACATTTGTTTTTTTGTCAACAAATTATTTTAACATAAGTTTTAATGCTTCTTTTATTTGGATTTCTATATCTAATTCACTTGATACTTTGGAAATGATTTTTTTAATATCTACTAATTTATAACCTAACCCAATTAATACCTCAATTAATTCTTCTCTTTCATTACTTTCTATTTTTGTTACAATTAATTTACCTTTTAAATCTAAAATTATTTGCCTTGCGAGCTTTTCGCCTACTTTAGGAAACTTTTTTAAATATAAAATTTTTTCTCTTTCGATAGCATCAATTATGCCATTTACACTACCCGTTGCAAACATTGGTAACGCCGTTTTCGGACCTAAACCTTTGACATTTATCAATCTTAAGAATAAATTTTTTTCTTCTTCACTATTAAATCCATATAAAGAGTTTTCATCTTCTTTTATATAATTATAAAGATATATCATATAATCATAATCAATTTTATAAATATACGGATTAGCAACAAAGATAATATAACCAATAT
Source organism: Bacilli bacterium (assembly GCA_028684435.1). Taxonomy (GTDB): domain Bacteria; phylum Bacillota_I; class Bacilli_A; order RF39; family UBA660; genus DUUS01. The sequence continues at coordinate 22,058 of JAQUFX010000006.1, forward strand.
TGTTATTTTCTAATATAATACTATTAGCATTAATTATTTTTACGTTTCCTTTTATATACCCAAACATCTTTTCACCTTCTATAAAAATTATATCACAGAACTTTATTTTAACAATTATAAAAAGTTATGTCAAAAGTAAGCCCATTTGAGTACACTATAGTAGATACAAAGGAGGTATAAAAATGTATTATTATGGATATAGCGGTGGACAAAATATGGGCTATGGCTCTCCATGTTGTCCTAGTACTTACGTAGGTACTACTTCAGGTTATGGATTAGGAGCAGCTTTATGGATAGTATTATTTATATTATTAGTAATAATTATTGGAGCTGGATGGTCATGGGGCGGTCACAAAGATAACGATCACAGCTGCTAAAGAAGTGAAAAAATCACTTCTTTTTTTAATGTTTTTTATGCTATAATAGATAAGGAAACGAGAGTGTAAAGTGAGGAATGTTGGTACTGTTGTAAGAGGTATTAGAACACCAATAATTAAAAAAGGAGATGATTTAGTTAATATAGTTACTAACTCATTAATGAATGCAAGTAAAACCGAAAACTTTAAATTTAATGATTATGATATTATTGCCATTACTGAAGCAGTTGTTGCAATATCAGAAAATAATTATGTTCATATAAATGATATTGCAAAAGAAATTAATAAAAAAATAAAATCAGGGCATGTTGGTTTAGTATTTCCAATCTTAAGCAGAAATAGATTTTCAATTATTTTAAAAGGGATTGCAAGATCGTGTAGTAAAATAACTATGCTTTTAAGTTTTCCATGTGATGAAGTTGGTAATTCAAATATGGATGAAGATAAATTATATAAATTAGGATATAATTTAGGAGACACTATATTAGAAGAAGAATATAACAATAAATTTAAAGATTATAAACATCCCTTTACTGGTATTAATATGATTGAATTTTATAAACAATTAGTTAATGATGAAAATTGTGAAATTAATTTTATCTTTACAAATAATCCCAAAATAATATTAGATTATACTAATAATATAATCTGCTGTGATATTCACTCTAGAAAAAGAACTAAAAATTTATTATTTTCTGAAAATTATATTGTCTATGATTTAACTGACATATTAAATGAAGAAAATAATAATCATGGCTACAATCCTCAATATGGTTTATTAGGTTCTAATAAATCTACTGAAGAAATTTTAAAACTTTTTCCAAGAACCGGAGAAAAAATAGTATTAGAAGTTCAAAAGAAAATGCAAGCCTTAACTAATAAAGAAATAGAAGTAATGATATATGGAGATGGTGCTTTTAAAGATCCAAGCGGTGGTATATGGGAACTAGCAGATCCCATAGTATCATCAGCATTTACTAAAGGATTAAATGGTCATCCGAATGAAATAAAATTAAAATATATTGCTGATAATAAATTTTCTAATTTAAAAGGTGATACATTAAATGAGGCTATAAAAAAAGAAATAAAAAATAAAAATAAAAATTTAACTGGTTGTATGGAATCTCAAGGTACAACCCCAAGAAAAATAACCGACTTAATTGGATCACTGGCTGATCTTACATCAGGTAGTGGTGATAAAGGAACCCCTATTGTATTAATACAAAATTATTTTGATAGTTATGCTGATAATTAAAAAAAATTAACAAAATTTGTTAATTTTTTTATATTTTATCAGGAACATCAATTCCTAAAATATTTAATAACTTTAAATTAGTTTCTAAGACAATATTTGTTAATGTAATCCAGCTAATTTGTTTAATACTATCTTTATTTGATAATATTTCATACTTACCATAAAAAGCATTAAAACTATTAGTTAATTTATATAAATATTCAGCTATTTCGTTTATCGTTCTTGTACTTACTGATTTTACAATTATCGATTTTATTTTTAATAAATTGATAATAATATCTCTTTCTTCTTTAGTACTTAATATTTTATATATACTAGGTTTAATATTGGCTTCATTACATTTTTTAAGAAGTGATTTCATTCTTACGGTACTGTAAAGTAAATATAAACCAGTTTTACCATTTAAATCACTAAATTTAACAGGATCAAATATATAATCACTAGTTCGATTAGGAAGTAAATCGGCATATTTAATAGCTGCAATAGCTAAATCTTCAGCTAACTCATTTTTATCTTCTTCTTTAATATTATCTTTGATTAATTTTCTTGTTTCGATAGTAACTAAATCAATAAGGTTTTGTAAACTTAATACTCCGCCATCTCTAGTTTTAAAAGGTTTACCATCTGACCCATTAATAGTCCCAAAACCTAAATGTTCTAATTTAGTGTCTTGAGGAACAATATTAGTTTTATAAGCTGCTCTAAAAGCACCAACAAAATGTAATTCTTGACGAATATCAGTTAAATATATCATTATACTAGGATTAATTTTTTTAACTCGGTAATATAAAGTAGCGAGTTCAGTAGTATCATAAAGAATTCCACCATCACTTTTAATTAAGATAACCGGTGGTATTTCTTTATTATCATTTTTTTCTTTAACATTAATTATTGTCGCACCTTCACTTATCTCAGTTAAGTTATTACTTTCTAAATATTCCATCATTTCAGGAATATATTTATTAGCATCACTTTCACCTTCCCATAAATCAAAGGTAGCATTTAATTTATTATAAATTCTTTTAATATCAGCAACCGATATATCATAAAAACTTTTCCATAAAGCATAATAACCTTTATGGCCATTTTGTAAAGCAGTTGTTATTTGTCTAGCTTCTTCTAAATATTCTTCATCTTTACTTGCTTTTATACTAGCTTTGGGATAAATATCATTTAAATCACTTATATTAGTTATAACACTAAGCTTAGGATACTCTCCTTTAAAATTATTATCAAAATAAGGTAAATTAGGATACATTTCTTGAATTTCTTTAATAATAAGTCCCATTGGTCTTCCCCAATCACCTAAATGGACATCACTAATTGTTTTATAACCAACACTTACTAATAATCTTTTTAATGCTTCACCAATATTGGCACTTCTTAAATGACCAACATGTAACTCTTTAGCTACATTAGCTCCTCCATAATCAAGAAAAATAAGTTCATCTTTATATTTAGGAAAATTAATATTTAAATTATTATTTAAATCATTTATATAAGTAATTAGTAGTTCATTATTAATAGTTAAATTAATAAAAGAACTTGCCTTTTCACAATTAGCAAAGTAATTAGTTTTATTTAATTCATTGACAATATCCTGAGCAATTACTTCTGGATTTTTTTTATATTTTTTGGCAAGTGAAAAAGCCCCATTATATTGATAATCTCCTAAATCGGGTCTTCCACTAACTAATAATTTTACTTCATCTTTATAACCTATATTATTTATTATCTTAGTTATTTCTATTTCTAAAAAATCAATTAAATTCATAATCTTCTCCTTAAGTATTTTTATTCTTCTGGTAATTCTAAATTTACATTATTAATTGATGCAAATCTTTTAGTTATTTTATCAGTTGTTATATTTATTTCTTCAGCTTCTTTACTTACTGCATTAATACTTCTTGATAATTTATCCCATCTATATTTATATCGATCAAATTCAGTACTTAATTTATTTAATTCTTCATGAATTATTTTAGCATATTTATCTCTTTCCATATTTTTTAAAATCATTCCAATGATAGTTAAAGTACTCATTAATGTAGTTGGACTAGTAATCCATACTTTAGATTTATAAGAATACTCTATTAAATCACTATGATAAGCATTTATTTCAGCAAAAATTGCTTCTGCAGGCAAAAACATAATAGCTTCTCCTGCTGTTTCACCAGCAATTATATATTTATTTTTAATCGCATCAATATGTTTTTTAATATCACTTTTAAATGATTTCTTAGCTTCCTCTCTTATCGTTTTATCTAATTTAGTATTAGTCATAATTTGATAATTTTCAAGCGGAAATTTAGAATCAATCGCAATAGTACCAAGAGGGCTAGGTGCAAATAAAATAGCATCGACAATATTTTTATTACTTAACGTATATTGAGTTTGGTAAATTTTATCATTCTTACCAAATATACTATCTAATATATAATTTAAATTTGTTTCACCAAATATACCTCTCGTTTTTTTATCGGTTAATACTGATTGAAGAGCAATTATATCTCCCGATAAACTATCTATTTTCTTTTGGGCTTCATCAATTTTAGAAATCCGTTCTAAAATTGATGTAAAAGTTTTATTAGTTTTCTCAAAATTAGCATCTAATCTTTCATTTACTTTATCATTAATATAATTTAATCTTCTTTCAATAGTTTCATTTAGTTCTTTAAAATCATTTTGAAGACTTTTACTAAAATTAAATTTAAATTCTCCTAATTCTTTAGTTAAATCAGTTTCAAATTTACCTAACCTTAAAGTTATTTCTTCATTATTACTTCTTCTTACTAATAAAATAATTAATAATATAACTATAATTACTAAAAGTACTAATACTGCATAATCCATATTTTCTCCTTAATCTATATTAAATTTTTTATTTACTATTTTACTTATTATAAATGCTAAAATACATAATAATAAAATTTGTAAAAATTTTATTGGTTCAGTAAGACTATTTAAAAAGGTTATTCCAATAAAGCCCCAGAAAAACACTAAAAATAGTTTTCCAAGTAAAAGAGAACAAATAAATTTTTTTTGTGTCATAGACGAAACTCCAGCGACAATATTAAATACAAACGTTGGCGTAAAAGGTATAGCGAAAAGCAAAACTAATTGTTCAAAACTTAAATTATTTACAATTATCATTAACTTTGTAAGCTTGCCTTCATTCTTTTTAACTAATTTGCTATCAAACCAAAATTTAACTTTATTTCTAAATATTAAAAAAGAAATATAACATCCAATACAAGTTAATATCCAACTTAATAAAAATCCTAATATTGTTCCAAAATAATAAAAATTAATAGTTATAAAAACAGCAAGAGGCATAATTGGTAGTATTGACTCAACTAAAATTAAAAAACTAGAAAGAATTGGTGCCCATAAACCAATATTTTCAAATAAAGTAGTTAAAAATACATCAATATTTTTTAAAAATTCCATCATCAATCACATCTTTATTATACTATAAAATATAATTAATAAAAAGATAAAAAAAAGAATTAGTCAATTACTAATGTTACATCATATCCATATGCTTCTAATATTGCCGTAACTCTTTTACTTTTAATTCCTTTTTTACAATAAAAATAATATTTTTTTGATTTATCTAAATGAATATTATGGTTATTAAGCAAATTCTGATAAGGGTCATAAATTACATCTAAATTAATAAAAATACCTTCATTATGATATTCTGATTTTTTTAATATTTTCATATTATAATATATGATTAATAAAAAAAAGATAAACAATTTTAAGTTTATCTTTCTGAATCAGTAAAGAAATCATCGTAAAATTGATCATCAGTTACATTATTGTTATCAACTATTATACTTTCTCTATCAACATTTATTTCTGGATCACTTGTTTCTTCATTATCTGAAGTCTTAATAAAATCATCAAATCTTTCATAAATAGTATTTTCTAATTTATCATAATTGTCATTTTCTTTATTAACATCTTCTTTTTTATTTTGTTCTTGTTCTTCTTTTTCAAATTCTAAAATTTTAGCATCAATTCTTTTTATTAAATCTTCAATATTAAAGTTTTGATCTTTAATGTCAGTAATATTATTATTAATAATTTTAGGTTCTTCAGATTCTATTTCCTCTTTATAATCATTAAGTGGTTCATTTAAAGGATTAAATGAAATAATTGGTGTTGATTTTTCTTCTTCAATATTAATAATTTCTTTATCCTCTTCTTTTTCATTATTTACTTCTTTAGTAAACATAGGATTTAAAATATTTTTAGTATTTGTTTCATTATTCTTTTCAAAATTTTCTAAAGATTCAAATAATTTATTTCTTTTTTTAGTTTTAACAAAATCTTTTATATTAAATAATTCAATTTGACTTACTTTTCTTTCAGATATTGTACCACTTGCAAAATTATATCCCCAATCAATTTCATAACTAGGAGTTAATTTTGTTCGAAAGGGATTTAATCTACTTTTTAAAATAACGACTTCATTTAATTTCATTTTTTGTAAATCACTTACGGTAATAAGTGGTGTTGAAGAAGTTTTCTCTTTTTCTTTAGATTTTACTTCTCCACATAATTTACTTATTTCTTCAAGAGCAGCAAGCTCAGTAGTTATTAAATAAATTAAATTTCCACAATTACTTCTTATAGTATCAGCATCATCTTTACCATATACATCATTTAATTGAGCAAAGTTTTGAATTATAAAGGTAAATCTTATCTTTCGACTTCTTGCTGCTGTTACCATAGCAGTAACATCTTTAAGTGGTGGCATATTAGCAAACTCATCTAAAATAAAATTAGTTCGAAAAAGTAATTTACCACCATTTTCTTGAGCTACATCTATTAATGTTTCATAACATTGTTTAATAAAAATAGTTGCTAAAGCATGATAGGTAGTTTTTTCATCATGAATTATCATAAAGACAGCAGTTTTTTTAGTACCTATTTCTCGTATATCAAAATCACTATAAGAAAGCATTTCTGATAATTGTTCTCGAGATGAAAATAAACGAATTTTTTGTCTAAATACTGATAGAATACCACCTTTTGTTTCATTAGGTGCATTTATAGTATTTGAAGCAAATACATATGGACTAGAAGATTCTCCTTTTAATAAAAAGTATTCTTTTATATAATCACTAGTAGCAAATTTTTCTTCACCGACTGTCGACATATAACTTATTGAATTTAAATGAATTTCTTTTTCAGTTGCATCTTCAAATAAACCTAAAGATAACCCCGAAAAGTAATCAGCTGCACTGCTTTCCCAAAAAGGATCATCTGTTTTAGCTCCCCTTAATATATTTAGGGCAACATCGTCTAACAATTCAGTTGCTTTATCTGTATTACCTGCTTTATATAATTTATAAGGTAATGTCAAAGGATTCCAAGCATTTCCTAGACCAGGATTACGAAAATTTAAAACAATTATATTATAACCCTTACTTTTTAACATCTCACTATGATTACGATGCAACTCTCCTTTAGGATCAGTTAAAATCATACTTTCGCCAGCTTTAGCTAAACTTTGGACTAAAGGATCTACTACTGCTGTAGTTTTACCACTGGCAGTTGCTCCAATTACTAAAGTATGATTTTCACCATTATCAACCCACATTTCTTTACCATTATTAATTAAAGGAACCCCAGCTGCTTTAGTATCAGAATCTGATATTTTTATTTTATCTACATCTTTAGCATTTTTTATTTCATTATCTTTAGACCATCTACTATATCCTTTTACTTCTTTTTCACCAAAATTTAATCCAAAACCACCTTCTCGATCAAAAATATAAGAAGAAACACTTACAAATATAGAAATCAGGACTGCCATAAACACAACAATAGTCGCACCTAAATAAGGAGGTGCAAATGCTGCAAAAGGAACCAAACCAAAAAAAACTCCTTCATTTAAAAGTGAGGTAACATTTAGTACCGCTATTGCACTTAAATAAAGTAAAAAGAAACAAAAGATTGCAAAGATAATTAAATCTTTAGATGTTACTCTTAATTTCATATATTTCCTCGTACATGTATTATATTATATTTTCATATATTTTTCCACTACTAATTATTATATTTTCTGACTT
>JAQUFX010000007.1 GCA_028684435.1 Bacilli bacterium
GGGCCGTGTCTCAGTCCCAGTGTGGCCGATCAACCTCTCAGTTCGGCTACGCATCGTTGCCTTGGTAGGCCATTACCCCACCAACAAGCTAATGCGCCGCAGGCCCATCTCTAAGCGAAGCTTTAAAGGCTTCTTTAATCCATAGATCACATTCGGTATTAGCAATCGTTTCCAATTGTTATCCCCAACTTAGAGGTAGGTAACCCACGTGTTACTCACCCGTTTGCCACTAAGGGAAAAATCCAAATCTAACAAATTAGGCTTCTTGAGCAAGCTCTTGAAGATTCATATGTTGTCAATGGGTCCCTTCGTTCGACTTGCATGTCTTAGGCATGCCGCCAGCGTTCATCCTGAGCCAGGATCAAACTCTCAAAAAAAAATAATTTTGATTTTAAGTTTAATCTGACTACTCAAATTGACATTTTACTTAGTTTTCAAAGATCATTAACACCATTTATAATCTTGGCGCACTAGTAATATAACAAACCTTTTAATTTAAGTCAACTGTTTTTTTCTTTTTTTTCGACAAAATTTAAAATTTGTTATATTTCTTATAAATGCAAGAGTTTTTAAGCTTTTTTACTCCGCATACTAAGTATTATATGCTTAAATTTGTAAAATTACTAGTGTTTTATTGCATTTTAATAAAAAAAGTGCCTAATTTACACATTTAAACACTATTTATATAAATTTTCTACCATTTTTATATATTTTTTATAATATTTTGATATAACCTTCTCATTAAATGGTCCTACTTCAGCTCGCTTCATATTAATTAACTCAGTAAGCTCACTACGAAGTATTTTATCCAAGTCCTCAGAATATTTCATAATTGTTTTATGATATTTATATTCATTGCGATCTAAAACTTTAAAGGCACCATCTGGATATACTTTCAAATCTAAATCATAGTCAATAAATTTTATAATGTTATCATCTATTAAATATGGAGTTGCAATATTACATTTATAGAATAAACCTCTTTTTTTAAATTGAGCAAATACATTAAACCATCTTTTAGTATAAAAGAAGATAATTGCTGTTTCTTTTGAAATATGAGATCTTCCATTTTTTTCTGTTATAAGTACCTTGTTGTTACCACATATTAATATATCATCAATAATATCAATTATTATTGCTTCATTCCAAGTTCTATGGATTTTGCCATTATGTTTGTAACAGTGTATTTCAAGCTTGTCACCAACTTCTAGCTTTTCCATAATAACCTCTTTCTTTATAAATTATATCTTAAATATAATATAAACACAAAACTTTTTTGTTATTATTGCTTTAATCTAATAGAATTTTGCTCATCTAGGCAAGCAAGTTTACCAGTTCCAATATATTCTAAAGTCGCTCCACCACCTGTTGATTTAAAATAAAACTTATTAATCCTAAAATGATCAGAACTAGCAAGAGCATCTCCCCCACCTAGTATTACATTGGCATTTGATTGACTACAAATATTTAGTATATTTCTAGTTCCCAGTTCAAAACGATTATCTTCATACTTACCTACAGTACCGTTTATAAATATTGTTTTAGAAATATTTATATATCTTTCAAATAATTCAATCGTTTTAGGACCTATGTCATATATACAATCTTCACTTGTTATTTCGTTAATATCTTTGTTCATAATATTATATTGATTTTCAACAACTGCATCAACTGGCATAATTATTTTATTAGAGTACTGATTTAAAATTTCTTTAACTTCTTCTATAGATTCTTTACTAACTAACGATCTTCCCACTTCATTATTTATACTCAAAAAAGTATTAGCTATTCCTCCTCCTAATAATAAATAATTACATTTATCCAAAATATTAGGCATAATATTAATTTTATCTTTTGTTTTTGCTCCTCCCATTATAACTGTAAATGGTACTATCGGATTTAATAAAATTTCTAAATTATTAAGCTCCTTTTCCATTAAGAACCCAATACCATTATCAATATATTTAGTTATAGCACAGTTTGAGGCATGCTTTCTATGTGAATTACCAAAGGCATCATTTATAAAAAGATCTCCTAAAGAAGCCCAGTATTTTGCCAATTCATCATTATTATTACTTTCTTTTTTATCTAACATATCTTCAAAACGAGTATTTTCTATTAATAATACATTCCCTGGTTTCATTTCAGATATTAAACTTTCTAATTCTTTTCCTTTAGTATTTTGAGAAAAATATAATAGAATATTATCAGGAAGTAATTCTCTTAATCTTTCATAAACCACTTTTAAAGATTTATCCTTTTTATCTTCTTCAACTCTTACTTTCCCTAAATGACTCATAATAATTACTTTAGCATTATTTTTAATTAAATAATTTATCGTAATTAATGAAGCGAATATTTTGTCGTCATTTAATATTTTGCCATCTTTTATAGTAACATTTAAATCACATCTAACAATTACCTTTTTATTATTTACATCAAATTCAGTTATATGTTTCATCTAATCACCTTATCAATATTATATAAGATTATGAATACTATTACAAATTTTTTTAAACAAAAAGAGAAGATTTATATTATCTTCTCAATATTATTTAATTCATTAATTGAAATTGTTTGTGTATAATTTTCATATTTTGTTTTAGCATTTGTTACTAAATTAATCCAGTGTGGTCTAGCTATTTTAAAGTCATTTTCATAAACAGGGCAGTATACTCTACCAATATCTGAAAGAGTAGTTAAACCTTTCCCATAGTAATTTATTGACATTAATCTAACATAACTTAATACTCCTTGTTCAATATTATTATGTTTAATTAAGCCATTACTGCTCATACCACCATAAACATTATTATATTTTAACATAAATTCCACTTTATAATATCCTGATTCGGCAGCTCCAATGCTCAATAAAGTTATAGGATCTACATTTGTATATATAGATGAATAATAAATTATTAAATTCTCAATATATTCAGCATTACCAGTGTATGGCCGATATGTTACTTTTCTAAGCTTACTATTTGAATTATTTAAATCATAAAAATATTCAATAAGACCATATTCAAAACTTGAATATGTATTTATATTTCCTATTTCATCTCTCAAATTACCTATATTAGTATATTCAAATAACTGATTATCATTTCTTAAATATAAATCATTAATTATATCTTCATAAGTATAATCAAAAAGGTTACTAAAAAATGCGATTGTATCCTTATATAAATTTAAATAATAATTTATATCTAAAATTATTTCTTCTTTTTCTTCAAATACATCAGTTGATTCTTCAAATAAATCATTTGATAAAATACTTAATTCTGGATATTGATAACCTAATTGCTTACTGAGGGGTATCACCTCAAAAGAACTATCTGTTAAAATTTCTGATTTAGTCCTTGATCCTATAGTAAGCACAAATATTAATAAAATTACAACACACAATACAATGTTAAATATCTTCACTGAAGATACTCCGTTTTTCATTTTGTTCCCCTCCCCAGACGAACGAATTATATTCTATCATATAATGGTCATAAAAGTCAAATTCTATGCAATAAGCCCTTTAGATAAAAGAAAAAAGAGCATTTAGCTCTTTAAATTTTCCTTTATTTTAACTAATAATTCTTCATCATTAATCTCTTCTATATATAACTTTTCTTCTTCTTTTATACCTTTAATCATTAGTTTTTCAAATAATAACTCATTATTTTCTTTTTCTATTTCTTGAACTTCATAATAAGCTTCATTATCAACTAAAGCAACTTTTTGAACTAAATAATTCTTTTCATTTAATTCTATAATATCATTAATAGTAAAAAACATCTTTTTACCTCCTTAAGCAACTTTCAAACTAGATTTTGGTATATCTTTTTTAAATACGGTTGGAATATTAATATTTAAATCAGCGAATAAATCCGGATTATTTTCTACATCATTAAAGTTACCATTATTTTTTTCATTAACAATTTTATTAAATATAGCTTTATTTGCATCATAAATATCTATCCATCCGTTTGAATCTCCACATAATGCAACTGCTATGTCAACAAGTGAAAACCCTTTTGGCATATTAAATGACACCATTTTTTCATTGTTAATTTCATGCCTATCTTCTACTGGTTCGATTATATCAAGAGGTATTTCTGGTTCTTCTATTAACTCAGCTATTTCTTTAGGCATATCTTCTTCTTGTTCTAAATCTGAAAGCTCAAAATTAATATCAGTAACAAAATTATTCTCTGGCTCTATTTGATTTTCTTTTTCAAATTCCATTTCCGCTATTGCTTTATCCATTTTATCAAAAGGATTAAGTTCTATTTCTTCTTTAATTTGATCTTCTTCTTTAATATCTGATACTACATCTTTTATCGGTAAAGTTTTTATACCTATTACTTCATGTCTTTTTATTGGTATATCATTAATCGGTTCTTCATATTTACTTTCAGCTTCTTCAGCTAATAAATTTTCGTCTTCAAGTGATGTACCTTCATTAATTTTAGGCTTTTCATCACCAACAATAAATGAATTAGCAAGCGAAGAAAATATTGGCTCAACATATGGTACTTCTTTATCTATTAAATTTTCGTTATAATCATTTTCTTTTTTTACTCCAAATGAATCAACATTATCAAATATAGAAGCTAAAATTGCAAATGTTTCATTATAATCAATATTATCAACTTTGGGATAATATTCTAAAATAGTTTGTTGTTCTAATGATGTTTCAGTATTTCTTTGTAAACGGTCATCAATCCTTTTTGAATAAAATTCCAAATCTTCTTTAACAGATAATGGTACAGTTTTCAAAAAATCGATAAATTCTTTTGTTAATGCATCAATTTCTGATAAACGATTATTCCCATTATAAACTCCATTCTTGAGAGCATTATTTTTACGAGCTAATATTTCAGCAATAAAATTACATCTAGCATTATTTTCTTTTAAAATTTCGTCACATTTATGCAAATATTCTTCGATATCAGAATCATATAATTGTTTTTCTTTATTTTTATAAAAATATTTGCGAGCCGCTATTAGATCATAAAAAGCTTTTTCTTCAATATTATTATTAAATAGATTACTTATCATTGTAACCACACTCCTAGTATATAAATTATAACATGCTAATTTTTTTTAAGCAATATTTAATATTATAATAAATTTATAAATTTTGAATATTTATTAAACTATTTGGCTTTATTTTAAAAAGTCTGACAAAATAAAAATCATCATGAGGATTAAATCAAAAAGAATTAACCAATTCTAAATTATTAAAAAAAACTCACTAAGTGAGTAAATTTCAAAGTGGCGCCCGATGTAGGACTCGAACCTACGACCTAACGGTTAACAGCCGTGCGCTCTACCGACTGAGCTAATCGGGCTTTTAGTAAGAATATATTAAATAAATTTAATAATTCCTATGTAGTAATATATCACGACTTTTACTTTATTTCAATAAATTTTATCTTTAATATTCTAAAATAATTAATTTTTATTTATTATATTAAAAAAAAATATTTTTATACTCATCAATTTTTCTCTAATATAATATATTAATAAAAATTTAAGTAATAATTATGATATAATTTTATTAATAAATAGGTGCAATTTAAGAAGGACGATTTTATGGAATTAATAAAAGATAACTGGGATGTAGAAGACATATTAGAATTTCAAAAATTTTTAAAATCTTATGAAAATAGAGAAAAAATTGAATGGGTAACTAATCTACTGAAGACAGAATTACCAGTTCTAAATATAAAAACAGCTATAATAAAAAATATAGTCAATAATATATCTAAAGGAAATTATTTATCATTTTTAGATTTAATGATTTGGGAATATTATGAAAATACAGCAATTAATGGCTATTTAATTACTAAAATTAAAGATTTTAATACCATGAAAAAATACTTAGATGTATATAGTGCTAAAACTGATAATTGGGCTACTTGCGATTTATTATCTTTTAATATTATCGGAAATGAAGAAAAATATTTTGATTTGGTTTTAAAATATATTAAAAATCCAAAGCCATTTGTTAGAAGAATCGGTTTGTCAATTTTATTTAAATTTATTGATAATAATGATTATATTGATAAAATTTTTAATTTATTAAATAACTTTAAAAATGAAGAACATTATTATGTTAATATGATGAATGCTTGGTTACTATGCGAGTGTTTTATTAAACAAAGGGAAAAAACTTTAAAATATTTACAACAAAATAAATTAAATAAATTCACCATAAATAAAGGAATTCAAAAATGCCGTGAAAGTCGCAGGATAAGCTTAGAAGATAAAAAAATATTATTAAAATATAAAATAAAATAATAATTTACTTATTTCTTACACAAAAAAACGAACTATAAAAGTTCGCCTAAATCTTAATGGAGCAAATGATAAATATATTTACAGTTTCTAATAATAAATTGATAAAATGTTATTATATAATGATTAAATCAAGTTATTATATTTTTATTCAATTGATTTTAATGAATCAATCATATCTATTTTCTTTAATGATTTATTAATAATTAACTGAACTAAAAACGAGAATAGCAATGTTATCAAACCTGATAATATAAAGCTAAGAGTACTTATTTTTCTTAAAAACATAATATTATCAGTTTCTGCAGTACTCATTATAAAACGATGTAAATATATTCCTCCAAATAATCCTAATAATATACCTATAATCGTTAAAATTAAAGTTTCTCTATAAACAAATATTGATATTTCTTTATCATAAAATCCTAGAACTTTAAAAGTCGCAATTTCTCTTTTTCTTTCACTTACATTTATGATAGTAAGATTATAAAGTACAATGAATGCTAAAAAACAAGCAAGTACAACTATTAATATAATAATTTTATTTAAACCTGATACAAAGCTATCAAACGTTTCTATAATATCATCAGTGTAATTAATCATTAATATATCAAAATCATTCAATTTAACATTACTATCCATTTTGCCATTCGCAATAATACTGTTATAGGTTATATTAATTTTAAATATTTCTTTATAATAATTTTCGCTAATATAAATATAATGAGATACATAATTATAGGTAATATCAGAAACATAAAAAATTAATAATTCATTATTACTATTCCTAATGCTGATACTGTCTCCAATTCCGACTTTTAAATAATCTGCTAATTGTTTTGTTATTATTGCACCATTATCAGAAATACTTATTTTTTTATCAGTAATAGAACTTCTTAAATTTACATAATTATTAAAATTAACTATATCAGATGGGATTACTAAATAGACATCTTCAGTTTTATTATTAAATGAGAAAGTATAAGCATTTTGATTAATAAGAATTGGATTTACAACTTCGTTTTTTTTAAAAAGTTCTATTAAGTCGCTCGGCATTTGAGTTATATCGTTTTTTAAAATATACATGGAATCATATTTAATAATTTCTTTATACTGTAACTTGGATATAGTATTGATACTATCATTAATTCCCATTCCCGCCACTAACAATGCAGTACAGCCGGCAACACCTAAAATTGTCATTATAATTCTTTTTTTATATCTAAATAAATTTCTAATAGTCGTATTCCACATAAAACCCATTTTTATCCATAAGAACCCAAATCTTTCAATAAATACCTTTTTGCCTATTTTGGGTGGCTTATATCTTAAAAGTGAAGCAGGAACTTCTTTTAATTCTTTCATACAAGTAATAACAGTTACAAAAATCATAATGATTAAAGTTACAAAAATAACAAGTGAAAATGGTAACGGACTTACAATTGTTATTAATTTCGGCACATAATATCTTGCTAAAAAAACACTATATATTATATGAGGAATTAAACTATATCCAATTATTAAACCTAATATTATACCAAGTAATCCAGAAGTCATAACATAAATTAAATAACCTAGAATTATATTTATTTTACTAAAACCAAGTGATAATAGTATCCCCATTTCTGTTCTTTCTTCTTCAATTAATCTATTTAAAGTATTTAATATCATTAATATCACAACTATAACAAAAAATATTGGTAATACTTTAGCAATTGCGTCTACTTTTACAATATCCTCTTTATAACTTATATAACCACTATTATCTGTTCGATCTAATAAATACCAAATAGGTTTTTCTATATTATTTAATTCTTTTTCAGCTTTAATAATTTTTTGATTAGCTTCTTCTTTGGCTTTTTCTAATTCTTTCATTCCTATTTCATAATCATAATATCCTTGCTGTAATTTTGCTTCTTCTTTGGAAATTTCATTATAAAAAATAGTATAATTGTTTTCTAAAGTACTTAACCCTTTATTTATTTCATCTAAATTCGATTTAATTAATAATAAATTATTATAGTTTTTTTCTGTTTCTACTATCTGAGAATATAAATTGTTATACTCTTCATTATTTGGTTCTAATAAAAAAAGTTGACTTTTTAAATTCTTTATAGTTTCAGATAAATCAAAAATATAGTTGTTTAATTCATTTTCATTTATACCTAAACTACCAAGATTACTTAAAATTATATTTTTATTCTTATTTAATTCATCTTTACTTAACTCAAATTTTTTCAAATTGTTATTCTTGTTTGTCTCTAATTCTTTTTTTCCACTATATAGTTTTATTTTAGCTTCTTTTAATTCAATTAGAGAACTATTTATTTTATTATTTAATGCTTTTTTTATTTTTATAATTTTATTATTCGCTTCTAACAATATTTCTTCATAGCGAATAGTTTCTCTTATCGGTTTTAATTTTTCTAATTCTTTTCTTAAAGATACAATCGATTCTTCATATTCTTTATAATAAGAATTCTTTTCTTTTGATTCTTTTGATGTAATATATACTTCAGTATAATATTCTGATGTAAATGCTTCTCTATTTACAAAAATAAAAGAAACTAATTTCCCATTACCAACATTAGAAATTCCTTTTTCATCCCTAACATACAAAGATGATTTTATTAGTCCCACAACTTTACACTCTGAAATTGATAAAATATCAGATAAATTATCATTTTCGAATAAAATTTTATCATTCAATTTATATCTATAAAAATCTGCTAAGCATTCATTATTATTTTTAGGCATTTGGCCTTTTATTAAAATAACATTATTTATTTTTTTTTCAAGAGCATGAATTCTTATTGACTTACCTTTGTCAATCACATCAATTGAATAAGAAGGAATAACTTTCTCTATATTATTTAAAGCTTTTAATGAATTAACATCATCTACTGTAAGTCCATAGGTACTAGTTATCTTAAAATCCATTAAATTACTTTCATCATAATAATTATCAGCGGTATAAAGCATTCCTGCTGTTGATTCACTAAGTCCGATAAAAACACTTATACCAAGAGCAATAATAAACATAATTGAAAGAAACCTGCCAATAGAGTTTTTTGTTTTTTTAAAAATATTTTTAATTAATAATTTCATTTACCAATGAATCTCCTTTATTTCCAAAGGAGATTCATTAATTACAATCCCTTCAACTGTCCCATTTTTCATCTTTATCACTCTATTAGCGATTTGGGAAATTGCTGAATTATGAGTAATTATCACAACTGTCATGCCATAATCTTTACAAGCTTTTTGCAATACTTCTAAAACCTTTTGACCTGTTTTAGAATCCAATGCTCCAGTTGGCTCATCACATAAAAGTATTTTTGGTTTTTTAGCCAATGCTCTAGCTATAGCCACTCTTTGTTGTTCACCTCCAGACAATTGTGCTGGAAAATTATTCATTCTATCCTTTAAACCTACACTCGCAAGAACTTCTTTTGCAGATAATGTATCTGTACAAATTTGATTAGTAAGTTCAATATTTTCAAGAGAAGTTAAATTTGGGACCAAATTATAAAATTGAAAAACAAATCCTATATCATTTCTTCTATATTTAGTTAATTCATAATTTGAATATTTTGATATATCTTTACCATCGATAGTAATTGTCCCTGAATCACATCTGTCCATACCACCTAATATATTTAATATTGTTGTTTTACCTGCTCCAGATGGTCCCAAAACAACAGCGAGTTCACCTTTTTCAATACCGAAAGAGACCTTATCCGTTGCAACTATAGTTATATCTCCCATTTTATATTTCTTAGTTATTTTATTTAATTCTATATACATCAATCCTGCTCCTTTCTTAAAATTCATTTATGTTTTTAGTATGTAATATTATTATATCATACTATAGTTTGTATAAAACAATTCAAATTATATATATACTCATAGTAATATAAAATTATTAAGTTTAATAAAACCACGAGCAATTTAATAAAAGAAAAAAATTGTTTGAAATAAGATATCTGTGCAAATGAGAAATCTTCAATTTATTTGTTTAAATTTAAAAAAACTAGGTTGTTTTTCTAATCAGCCTATAAAACAATGATATAATATGTATTTAATTATATTCAGTATATACTGGAATATATTCTTTACAACTTTCAGTTATGAGCGTTGTATTATATTTGTATTTTGTATTCATCAGATTCATATATATTTGAATATAATATGTTTCGTTGTTCAAGGTGCCTTCGTGTTCTAAATTTGCTCCGATGAGCCATGCGTATGAAGAATCTAAAAATATTTTATACAATAAAAAAACGACGATTGCTATAATAAAAACACAAAAAAGTTTCAATATTTTAATTGTTAGTTCTGCCAATCTTTCAGTATTACTAATTTTTTCAGTTAAAATATCTTTTATTTCATTATCTATTAATTCAACTAATTTTCAGCGAGTTTTTCTTGATAAAAATCGCCATTTTTTCTTAATTTTAATAATTTATTCCACAAATTCCATTTTTGCACCTAATATAAATTATACAGTATTTTACAACTATTTCCGCATATTTTAATAGGAGTTTAGCACAAACATACATTCTTTCTCTAAAACACAAAAAAATCAATCCTTTCGAATTGATATTTATAATTAAGTTCAAACTATTAGTTTAAACAGATTCACTAATGGAGCAGGTGATGGGAATCGAACCCACGTCATCAGCTTGGAAGGCTGAGGCTCTACCATTAAACTACACCTGCATTGGTAAGTAATATTATACCATATTTTACTTACTTTTCAAGATGTTTTTTAATTTTGGAATAAAGTTAATGATACTTTTCCTTTTTCAAGCATTATATCTTCAACATAACAGGTGATTATATCTCCAACACTTAATACATCAGTAGGATGTTTTATAAATTGTTTACTTATTTTAGATATGTGTAAAAGACCATCATTTTTTAAACCTATATCTATAAAAGCTCCAAATGAAGCAACATTTCTTACTATGCCTTTCAATTCCATTCCTTTTGATAAATCTTCTAATTTTAGGATATCACTCCTTAATATTGGAGGATCTATTTCTTCTCTTGGATCTAATCCAGGATTTAATAATTCTTTTATAATATCATTTACTGTATATTCATCAGTATTATATTTGTTTATAAGTTCATCTTTATTAACATTATTTAATATTTCTTTAAATTCTTTAGTTTGAATATTTTTAAGGTCTATTTTTAAATAATTTAAAATATTATTAGTTAAATCATAACTTTCAGGGTGGATTCCCGTATTATCTAATGGATTACTTCCATTATTAATTCTTAAAAACCCCACTGATTGTTCATATACTTTTTCTGATGTTAATTTTTTTATTTCTTCGCGAGAAGTAAAATTTAATTTTTCTTTGTATTTCATAATTTTATTGATAATAGGTTTAGTTAATCCTGAAATATGTTTTAAAATAGATTCAGAAGCAGTATTAATATTAACGCCAACATTATTTACTACTTTACTTACAATAAAATTAAGCCCTTCAGTTAAATTTTTTGAATTTACATCATGTTGATATTCACCAACACCAATCGATTTCGGATCAATTTTTACCAGTTCAGATAAAGGATCTTCTACTCTTCTTCCAATACTTACTGCACTTCTTTCTTGAACTTCTAAATTCGGAAATTCATTTTGAGCTTCTTTAGAAGCCGAATACACAGATGCTCCTGCTTCACTGACAATGCAATAGTAAACATTTTTTAAGTCTTTAACAATACTAGCAATAAATTCTTCACTTTCTCTTGAAGCTGTGCCATTACCGATCGCAATTAAATTTAAATTATATTTATTTATTAACTCAATTATCTTTTTCTTTGCTCCTTCTTTATCATTTTTCGGTTCATGAGGATATATTACATCGATAGATAATACATTCCCTTTTTCATCTAAACTAGCTAATTTACATCCAGTTCTAAAAGCGGGATCAAAACCTAGTACGCGATACCCTAACAATGGTCTTGTCATTAATAAATTTTCTAAATTAATTTTGAATACTTCAATTGCTGATTCTTCTGCTACTAATGTTAATTCATTTCTAATATCTCTTTCAATGCTTGGATAGATTAATCTTTTTAAAGCATCCTTAATAGCTTCTTCTACATAATAACATACAAAAGAATTAGGATTTTTAATTATTTTATTTTTTAAATAACCAAATATACATTCATTATCAAAACTTAAATTAACTTGTAATACTTTTTCTTTTTCCCCTCTATTAATAGCAAGCACACGATAACTTTTAGCGTACTTAATTTTTTCCATAAAGTCATAATACATCTCATATTTCTTGGTTTCATCTATAGCATTTTTTTTAAATTTTGTTTCTATATATCCATTATTTAAAATATAATTTCTAATAAATTTACGATAATTAGCATTATCACTTATCCACTCACTTATTATATATCTAGTATTATCTAAAGCATCTTCTTTAGATACTTGAGTTATTCCACAAATCGAATTCATGTTTCCATTAGTAGGAAATGACATCATAAGTTTAGCAAGTGGTTCTAGTCCCATTTTTATAGCTTCGCTAGCTTTAGTTTTTTTCTTTTCTTTAAATGGTAAATAAATATCTTCAACATCCACTAATTTAGAACATGCTAAAATATTATTTTTCAATTCAGCAGTTAGTAAACCTTTTTCATCAATTAATCTAATTACAGCTTCTTTTCGTTCCATTAAGTTAGAATAATATTTATATTTTTCTTCAATTTTAGCAATTTGATTTTCATCTAAAGCTCCTGTTACTTCTTTTCGATATCTTGCAATAAAGGGAATAGTACCGCCTTCCTTAAGAAGATTTAATACAGTTTCTATTTGTTTACTTTTAATATTTAATTCTTTTGTCAATTCACTTATTATTATTTCATTCATTATTATTTCCTATTCTATTATTACAATAAAAATTCCTCTTGAAGAGGGTATTTTTAAAATTCAGTTAAATCTACTTTTTCATCTTCAAGCATTTCAGCAAAAAGTTCTTTAAATTTAACTATTTCTTTTTTGAGAGCATCGGGATATATATTTTTAGCATTTGTTACTGCTTTATAAATATGTTTTATTCTTACTTCTTTAGCATTTTCAAATACAGCATAACTAAATGCATTAGCTAAGATTGTTAAACATATATCAGGATATCTACTTGCTATTTCATATACTCTTTTATATTCACTCGTCATGTCTACCAAAAATTTAAATATTGTTTCCTTTTGAAAATCAGAATATGCTAATTTAACATTAAGCTGAGTTTCAAATTTTGGATATGTTCCCATTAATATTTTTACAACTGTTTCAGGATCTGATTCTGGTACTTCTATTTTTTGAAACCTTCTTAAAAAAGCTCGATCACGAAGAATATAAGTTTCGTATTCTTCGGTTGTAGTTGCACCAATCATTTTGATAGCACCTCGATCAAGGCCAGGTTTTAACATATTAGCAAAATCTATATTATTATTAGACGTTGCTTTATTTACTAATAAATGAACTTCATCAATAAATAAAATTGTTTTATCTTTTGATTTTAATTCTTGGATTAATAACTCAATTCTTGATTCCGTATTACCACCTGTTACAGTTGTACCCAATAAACTAGTTATATTAATTTTAATAATTTGCCAGTTTTTTAAAGTTTCAGGAACCATTTCTTTTTGAATTCGATAACCTAATCCTTCAACAATTGCAGTTTTTCCTATTCCTGGTTTACCAACTAATAAAGCTCCTTTTTCAGGAGAAATAAGAGCTAAAATTGTTTGATTAATTTCTTTTTCACGGCCAATTGCTGGATCAGTTAAATATCTTTTTTCAGTTAAATTTTCACCATAATTATTTAATATACTTATATTATCATCAGACTTATTTAAGGATTTAAACGGTTTTTCATCTATTAAAATATCTAATTTTTCTATTGAAGGAGAATCTAAATTTAATACTTCTATTTCCTTATCCATTATTATCACGCCTTACCAAAACATTATAACATAAAGACCAATCTTTAAAAAGGTATTAATTGTTTTTTATATCCCCCTGTTACTCCATAACAATTAATGGTTAATATAAAGGCTTTATTATCCATATTTTTAATTGCATGTTTAAATCCATAATACTTATCAGTAGGTACTATTACTAATAAAACAGGCACATTTTTACTACTCATTTCAGTTATTCCAATATTAACTTTATTTATTAAATAATGGGATATTTTATTTGTATTTTTAGACTTTATAAAACACATTTTAAAATCTTTAATTCCCAACAATATAATATCTGTAATATAATTACCAAATAGTAAAATAAACAAGGCATATAATGTTTTAGTAGGCCCAAACACAATTAAACCTGAACCTATTATAAATATATTAGTTAATGTCGATGCTTTACCCATTGGTATTTTTAAATAGCGGTGTAATATAGTAATTATAATATCACCACCACCAGTGTTATAGCCAGTACGATATATTATGCCAGTAGTAATACCAGTTATTAAAGAAGCAAGCAAAATAATCATAAAAGCACTATCAAAGTCTATTTTTATATATTGAACTAATGGCTTTGTAATAGTAACCATAGTATTAAAACACAAAGACCCAAACAATGCTTTAAAAGTAGTTTTTTTATCTAAAAGGATAAGACTTAATATAAATAATATTACTGTAGTGATATATAAAAAAGCCACTATACTCAGACCAGTTATTTCATTTATTACTATTGCTAAGCCCGACATACCACCTATTATCAATTGATTAGGTGTTAAAATAAGATTGTAACTAACAGCAATGAAAAACAGTGCTAAAATAAAGATTGTTAATCTAAAAGGTCTATTTTTACTATTTACTAAGTTTAAAATCTTATTTTTATTATTCATAATATTTTCTCCTATTATAATAATACTATTTATTTTAATTTAAATAAAGAAAAAACTTAAGAATAAATCTTAAGTTTACTATTCAATAATTTCTGATACAGTTCCAGCACCAACCGTACGTCCACCCTCACGAATTGAGAATTTAGTACCAGCTTCTAGAGCTACTGGGCTAATTAATTCTACAGTCATATTAACATCATCACCTGGCATTACCATTTCAACTCCTTGAGGAAGTTCAATTACACCAGTAACATCTGTTGTACGGAAATAGAATTGAGGTCTATAATTTGAGAAAAATGGAGTATGACGTCCGCCTTCTTCTTTGCTTAATACATAAACAGCAGCCTTAAATTTCTTATAAGGTTTAACTGTTCCTGGTTTAGCTAATACTTGACCACGTTCAATATCATCTCTACTAACACCTCGAAGTAATATACCGGCATTATCTCCTGCTTCAGCATAATCTAATGATTTTCTAAACATTTCTATCCCAGTTACAACTGATTTTTTAGTATCTCTTAGACCAACTATTTCTACTTCATCATTAAGTTTAACTTGACCACGTTCAACACGTCCTGTACAAACAGTACCACGTCCTGAAATAGTAAAGACATCTTCAACACTCATTAAGAATGGTTTTTCAGTATCTCTTATTGGTGTATCAATATATTCATCTACAGCAACCATTAATTCTTCTATAGATTTAACATATTTTTCATCGCCTTCTAATGCTTTTAAAGCTGATCCTCTTATAATAGGACATTCAGCATCAAATCCATATTCTCCTAATAATTCTCTGATTTCCATTTCAACTAAATCTAATAATTCAGTATCATCTACTTGATCACACTTATTCATGAATACAAGTATTTTTGGAACCCCTACTTGACGAGCAAGTAAGATATGTTCTCTAGTTTGTGGCATAGGTCCATCTGAAGCACTAACTACTAAGATAGCCCCATCCATTTGAGCTGCACCAGTAATCATGTTTTTAACATAATCCGCATGTCCTGGACAGTCTACGTGAGCATAATGACGTTTTTCAGTTTCATACTCAACATGTGAAGTATTAATTGTAATACCTCTTTGTCTTTCTTCTGGAGCTTTATCGATATCTGCATAATCAACAAAAGTTCCAAAGTTTTTTGTAATAGCCGCAGTTAAAGTAGTTTTACCGTGATCAACATGACCAATTGTTCCTATATTAACATGAGGTTTATTACGATCAAATTTTTGTCTTGCCATTTTTAATTCCTCCTATTTTCTAATTAGCAATATTTTATCTAATTCTTGAATATAATTCAAGTATTATTTATTCTAGTCCGCTGTTTTTATTTATTATATTTTCAGCAATATTTTTTGGTACTTCTTCATAATGGTCAAACGTTGGGGTAAAAGTTCCTCTCCCTTGAGTATTACTACGTAATGTTGTAGCTAAACCAAACATTTCAGATAGTGGCATCATAGCTTTAATTAATAAAGCATTCCCACGTGATTCTTGACCAATTGGTTTACCTCGTCTACTAGTTACATCCCCCATTACATTACCCATATATTCTTCTGGAGTAACAATATCAACTTTCATGATAGGTTCTAGAAGTATTGGCTTACATTTATTTTTAGCATCTTTTAAAGCCATACTAGCAGCTATTTTAAATGCCATTTCTGATGAATCGACATCATGATATGATCCATCATATAAAATAGCTTTAACATCAACCATTGGATAACCAGCAAGGATGCCTCCAGCCATAGCCTCTTGTAATCCTTTATCAGTAACTGGAATATATTCACGAGGAACTACTCCTCCAACAATTGCATCAACAAATTCATAACCTTTTTCATGATTAGGTTCAAATTTTATTCTAACGTGTCCATATTGTCCACGTCCACCTGATTGTTTAATATATTTTCCTTCACATTCTCCTGCTACCGTAAGAGTTTCACGGTAAGCAACTTGTGGTTTACCAATATTAGCATCAACATTAAATTCTCTTTTCATACGATCAACTAAAACTTCTAAATGAAGTTCTCCCATCCCACTAATTACAGTTTGACCTGTTTCATGATTTGTAGAAGCTCTAAATGTTGGATCTTCTTCAGATAATTTTTGTAATGCCGTACTTAATTTATCTTGATCTCCTTTTGATTTAGGTTCAATTGCAAGTTCAATAACAGGTTCTGGAAAGACCATTGATTCTAATATACATGGTGTTTTTTCATCACATAATGTATCTCCAGTTCCAGTATTTTTAAGCCCTACTGCTGCAGCTATATCTCCTGCATATACTTCTTTTATTTCAGAACGGTCATTAGCATGCATTTGTAATATTCTGCCAATTCTTTCTTTACAATTTTTAGTAGCGTTAAGTACATATGAGCCACTATTTAAATGTCCTGAATATACTCTAAAAAATGTCAATCTACCAACAAAAGGATCTGTTGCGACTTTAAATGCCAAAGCACTAAAAGGTTCAGAATCAGATGGATGTCTTTCAATTGTATTTCCTTTTAAATCAGTGCCATTAATCGCATTAACATCTACTGGAGAAGGCAAATAATCAATAATTGCATCTAATAAAAGTTTAACTCCCATATTATGGAATGCTGCTCCGCATAATACTGGAAAGAATTGAGCTTCTAATACACCTTTTCTAATAGCTTTTCTTATTAAATCTTCACTAATTTCTTGACCTTCTAAATATTTTTCCATTAATTCATCATTAAAATCAGCAATGGCTTCAATTAAGATCGTTCTTCTTTCATGGACAATATTTTTTAAATCTTCTGGAATATCTATTTCTTTTACTTCTTCAGTTTCTTTACCATTATATTGATATGCTTTTAAAGTAATTAAATCTATAATTCCATTAAAACTATCTTCTGCCCCAATAGGCCATTGTACAGCTTCTGAATTTACTCCAAAACGATCTTTAATAGCTTTTAAACTAAAAGAAAAGTCTGCACCTATTTTATCCATTTTATTACAAAAGATAATTCTTGGAACTTTAAATTCATCCGCTTGTCTCCATACAGTTTCAGTTTGTGGTTCTGGGCCTGATTGAGAATCAAGTAATGTAACCGCTCCATCTAATACTCTTAAAGATCTTGATACTTCAACCGTAAAATCAACATGTCCCGGAGTATCTATTATATTTATACGATGTTTTTTCCAAAAAGCAGTTGTTGCTGCTGAAGTTATGGTAATTCCACGTTCTTTTTCTTGCTCCATCCAATCCATTGTAGCTGCTCCATCATGAGTTTCTCCAATTTTATGAACTCGACCGGTATGAAATAAAATTCTTTCAGTTGTTGTAGTCTTACCTGCATCAATGTGAGCCATAATACCAACATTGCGAGTATTTTCAAGACTATATTCTCTTGCCATTTTTTATTCCTCCTACCATCTATAATGTGCAAATGCTTTGTTGGCTTCTGCCATTTTATGTGTGTCATCACGTTTTTTAGCAGCACCACCAACACCATTTGCCGCATCTATAATTTCATTAGCTAAATTAATAGCCATTCCTTTTCCATTTCTTAATCTAGAATAGTTAACTAGCCATCGAAGTGCTAATGTTTGGCTTCTAGTATCTCTAACTTCAATAGGAACTTGAACATTAGAACCACCAACACGACGAGACTTAACTTCTAAAGCTGGTTTAATATTTTCAAGTGCAGCATTAAATACATCTATTGGATCTTTATTTGTTTGTTTTTTTATTATATCAAAAGCTTCATATAATATTTTTTCAGCTGTACCTTTTTTACCATCATTCATAATAGCATTAATTAATTTAGTAACAACTTTTGAATTATATATTGGGTCAGGTAAAACATCACGTTTTACCGCTGGTCTTTTACGCATAATTTTTCCTCCTTAATTTTTTTTCGCTTTTTTAGTGCCGTATTTACTTCTTCCTTTTTTGCGGTCATTAACTCCTTGAGTATCTAGAGTTCCACGTATAATATGATAACGAACTCCAATTAAATCCTTAACACGACCGCCACGAATTAATACAACACTATGTTCTTGTAAGTTATGACCTTCACCTGGTATATATGTATCCACTTCACGTCCATTAGACAATCTGACACGAGCATATTTTCTTAATGCTGAGTTAGGTTTTTTAGGTGTTTTTGTTCCAACACGAGTACATACACCTCTCATTTGAGGATGATTAGTATCAGTAGACTTTCTTTCTAGGCTGTTAAATCCAATATTTAATACTGGGCTATGTTTCTTCTTAGTCTTACTCTTTCTTTTACTTTTTACTAATTGATTAATTGTAGGCATTTTCTTCTTCCTTCCTATGCACACTTCCTGGTGTGTAGTATATTGCTTAAAATAAAGTTCTACCTAATATAGAACTTAAATAAACGCATTTTTAATATATCATTATATTATATGCGTGTCAATCTTTATTCTTGCCTTTTATAAACGTATCCTTTATTTTGTAGAATACTCTTAATATTTATTTTTTTTAGAAAATTAAACTTCTTTTAATATACTGTCATTAAAGTCTTTAGTTTCATAGTTTTTACATTTAACATACGGAGCATATTCATAATACATATATACTTTTGTTACAACTACATATCCTTTACATTCGTCATTTAATAATTTCATATTTTTTAAAAAATTAATTTCGATTAATTTATCAGATGTTATAGTTGTCTCTTTAGAAGGAAATTTATCAGGAAATTGACTATAATATAATTTAGCACTTTCTTCGATTCTTTTCTCTAAATCATAATAGTCTTGATTTTTAGCTTTTAAATTTAAACCTATTACAGTTAATCCTAAAACAAGAATTATTACAATCGCATATCCTGTATATACAATCTTCTTCATATCAGTTGTTCTCCATTTAGAATTAAATTATTTATTAATTGCATCTCAATAATATCATAATATTGGTAGATATAATATATTGCTATTAACAAAAATGTACTTAAAATTATCATAAGGAATATCATCATTCTGTATCCCCAACCATTATTATTTAATTTCATCTCTTACCTCTATTACATTATATATAACCTTATCATTTTTTGCAAATATATTTCCATTGTTTAAAATAAATAAAAAAATCTCATTAACCCGAGATTTTCTATTTTAACTTAAATTATTAAGCTAATTCTACAGTTGCACCAGCTTCTTCTAATCTAGCTTTAATTTCATTTGCTTCATCAGTAGGAATATTTTCTTTAATATTTCCACCATTATCAGCAATACCTTTTGCTTCAACTAGGCCTAATCCAGTAATATCTCTAATTACTTTAATTACTGCTATTTTAGCTGCTCCTGCATTTTTAAGGACCACATTTTTTGTAGAAGCTTCTTCAGTTTCAACTCCTGCTACTGTAGCAGTAGCTACTGCTACCGCACTTGGGTCTACTCCAAATTCTTCTTTCATTGCATCAACTAATTCTTTAACTTCAAGAATAGTCATTTCTTTTAGTCCTTTAATGAACTCATCTTTCGTAAATTTTGCCATTTTATCTTTCCTTTCCTTAATTAATTTTTATTTTCTAATTGTTCGGCATATAAATTTAAACCAATCGATAGATTTTTTACGTGTTCTATCATACCACTTGCAAGCATAGTCAACAATCCATCCATAGATGGAATAGATGCATATTCTTTAATTATATCAAGTGATACTATATCACCTTTAACAATTCCAGTACGTATTTCAACGCTTTTGTTTTGTTTAGCAAAGTTATCTAAAGCTTTAATAGGTTCAAGTAAATTCTTTCCAAAAAGAATTGCATTTGGACCTGCTAAAAATTCATCTAAATTTAATCCTTTATCAGCTAGCGCTATTTTTACTAAAGTGTTTTTATAAATTTTAACTTCTGAATTTATTTCTTTAAGATTTTTTCTTAAATTAGATAAATCACTTACTTTTAAACCATGATAAGTAAATAATACTACTGCTTCTGATCCATCAATTTTTTTAAGTATTTCTTTTACTATATCTTTTTTTAAATTTAGATTTTTTTCACTTGCCATATTTTCCTCCTTACATATTTATAAAAAAACTTTCCCAAAGGAAAGTTATACTTGTTAGTAGTTATCTTCCCTCGGTAGGATTATTAAAACAATATGTTCCCTACTGTCTTCAGTAAAAGTTCTTTTATTTCTAATTTATTATATAATGCTAATTATTAAAAGTCAAAAGAATTTAAATTTAATTTAATTCCTGGACCCATTGTACTAGCTATAGTAATATTTTTTACAAATTTACCTTTAACACTAGCAGGTTTACTTTTAATAATATTATTAACTAAATATGTTATATTTTCTTCTAATTTTTTACTATCAAATGATACTTTACCAATAACTGAATGTACATTACCAAATGAATCAGTTCGATATTCAATCATTCCTTTTTTAATATCTTCTACAACTTTTGATGGTGTTTCAGTAACAGTACCAGATTTAGGATTAGGCATTAATCCTTTTGGTCCTAATATCTTTCCTATCTTACCTAAAGACGGCATCATTTCTGGAGTTGATACAATTATATCAAAATCAAACCAATTTTCTTTTGCAATCTTATCAATTAATTCTTGTTCTCCTACATAGTCAGCACCTGCCTTTTCAGCTTCTATAGCAGCAGGGCCTTTTGCTAAAACTAATGTTTTTTTAACTTTACCAATTCCATTAGGAAGAACTAATGCTCCTCTTATTTGCTGATCAGATTTTTTAGTATCAATATTTAAATTAATGGCAATTTCAATTGTACTATCAAATTTAGTAATACTAGTATCTTTAACTAGTTTAATTGCTTCATTTAGTTCATAAATTTTTTGTTTATCAACTAATTTTGAAGCTTCCACATATTTTTTTCCTTTTTTCATTATTCTACCTCCAATCGTGGTTTATTAGCGGATATTTATTATTCTTTATTTTCTGATTCTTCTTCAGATTTTTCAGCATCTTCTTGAATTGTTTCTGCTATATTTGCTTCCATTTTTTCAAGTTCAGCTTCACGTTTAGCCATTTCTTTTTCAGCAATAGCTGCTTCTGCTCCTTGAGTTGCAAGTTCTTCATCATTTACACCCTTAATAGCTACTCCCATGTTTCGAGCAGTACCTTCAATAATATCCATAGCATTTTCAATATCATAAGCATTTAAATCCGGCATTTTTATTTCAGCAATATGTTTTAAATCATCTTTTGTTATTGTTGCAACCACTTCATTAGCACCCTTAGCACTACCCTTATTAACTTTGGCAAATTTTTTAATTAAAAATGCAGCTGGGGGAGTTTTAAGAATAAAATCATAACTTCGATCACTATATAATGTTATTTCAACAGGTACTATATCACCCATTTTATCTTTAGAAGCATCATTAAATTTTGTGCAAAACTCTTGTAAATTAATACCAGCTGGTCCTAATACTGTCCCAACAGGAGGAGCAGGTGTTGCTTTACCAGCAGGTATTTGTAATTTTATTTTCTTTACGATTTCTTTAGCCACGAAAAACACATCCTTTCAAATTATTTTCGCTTAGTGGTATGGGCAATCCGCATTTCCCTTCCACTTAACAATATATATTTATAATATATAACTGCAGTTAAGATATTATCACAATAGATTACTATTTTCAAGTAAATTAATTTTTACTAACTTGGAAGAATTCAACTTCTACTGGAGTCTCTTGTCCAAATAAATCAATTAAGACCGTTAATCTACTATTATCTACATCTAAACTATCTATAGTACCCATCATTCCTCTAAATGGTCCATCTATTATAGTTACTTTAGTTCCCACTGATAATTCAGTATCTACATCCATTCTTGTCATTCCCATATTAGATAATATTTTATCTATTTCTTGAGGAAGTAATGGAGTTGGTTTAGCTCCTTTACCACTAGAACCAATAAAACCAGTTACTCCTGGAGTATTACGTACGATATACCATGCTTCATCAGTCATAATCATTTCTACTAATATATAACCAGGAAACATTTTTTTCTGTTTTTCTTTAACACTTCCATCTTTTAATGTTTCTTTTACTGTTTCTTCAGGAATTATTATTCTAAATATACAATCTTGAAATCCCATTGATTCAGCACGCATTTCAAGTTTTTCTTTTACTTTACTTTCATGCCCACTATAAGTGTTAACTACATACCACTCTTTTTCCATTAATCAATTATCTCCTTAATCCATGCAAATATAATATCTAGACCAAAAAAGTATAAACCGAATGCTATAATAAAAATTATTGTTGCAATACTATATTTTAACATTTCATTTTTATCAGGCCATCTAACCTTTTTCATTTCATCTTTAATTTGTTTAAAAATACTATCTTTTTCTTTTTTAAAACTCTTTTCATTTTTAGATTTAGGAGCTTTTTTTGAACTTTCAATACTATTCATATTATCACCTCATTTTATTTCAAAATAAAAACACCTCTGTGCTTAAACATAATATAACATACCATTTAATTGTATGCAAGAGGATTTTATAATAAATCTCTAATTTTAGAACGAATCCGTTGAATAGTATTATCAATTTGTTTAGTTTCTCTGTGTAAAATTTTAGCAATATCTATATATGTAAATCCATTTATTAATAATTTATATACTTCATGTTCTAAAGGAGATAAAATTCCATTTATTTTTTCAACTAATTCATTATAAGCTTCTAATGATTGAACCTTAATAAAAGGATCGGAATTAGGGTCACCAATTATATCTTTTAAAGGCTTATTAAAAGATTCATATTCATAATCCAAACTATAATTTTCATTATTTTTTTTATTTTTGATAGTATCTGCTTTTCGTACGCAGTTTTGGATTTTTCGTTCAATAACTAAAGATATAAAAGTCGGAAGTGAAGCTTCTTTTTCGCTTGAATAGCTTACTAAAGCATCAGTAAAAGCTAACATAGCTTCTTGTCTTACTTCAGCAAAATCCATTCCTAAGACATAAAAAACTTTTTTATATTTAGACATAATAATATCAATAATATATTTATATTTTTCATAAAGCATATCTTTAGCTTCCTCATTATTTTCATTAACGAGATGGACTAATTCTATATCATTATATTCCAATGTTATCACCTATCTCAAATAAAAGTATCCCAGCAGCTACTGAGGCATTCAAACTATTTACTTTGCCTTTCATAGGTATTTTAATAATAACATCACAGTTTTGCTTAACTAATTTACTTAAACCAAATCCCTCACTACCAATTATTAAGCATACTTTATCACTATAAGATATATCTTGATAATTTTCACCATCCATGTCAGCCGCATAAATGAAAAAACCAATTTTTTTTAAATTATTAATAGCTTGAACTAAATTATTAATTATGATAATATTCACATGATTTAATGCCCCACTACTAGTTTTCATTACAGTTTCATTTACAGTTACTGATCGATCTTTAGGAATGATGATATTTTTAACTCCTCTGGCTTCACAAGTTCTTATTATCGCACCAAAATTATGAGGATCTTTTAAATGATCAAGAATTAAAATTAATTTATCATTTTTTATATCATCAAGTGAACCATAATTATAGTCATTGATATCAACAATAATACCTTGATGATTCTTGGCCATTTTATCCATTACTCTAATATCTGTAACAATATATTTTAACTTATTATTTTTAATTTCATTAAAAATTTCTTTGTTATTAAAATTTTTTGATAAGTATATTTTTTTTATATTACTTTTATCTAATTCATTAAAAACATTTTTTCCCCAAACTATCATAATTCACCTACAATATATTTCATTATTTCCTTAAATTTATTTTTATCATTCAAATATAAATACCCAAGTAAACATTCTAATCCAGTTGCTTTTTTATAAGTTATTATATCAACATTTTTACTTTTATGGCTGGCAGTATTTCTTCCTCTTTTTATTATATTTTGCTCACTTTCAGTAAATATATTTAAATTTTCTAAACTCTCTAAAATTCTTCTTTGACTTTTAGCACTTACATAATTTAAACTAGCATTTTGTAGATCATTAACATTTACTAAACCACTATTAATTAAGTACTCTCTAATATATAATTCATATGCCGCATCACCTAAATATGCTAAAACTAAATTATTCATATAACACCCGAGAAAAATATAACATAAATTATATTAAAAGTAAAATAACAGAAAATTAATTTTCAGTATAAAAACAGTGTAAATTCTTACACTATTTTATAATTATATAAGGATCAGATATACTTCCGGTTCCTGATATTTTAACATCATCTTTTAAATTAGTAATCGGTCTTACTCCAAATAAACTATTAACATTATTATTTGATAAAGAACCATTTGATGTTATATACATTACTTTAGAAGTTTCTTCTTCAAAACTATAAGGACTTAAAGTCCACCAATCATAATTGGTTTTTAAATAATTAGTTGAATTATCTGTGTTATAAATTAATCCTGCAAAAGATGCCTCATCTGCTGTTAGTAATCCAACCGGATATTTAATTAAAGGCAATTCTTCAGATATTAAAAATTGATCATTTAAAGTACCACATTTTAAATTTGGGGTTTTATTTATATTTAATCTATAGTTACCAGCATAGATTGTATTTTCTTTTCCAAAACCTAAACTTATTTCTTCACTACCTACTTCACTTTGTATTCTTCGATCATTGCAAAATAAAGTATTTGCTAAATAAGTTTCATATTCATTTCCTAATAAGTTAGTTTCATACCAACTACCTAAAGCTTTTTTTATTACACTTTCTATTTCATTTTTTACTGAATTTTCTCTATTATCAGATAGCTCTCCATACATATAACCGACATATTTATTATCATCATAATTTAGATTATAACTTGATGTAATAATATCTTCATTAAATGTTTCACATAATTCATCAAGACATTTGCTATTATAAATTAATTTAATTGATTCATCGCCGTTAATACGCACTATTTTCCATTTCATACCCGCAAAAATTAAATTATTATTTAAATAATCTTCTGCACCACGATAATAATAACTATATCCATAATCATCAATTGTTTTATATAAATTATTTTCCTTTTCATTATTAATAGCACTAAAAATATCTAAAGCAGGCTCTTTAATATTTGATAAACCTCCATACTGAGATAAGATATTAGATACTAAGAAATTATCTTCATATTCATTTACAATTAAATTTTTCATATCTAAAGTATTATGTACAAAACCAGAATTAATACCTAGTTTTATATATTGATTATCTTCAGAATTATTTTTTATTACTAATCTAATTGATTTACTACTATCTGCTGCAATTATACCACTTACTTCATCTATAGATAAAGAACTATAAAACATTTCTAATCCATCTAGGTTTTCTATGTAACTTGAGCAGGTTGAATCAGTACATAGATTATAAATCACTTCATATTTCGTATCAAAGGTTTCTAAAGATTTAATATTTAAATCAAATGATTTTTCTTTATTAGCTTCAATTTCTAAAATTAAACTAGGATAACCATTGATACTCAAATAATAGGTTATATTAGATACTTTAGTATTTATAAATTCATTCACTCTATTGTTTGAAAAAATCCCTAAAGCAATATTAAGTGTCACTCCAAAAAGGATTATTATTAAAATAATAGTTAAATATAAAAAACGTTTTGTTTTAATTATTGTTTTAATTAATTCTTTTGTTTTTTTCATTAAATCATGTCCCTAATATTATTAGTATATTCTATTTTTCAATGCTTTTCAACTTGTTTTAAAATTATATTTTATATTTTAATAAAAATTTACATTATTAATATTATTTTTATCATTATATAAATCTTCAAATTTACTTTTTTTACTATTTATAGTGATAATTATTAATCCGATAATTATCATTATTATAGAAACTATTTGGGCTATTTTAAATCCACCTAACAATAAAGCATCTGTTCTACTAATTTCAATAAAGAATCTAATAACTCCATAGCCAATTAAATATAAACCAGTTAAAGACCCAACCTTAATATATTTACCTCTTCTAATAATAATAAATATTATGTATAGTATAAGGCAAGCTATCGATTCATAAAAAAATGTTGGGGTATAATATACTCCTTCAATATTCATACCATCAATTACAAATTCAGGCACTAGTAATTTCCTTAAATGTTCAGCTGTTGTAGCCACTCCGTGAGCTTCACTATTAAAGAAATTACCCCACCTTCCAATTGCTTGAGCTAAAATTAATGGAACAACAATAAAATCTAAATATCTAACAACTCTAACTTTATATTTTTTACAATATACTAAAATCGTTAAAAATCCTGCAATTATACCTCCATGAATTGCTAATCCGCCTTCCCATATTTTATAAATTTCATTTAAATTATTACCAAAATAGTCCCAATTAAAAATTATATAATATAATCTTGCTCCAATAAGGCCAAATATTATGGCCCAAAATGCCATATTAAATACGAATTCAGTTTTGACTTTAAATTTCTTGCCTTCTCTTTGAAATAATGAAATACCTAATATTACAGCAATAACTAATAAAATAGAATACCATCTAATTTCATAACCACTAATTATTA
This sequence comes from Bacilli bacterium, assembly GCA_028684435.1. Taxonomy (GTDB): domain Bacteria; phylum Bacillota_I; class Bacilli_A; order RF39; family UBA660; genus DUUS01. Next base: position 27,745 of record JAQUFX010000007.1, read on the forward strand.
ATAATACTGGATTCATAATTTACTCCTAACTATTTGTTTAGTAATTGTAATATCTAATATTAAGTTCATAAACGAAATAAAGATTGATATAAAAAATGGTGCAATCCATCCTTCTACTACAAAATTACTTCCAATTATTAAACCAGTGATTTTCAATATAATTACATTAACAAAAGGATAAAATAAACCTAAAGTATATATTGTAATAGGTAAAGTTAATATTTTAATTCCTGGTTTTATAGTCATATCTAATATCATAATTATTAAAGCCCCAATAATAGCATATAAAAAGCCACCTATAAAAAAACCTTTAAAAATATTTGCTGCCATTAATAATACTAAGGCATTGATTAATAACTTTAATCCAATTTCGATAATAATCCATTTAGATTCTCTATTTTCTGTATATATTAACATTTATCTTCACCTTAATTAGTATATAATTTTTTAAGTTTTTTTTCAATGGAATTACTATAATATTAAAATAAATTCAGAAAATCATCTGAATTTATTTTAGTTTCTTTTTTAAAAATTGACCCGTATAAGAGTTTTTAACTTTTATTATATCTTCTGGAGTACCTGTAGCGATAACTTTTCCACCACCATCACCACCATCTGGTCCTAAATCGATAATGTGATCAGCTGTTTTAATAACATCTAAGTTATGCTCGATAACAATAACAGTATCGCCGTTATTTACAATTCTTTCTAATATAGATAATAATTTTTTAATATCATCAGTATGAAGCCCAGTTGTTGGTTCATCTAATATAAAAACACTTTTACTAGTTGGTTTTTTTTGTAATTCTTTTGCTAATTTAATTCTTCCTGCTTCTCCACCTGATAAAGTAGGAGCCGGTTGTCCTAGTTTAATATAACCTAAACCTACATCAATTAACATTTGTAATTTAGTTTTAATTTTAGCAGAAAATTCAAAGAAATCAACAGCTTCTGTCACTCTCATATTTAAAACATCAGCAATAGTTTTGCCCTTAAACTTCACTTCTAAAGTTTCACTATTATACCTAGAACCTTTGCATACATCACAAGGTACATAAACATCAGGTAAAAAATGCATTTCAATTTTTTTAACTCCATCCCCAGAGCACGCTTCACATCTTCCCCCTTTGACATTAAATGAAAACCTGCCTTTTTTATAACCTCTCATTTTTGATTCTTTTGTTTCAGTAAATACATCTCTTACATCATCAAATACTCCAACATAAGTAGCAGGATTACTTCTAGGTGTTCTTCCAATTGGATCTTGTGATATGTCAACAACCTTATCAATATATTTTAATCCTCTAATAAATTTATGTTTGCCTGGTAAATTAATACTTCCATATATAGAAGCTCTTAAAGCTGGTAGTAATATATCAGTTATTAAAGAACTTTTGCCTGAACCAGAAACACCAGTTACACAACTAAAAGTCCCTAAAGGAATCTTGACATCAATATTTTTTAAATTATTTTCTTTCGCACCAGAAATTTCAATAAATTTACCATTACCTGTTCTTCTTTTTTTAGGAACTTCTATTTTTAATTTGCCACTTAAATACTTGCCAGTAATACTATTTTTATTATGCATTACTTCTTTTGGAGTACCAAATGCAACAACATAGCCACCTTGGTCTCCAGGACCAGGTCCGATATCAATTAAATAATCTGCTGCCATCATTGTATCTTCATCATGCTCTACAACTATTAAAGTATTACCTAAATCTCTCATTTTCTTAAGTGAATTTATCAAACTATTATTATCTTTTTGATGAAGTCCAATACTTGGTTCATCAAGAACATATAAAACTCCACTTAATCTACTTCCTATTTGAGTAGCTAATCTAATTCTTTGACTTTCACCACCTGATAATGTTGTAGCAGTCCTTGATAAAGTTAAGTAATTCAGACCGACATTATCTAAAAATGTTAACCTACTATTTATTTCTTTTAATATTAA
>JAQUFX010000008.1 GCA_028684435.1 Bacilli bacterium
GTGACGATAGCTAAGTGGATACACCTCTTCCCATCCCGAACAGAGAAGTTAAGCACTTATACGCCGACGATAGTGATTCGCGAAAATAGGTAGTTGCCAATATTTTTTTTTGGTTTAATTTATGTAACTAAAGTGTCAACTTAACAATTTGAATTGACATCGATTTTCGTTAATATATCTAGCCTTTAGATAATAATTTTAATATTTTTATGATTTAACACAACAAAAGTGTTTTTTTTTGCTATTATTATAATGGTAGAGGTGATGAATTTGAAAAAAGGTTTTGATAATTTAAAATATATTGAATTACAATCAAAAAAAATAAAAGAAAGATTGAAAATGTTCGATAAGTTATATTTAGAAATTGGTGGTAAATTATTTTCAGATACTCATGCCTCAAGAGTGCTTCCTGGTTTTGACAAAGATGCTAAAGTAGAAATTCTTTTAAAATTAAAAAAAGATATAGAAATTATTTATTGTATAAAAGCTGAAGATATTGAGAAAAATAAATTAAGAGGAGAATATGGAATAACCTATGATAATGAAATATTGAAATTAATTAATAAATCAACTGAAATGGGATTCAATGTTAATAGTGTAGTAATAACTTTATATCAAGGGCAAATTAGTGTCGATAAATTTATTAAAAAATTAGAAAGACAAAATATAAAAACTTATGTTCATGCTCCTACTAAAGGTTATCCTTTAGATGTAAATGCTATTGTTAGTGAAGAAGGTTATGGTTCAAACTCTTATATAGAAACTACAAAAAAAATAATTTTAGTAAATGGTCCTGGATCAAGTTCTGGCAAATTAGCAACTTGTTTAAGCCAGCTATATCAAGAAAATATTAGAGGAGTTAACGCTGGGTATGCTAAATTCGAAACGTTTCCAGTTTGGAATTTACCTTTAAAACATCCGATTAATCTTGCTTATGAGGCATCTACTGCCGATATTAAAGATATAAATATCATAGACCCATATCATTTAGAAAAATATGGTGTGCAAGCTATCAATTATAACAGAGATATTGAAACTTTTCCCATTTTAAAAACTATTTTAAATAAAATATGGGACAAAGAAATATATTTTTCTCCTACTGATATGGGGATAAATACTGTTGCATCTTGTATTAAAAATATGGACGTAGTTATAGAAGCATCCAAAAAAGAAATAGTAAGGAGATACTATTCTGAACAAGCAAATTATAAATTAGGAATAAATGATAATGAACCAGTTAATAAAATTAAAATGCTATTGAATGAACTTGAAATAGACGAGTATCATTTAAAAGTAGTTAAACCTGCCTTATTAAAAAGTGCAAAAGAAAAAAGACATGTTATTTCTTTAGAATTACCCAATGGTAAAATAATAACTGGTAAACAAACTGATTTATTAAATCCTTCTAGTAGTTTGATAATTAATGCTATGAAAATTTTAACTAAAATACCAGATGAAATTAATTTATTAAGCCCGACTGTTTTAGAACCAATATTAAAATTACGTAGAGAAGAAAGTCAGTTATCACTTCAAGAAGTGCTTATAGCACTTTCTATTTGTTCAGTTACAAATCCTATTATTGAAAAAGCCATGCAGAATATTGTTAAACTTAATAATTGTGATGCTCATTCAACATATATTATCCATAATGGGGATTTAAAAGCATTAAAAAATTTAGGCATAAATTTAACTTGTCAGCCCGAATTTTATTCAAATAAGGTTTTTTAGTATTTACTTAAGTTATAATATTATATATAATGTATAAAGGGTGAGATAAATGAATTATAAATATACTTCTAAAAGTATAGAAGATACAATGGAGTTAGCAGAAAATATCGAGTCTGAAGGATTCCCTGGAATGGTAATATGTTTAAATGGTGAACTTGGTAGTGGTAAAACTGTTTTCGTAAAAGGCTTTGCTAAATCATTAGGAATTGAAGAAACTATTACAAGTCCAACCTTTAATATAATTAAAGAATATTTAAGTGGTGAAATACCTCTATATCATATGGATGTATATCGAATAGAAAAAGATAAAAATACTATAGGTATAAATGATTATTTTAATAAAGATGGAATATGTTTAATTGAATGGTCTGATTTAATTACTGAATATTTACCAAAAGAAAGATTAGATATTAAATTTATAATTATCGATGAAAATACGAGAATAATTAAATTAATACCGTATGGAGAAAAATACGAAGATTTAGTTAATTCTGTAATATAAGTGTTTAAAAGCACTTTTTTTATTGTAATAATGTTGTATAATATAATAGATTTGGAAGTGATAAATATGTATACGCTCTTTATAAGTACCTATGATTTCATAATAACAATTGGGCTATTAAAAAATAATAAAAAAATATCTATTAAAGAAGTAAAGTCAGTTAAAAGCCATAGTGTATTTTTAATACCAACCATAGAATCGATACTAAAAGGAAATAATTTAGAAATTAATAATCTAAATGAAATAATAGTTATAAATGGTCCAGGATCTTTTACCGGAGTAAGATTAGGAGTTATTGTAGCTAAAACTTTAGCTTATACACTTAAAATTAATATTAAAACGATAACTAGTATAGACGCTCTTGCTATTTCTAATAATATTTTAAAAAGAACTATAGTATCTATAAATGATAACAAAGGAGTTTATTTTGCTATTTATGAAAGTAATAGTCGTATTTCTGATATCAAATATTTATCTAAAAATGATTTTGATAATAAACATATTAATGAGAGTATTATTAATAATGGTGTTTTAGATGTTGAAAAAATTACTTTATTTTTAAAAGATATTGATACGATAAATCCTCATAATGTAAAGCCTATATATGTTAAAGAAATAGAGGTTTTGAAATGATAAGTTCATATCAATTAAAAGATATTAAGGATATAATTGATTTAGGTTTAGAACTTAATCCTAAATTTAAAGAATTATTTAATATAAGTAAATTACCTAAATATGAAAATATTATTGTTTATAGAGAAAAAAATAAATTGATAGGATTTTTACATTATTTAAATAATATTGATTATATCGAAATTATTAATTTAATAGTATTAAAAGAGAAAAGGAATAAGAATATAGCATCATTTTTAATTAATAATTTATTAAAAAATTTTAATAAAAAAATAGTATTAGAAGTAAGAGAAAGTAACATATCGGCTATTAATTTATATAAGAAATTTAATTTTAGTACTATAAGTATTCGTAAAAATTATTATGGTAATGAAAGTGGCATCGTAATGGAAAGAAATAAAGATATATATATATTAGGTATTGAATCAAGTTGTGATGAAACTAGTGTTTCAATCGTTAAAAATGGTAATACTGATATAGCAACTACAGTATTAACTCAAATTGATACTCATGTTAATTATGGTGGAGTGGTTCCTGAAATTGCCAGCAGGATGCATACAGAAAATTTTACTCTTGTTTTAGAAGATTTATTTAATAAAACAACATTAGAATTAGAAGATATGGATGCCATTGCAGTGACATATGCTCCGGGTTTATTAGGAAGTTTATTAGTGGGGTTAGAATTTGCTAAAACATTATCATTTGTATATAAAAAGCCTTTAATAAAAGTTCATCATATTGCAGGGCATATTTATAGTAACAACTTAAATGAACCAATGGAATTTCCACTTCTAGCTTTAATAGTTAGTGGTGGACACACTGAATTAGTATTAATGGAAGATGATTATAAATTTAATGTTTTAGGTTCTACCCTAGATGATGCTATCGGAGAAGTATATGATAAAGTAGCAAAAGTATTGGATTTATCTTATCCTGGTGGTCCTTCAATTGAAAAATGTGCTTTAGAAGGTAATGATACATATAAATTACCTATAGTAATGAATAATGATGAACTAAATTTTTCATTTAGTGGTTTAAAAAGTGCTGTTATAAATTTAGTTCATAATGAAAAACAAAAAGAGAATACAATAAATAAAAATGATTTAGCTATTTCATTTCAAAAAGCAGCTATTGATCAATTAATAAGAAAAACTCGCCTTGCTATTGAAAAAACCGATTCAAAAAGGCTAATAATAGCTGGAGGAGTAAGTGCTAATAAGTTTTTAAGAGCTGAAATGGAAAAATTAGCAGAAGAAAAAAATATTAAATTATCTATACCAGAAGTAAAATATTGTACTGATAATGCCACTATGATTGCAGCAGCAGCGTATCCTTTATTTTTTAAAAAAGAATTTTCTAATTATAATATAAATGCTGAAAGTTCGAAAAGACTCTATTAATATAGATTTTATAATATCTATTTGATAAAATAAATTTGGTGATAAAATGATTGAACTGTTAATTACATTAACTGTAGGTATGTTTTTTTTATTAGGGACTTTTATTTCTTTATATTCTAAAAATCAAAAAAATCTGATTAGTTTTAGTGTTGGAATAAGCTTTGTAGTTTTAATTCTTTTAGTTATTATTGATATATTACCCGAAAGTATAGAATTATTTTCTAGTGATAAATTTTTAAAAATAATATTAGGAGTAATAATAGGTTTAGGACTATTATTTATTCTAGATAAATTTATACCTCATCACCATGATAATAAACAAAATAATTTAGTTCATATTGGGATAATGACTTCAATAGCATTAATTATTCATAATATAATTGAAGGAGCAGGAATATATAGTGTTGCTCATACTAATTTAAAAGCAGGATTAATATATGCTTTTGGGGTTACACTTCATAATATACCTTTTGGGATTAAAATAACTGCGATGCTAAAAGATACTAATAAAAATAAAATGTGGAAATATATATCTTTGTTAATTATTTCTCCCTTAATAGGTGGACTTTCCATTTATATATTTAATGACTTCTTATCAGATGAAATAATAGGATTTGTGTTAAGTATTACAATAGGTATGATTATTTATATAGTATTTTTTGAATTATTAAAACTTTTAAAAAATAACTTTAATAAATATTCAATTTGGGGAATATTAATAGGTATGTTACTTATGTTAATAGGATTGGTGATTTAAATGATTGGAATAGCTTTAGAAGGTGGCGGTGCTAAGGGTTCTTATCAGGTTGGGGCAGTGATAGCACTTTTAAAAAATGGTATCAAGCCAAGTATGGTAGCGGGTACTTCTATCGGAGCTGTCAACGCAGCGTTAGTAGTGCAAGGTGATATTGATACAATGATAAACGTTTGGTTAAATAGCACTACTGATTTATTTGGTATTGATAGTAACCTCGTAAGTAAATATAAAGGCCATAAATATAAATATACTGATTTAAAAAAATCAATTAACGATATCAAAGAGATCTTAAATAATAAGGGTATTGATACAACAAAAATATTAAATACACTTAATAAACATATTGATGAAGATAAGGTAAGAAAAAGTAAGATTAAATATGGATTAGTAACCGTCAAATTAAAAGGTCTAAGTCCTTTAGAACTTTCTATTGATGAAATACCTAATGGTAAATTATCTGAATATATATTAGCATCTTGTTATTTACCTATCTTTTCTTTTAAAAAGATTATTGATGATAATTATTATTTAGACGGGGGATTTTATAATAATTTACCGATTACATTACTTGAAAAAAATGGATGTAATAAAATATATACAATTAAAGTTAGAGGTATTGGTTTAAGTCAGAAAAAGGTGAAAAATGAGACAGAAATTATAGAAATAAAACCTAAAAGTAGTTTAGGTTCAATGATTATTTTTGACCGCAATTCAAATATTAAAAATATGAAAACAGGTTATTATGATGCTTTAAAAGTAGTTAAAAATTTAGATGGTTATAATTATTATTTTTATGAAAAAAGTGATTTTTATTATAATCGTATAGTTAGAAAAATTGATAAAGATTTATTAAATAGATTAAAAAAAAGATTTAATGTTCAAAGTAATAAATCATTAGTTATTAAAGCGGTAGAATATTTAATGAAAAAAAGCGAAATAGATAATTTAGAATTATACGATATTAAAAAACAAATAAGATATTTAAAAAGCCATAATTTAGTAACTAAAGGTTTACTGAAAGAGTTTATTTATTCTTGTAAAATGTTTTGAAAATAAAAAAAAGGATGTGTTATCATGGGAAGAGCATACTCAGTAAGAGAAGCTAGTATTAAAAAAACGGGAGCTGCTAAAGCAAAATTATATAGTAATTTTGCCAAAGAAATATATTTAATTGCTAAAAGGGGAGTCCCAAATCCAGAGTCGAATTTAACTTTAAAAAGAATAATTGACAAAGCAAGAAAAGAAGAAGTGCCTAGTGATATTATAAAAAGAGCAATAGATAAAGCGAAAGGAAATACTGAATCTAATCTTGAAGAAGTAACATATGAAGGATTTGGACCTGGTTCAAGTACTTTTATTATAAAATGTTTAACCGATAATTTAAATCGAACCGTAAGTTTTGTAAGAGCTGCTTTTAATAAAGTAAATAAATCAATTGGAGTAACTAATAGTGTTAGTTATAATTATGATTATTTAGGGATATGTTCATTTATAAGTGATAAAGAAGATAAAATATTTGAAGAATTATTAAATAAAGGTATTGAAATTATTGATATTGAGAATAATAATAATGAAATAACTATTTATTGTAATCCGAATGATTTTAATAAAGTAAAAGACATTTTAGAAGAAATAATCCCTAATATAGAGTATACTTTTGATGAAATTGGCATGTTTGCTAAAGAGGAAACAATTTTAGATGAAGAAGATCTAAAAGATTTTCATAAATTATATGATTTACTAAACGATATCGATGATGTTGTAAACATATATCATAATGTAAAAATAAATTAATTAGATAAATCTAAAAATGAAGTTTTATTTTTAAAAAAAAGATAAAGTAAATATTATGTAGTTATTTCTTATTTGTTGATGAAAAAGGAAAAAAATATTGATTTTTCAAATTTGTAGTGTTACTATTAATATAGTAAAGGAGGATATGTTTATGAATGAAGGAAAAGGAAATAGAATATTATTAACAATTGTAGCTATAGCAACCCTTTTGGTGGCAGTAGTAGGAGCAACATTTGCCTACTTTACAGCGGTTTTAGGTGGACAAGAATCAGCAGCAACAGTTAAAGTAATATCAGGGAGTATTGGAACGGTTTTTGAAGGTGGAAGCACTATAACAGTTTTAGATATTTTTCCACGCGCAGAAGTTTGGGCAACTAAAACATTTACAATAAAGCATACAAATGATGTTGTAGATGGGGCAAACGTTGCTTATAATTTAGCAGTTGTTGTTGATGAAAATACATTTACACCTGGAGATTTAAAGTATACATTTTTAAAAGATGTTTCTTCATCTACTAATGGAGGTTTTGCAACAGATATTGCAACCCAAACTAATATTCCATCAACAGGGAGTATAAATTTAGGTTCGGGATATTTTGATCCACCAACAGGTGGAGAGGTAACTCATAAATATAATTTTAATATTTATTTCCCAGATAGTGGCGTATCTCAAGATGAGAGCCAAGGAAAAAGTCTTAAAGCCCATGTTACAATTATTGAAGGGTAATAAAATATAGAAATTAAGGAGGGAAATTAATGAAAGAAAATAGATCAAATACTTTGTTATTAACTGTCATTGGAGTTGCAACTTTATTAGTGGCTGTAATTGGAGCATCATTTGCATACTTTACCGCTAAGATTAGTGGTTCAGAAACTGCTACTACTGTTACTGTTGGAGCAGGTACATTGGCAATTGCATATTCAGGTGGAGGTGGGGCTTTAGTATCTACTGAACCATTGGAACCAATTACTGATGGTACTCCGGTAATATCAAAAACATTTACAATTACAGGAAATAATAGTACTGCTGCTGTTATGCCTTATACTATTAAAATAGTAGTTCTAGGGAATTCCTTTACTTCAAACACTTTAAAATATTCATTAGATTCTACTAATACTGGTGGAAATGGTTATATTGTCCCAGATAAAGCAGAAACTGGTATTGCAACTGGAGCAAGTAATATTACTTTAGGTACAGGATATTTTTCTGGGGTAGTAACTAGTTCTGTTCATACATATATCTTAAATATCTACTTCCCAGATACTGGGGTGAATCAAGATGTTGATAAAAATAAAGAATTTACCGCTTATGTTGAAACAACTGTTGAACAAATTTATACTACAACACCAGCTCCATAAACACAAATTAGCCGTAAGGCTTTTTTTATTGCGTTTTAAATAAAAAATGTATATAATGATATTAGAGTAGATGGGCGGAATTTAAGTGGAAAAAAGTAACCAAGAAAAATTATTAACACTTAAAGAATCACTAAATCACGTTGGCAAATTATTATCAACGGCAGTGATTATAATCCTTATGTTAATAGGGGCTTTTTTAATGTACTATGTTGTAAGTGCTAAATTAATTTCTCAAAAAGCAGGGGTTGTACCTAAAATTTCTTTATATACTATAATAAGTGGAAGCATGGAGCCATCTATAAAAGTTTTTGATATTATTTTAGACGTTAGAATAGATGATCCAACTAAAGTAAAAGTCGGAGATGTTATAACATTTATTTCAACGAGTTCTATAAGTAAAGGTAAAACCGTAACTCATAGAGTTATGGATATAAAAAAAGTAAATGATAAATATGAATTTGTAACTAAAGGAGACAATAATCCTTCAGCTGATAGTGATACTGCTAAAGAAGATAATTTAATTGGCAAAACTGTCTTAAAAATACCTAAATTAGGTTATATTCAATGGTTTATATTGAGCAAACTAGGTTGGATTATTTTGATATTATTACCTGCTATAGGGATTATACTTTATGATGCAATGAAGCTATTTAATATTATTGGGGTAAATGAGAATGCTAAAGATATAAAAAATAACTCAACTTTATTAAGTTACAGTAGAAAAGCTGAAAATAAAAAAATTGAAGAAATAATGGAAAAAATTAAAAAGAAAAGATATTCTGTAAAAGATAAAAAATAACTACGGTCTATAAGTTTGACAAACAAATAAAACAATGATAGTATAAAAAATATTAAATGAATCAGGGGTGGTTTATTATGTACGAAAATGAACAAATCAAATTTGATTGGAAAGGCTTCTTATTAAAATTACTTTTTTTAATAATAGTTTTGATATTGATTATTAAATTACTTCCTTTAAAAAGAAAAGAAAATCAAGTGGTTAAAAGCGAAGTATTTGTTAATAATTTAGAAATAATGAGAAATACAAGTAATACCTATTTTAAAATAGATAATCTTCCTACTGAAGCAGAAAAAATTTCTAAAATTAACTTAAAAGATTTAATTAGTGTAGGAGGCATTAAGACTTTAAAAGATGCTGCTGGGAAGCCTTGTAATGAAGATGCTAGTTATATTAAAGTTACTAAAGAAAATGATGAATATAAATTTGAATTTCATTTAGTTTGTAATAATGAAGAAGATACATCATATTTAACAAAAAGATATGATAAAAAGATAGAAACAACTAAAATCACTTCAACAACAACAACAACTAAAAAGATAATAAAAAAGACTAATAATTATAGTAATACAGAAAGCTATACTAGTAAAACTACTCAAAATATTACCATAACAAGAAAAGTTATTAAATCGACAACAACTTCTAATAAAGTAGTTATTATATTTAATACAAATGGTGGAACAAATATTGACAGTCAATATATAGTTAAAGGTACTACACCTTCAAGACCGGTTAATCCAACAAAATATGGTTATACATTCATTGGATGGAATTATAATAATAATGATTATAATTTTTACATTCCTGTAAACCAAAATATGATATTAGTAGCTAAATGGAAAGCTAATTAATTTATTAGATAAACAAAGACAAGCTTAAGATCTTGTCTTTGTTTTAAAATATTATTTTATTATATAAGGGTCTTCTAGAGTTCCAGTTCCAGATGAATATAACACATCTTTATTTAAATGGGCTACTATTTTTATAGCACTTGAATTAGAAGCTGAGGATAATGATAAAGAACTACTTATTCTATAAACTTTATCTGATGTGTCTGCATCTGCTGTTATAGTCCAAGTATAAGCTAAGTCAGAAGCTAAATAATTATAATTTATACAACTTACATCTAAAGTACTAGAACAATTTGGGTCTAAACTAGCTAATAAATATTCATTTGCTTGAACTAAACCAAATACTTGATCTTCAATTATTTGAGAACATTCTATTTGGCCATTGTTAATAGTTTCATTGATTGATCTTTTTCCAGTACATAAATCATATTTAACAAAATAGGCACGATTGTCATCGGTAAATTCTTCATTATTGTTATAAATATTATTTAAAGTATCTTTTATTCTACTATTAATATCATTCGTAATAAAGTCATTTATTCCAGATTTCATTTTCTTTTCAATATTATATCTATTATCCCATGTAACCGATTTTCCTCTTGTTGTATCAATTATTCTTAATGTTCCATCACTATTAATTTTTATTATTTGCCATATTTTATTTGCAAATGAAATATAGTTATTTAAATTTTCTCCTCTATATATATAAATATCATCATATTTATATAACCCACTTCCTGTAGTTACTAAATTTTTACTTTCAGTTAATTTATCTACTAATGTTTTTGTAGATATATCATTACAAGTAAGTTTTGGTATATATAAATAATGGCCATTATTATTTGATACCATTATTTCACCACTACATATTTCTCCGGTTTTTAATTTTAAATTTTTAATTTTATTATCGGTTATAAAATGTTGGGCTGATACTGAAGTAGTTTTACCTTCATCAGGAAGTTCCTTTTTATTGTCTTCATAATAATTTTTAGTTAGGACTATTAATCGATCTTCTAATTCTTCAAAATTATATTTTTTATTTTTACCGCAACTTGTTATTAAAGTAATTATAATAATTAATAAAATTAAACCAGCAATAGCTAATGCTATTTTTTTTAATAAATTTTCATCGATTTTCATAGATTTATTACTCCCCATTTCTAAATAAATTATATCAAAATAAAGAAATTTTTACAATTAATTATTTTAAATGAAGGGTTATTATGTTATGATAACAATGAAAGAGGAAGTTTTATGAAAAAAAAGAAAAATAAGATGAAAATTAATAAAAAAGTTAATTATATATTAGGTGGAATATCTTTATTTATTTTAATATCTATAGGAGTATATTATTTTATTAATAATAATAAGTCATCAAATAATAATGTTGAAGAAGAACCTGAAGTAGTAGAAAAAGAAAAAAAGTTAGAAATAGTAGATTTGGATTCAAAAATTAGACCATATGCAATTATGATAAATAATATTGGAGTTGCTAGACCGTTACAAAGTGGACTTCAAGACGCTTATATTATGTATGAAATGATTGTCGAAGGAGGACTTACTCGTTATTTAGCATTATTTATGGATAAAGATGTTGATAGAATAGGTTCAATTAGAAGTGCTCGCCATTATTATTTAGATTATGCCTTAGAAAATGATGCCTTTTATGTTCATCATGGGCAATCACCTCAAGCTCAAGCTCAATTTTCATCTTTAGGAATTGATCGTATAGTAGTTGATAATTCAAAAACAGGATGGAGAGATAAAAAGTTAAGAGTAGCTAGTGAACATACATTATTTACTAGTACTAAAAAATTAGAATCTGGTATAGGTAACAAAAGAACTGAAAGGAAAAAGGATTTATTATTAAATTATAGTATTGAAGAAATAAACTTAGATAAATATAATGATGCTAAACTTGCTAATAATGTTGAAATTGAATATTCTAATCATGTAAAATCTTCTTATGTATATGATTTGAATCTAAAAACTTATAAAAGATTTGTTAATGGCAAAGAACATATTGATTATGTTACAGAAAAACAATATACCTTTAAAAATATTATTACTTATCAAGTAAGAAATTATTCAATATCAGGAGATAGTAGTGGAAGACAAGAATTAAATAATGTTGGAGAAGGTAGCGGATATTATGTAACTAACGGTTATGCAGTCCCAATTATTTGGAGTAAGTCATCAAGAAGTTCACAAACTGTTTATAAATATCAAAATGGGGAAGAAATAATTGTAAATGATGGAAATACTTTTATTCAGATTCAACCATCAAATAAAAGTTTAATAATTAATTAATATTTAGAATATACTTAAATAAGTAAAGATAGAAAGGGAGAATGTAGTGAAAGAATTTATAGTTGATCATTATTTATTAATAATGATTGTTGCTGCATTTTTAGTATTTGCGCTATTAGGTTATATAATTGATACTACTAGAAATAAAAAGAAAGATGATACTGTTAACCAATCAAAAGAAGAAAATATGCTTTTAACTGAAAATTCGGTTCCGGATATTCAGCCAGAAGTTGAAGAATCTGAAGAAGATATAGTAAATACTGAAGAAAGTTTATCTCAAATTTCAGAAGTAGATAATGTAAATACTAAAGATAATCTTGTTCTTGCAGAACAAAATGAAAAAGAAGATGCAGAACCAATAACAAATAGTGAAGAAGCAAAAGATAATCAATAGTATTATCTTTTTTAAATGTGTGATAGTATTTTATTAAAAATTTTGATATAATATCTATACTACTAAAGGAGTGATATTTATATGACGTTAATGTCATTATGGAATATAGTAACAAAAATAATAGATATAAGTATAGTATGGTTTATCTTTTACTATTTACTTAAGAATTTGAAAAATAATGTCAAATTAGTATTAATATTTAAAGGTGTAGCAATCGTTGTTATTATTAAGATTTTTAGTAATTTATTAAACTTATTTACCGTAGGTGTACTTTTAGAATATGTAATATCTTGGGGCCCTTTAGCACTTATAATTATCTTTCAGCCTGAAATTAGAGCCGTTTTAGAATCAATAGGAAGAAGTCAATTATTAGGAAGACATAAGGTTTTAACAGTTGATGAAAGAGAAAGAGTCGTCTTTGAAATTATGGGTGCTATCGAATACTTAAAAAGAAATCGCATTGGAGCATTAATAATAATTGAAAGAAATGTATCATTGCAAGAATATATAGTTCCGGCCCATAAAATATATGCCGATATTACATCTGTATTATTGGAATCAATATTTTATCCAGCCAATCCATTACATGATGGAGGAGTTATTATTCAAGGAGATCGTTTAACTTGTGCCGGAACTGTTTTTAAAACAAGCATGAATCCAAGTGTAAATAAAAAATTAGGAACTCGTCATCGAGCTGCTCTTGGAATTGCTGAAGAAACAGATGCTATAGCATTAATTGTATCAGAAGAAACAGGAAGAGTTAGTATTGCTGTTGACAGTAATTTAAATTATAATTTAACTTTAGAAGAATTTCGATTACTCTTATTAGAAGAATTGAAACCGAAAATGGAAGCTTTCTATGATGCAGATGATGAAGAAGGTGAAGATGATGAATAAAATAATTAAAGTTTTAGGATCATTTTTCAAATTTGTTTATAATATAATTGATAAATTTATAATTATACCAATAAGTAGAATTATTTATCGAATTAGTGAATTATCTAAAAATAATGGTGGAAAATTTGAAAGAATATTAAACAGGCCAAATATATTAATATATATATCTCTATTTTGCGCAATTATAATGTTTTTATTAATTGATACTAAAGCAATTAGTTTAGTAACTGAAGAAGCAGAAGTTCTAACAGCTCAACCTGTTAAGCTTATTTATAATGAAGAGGCTTATGTAGTTGAAGGGGTTCCTGAAACAGTAGATATTACCTTAATAGGAAGAAAAAGTGATTTATATTTAGCTAAACAATTAGGAGAACATGAGGTAATACTTGATTTAAGTGGCTATACTACTGGACAATATAAAGTGAAATTTAAATATAATCATAGTATCGGTTCGGTTAATTATAAATTAGATCCAAGTAGTATTACTGTTAAAATAAGCGAAAAGATAAGCATGGTTAAATCTTTATCATATGATTTATTATATCAAGATAAATTGGATAATAAATTATCAATTAAAGATGTAAAATTAGATCGTAATGAAGTTATTGTTAAAGGTTCAGCAGAAGCATTAGAAACTGTATCTTCAGTTAAAGCTTTAATTGATTTAAAAGCTGCAAATTTAACAGAAAAAGGTACCTTTACTGTCGATTCAATAATACTCGTCGCTTATGATAATAATGGGGTTAAAATAGAAAATGTAGAAATTGTACCAGCTAAAGTGAGTGCTTCGATAGTTGTAGATTCTTATTATGTAGAATTACCAGTTAAAGTAGTTACTGAAGGAACTTTAACAGTTGGCTATGCAATTTCGAATGTAACTAGTTCGGTAAATAAAGTAAGAGTATATGGAGAACAATCTATTATTGATAATTTAAATTATATTGCAGCTGGTATTAACATTGATGGTTTAAGTACTGCTAAAACTTTTAACGTTTCATTAACCAAACCAGCTGGAGTAAGATTTATGACTGAAACAACTACAAGTGTAGAAGTAACTTTACAATCAGAAGTAAGTAAGGAATTTAATAATATTCAGATTGAATCAATAAATTTAGGAAGTAATTATAGTGTGGGAGCTGTTAGTGAAGCTGATCGTGCAATCACGGTTATTGCTAAAGGAGTTCAAAGCGTGCTTGATAATATTGAATTAACTTCTATAAAAGCTCAAATAGATTTAAGTGGATATGGTCCTGGTACTCATGAGGTTCCAATAATTGTATCAATAGATGATATTAGAGTAAATTTAATACCTAAAGTTACTACTGTAAAAGTAAAAGTAGTAGAAAAAGGTTAAGATTAAAAAGTAGTAATTCTACTTTTTTTTGTTGATATATGATAATATTATAATAGGTGATATTAATGAGAAAAGGATTTACATTAGTTGAAACTATCACAGCGATAATTATTCTATCTATGATAATCATAATAGCTATGCCAGCTTATAATGGTATCGATAAAACTATTAAAGAAACAACTTATAATAATAAAATAAAATCTATCGAATCAGCTACTCTTAAATATGCAAATGTATATTGGCTTGATGATATAAAACCAGAAGGGTTATGCAGTAATTGTTATAAGTGCTATAAATTATATGATGATATAGTTGCTAATGGTATTTACTTAGCAGAAACAAATGATGATAATGATGGAACTCCAATAATAAATAACCCTATAACTAATAGGAGACTTGAGGGATATGTAAAACTTACTTTTTATATAGATGATGCTTCATTAAATGCTGAATTTGTAAATGATTGTGAGTAATGAAGTAAAAATTATACTAAAAAAAAGGAGAATTAAATGAAAAAAATATTAATGATAATCTTAGATGGATTTGGAATTAAAGAAGAAGAACATGGTAATGCAATAAAAAAAGCTAATATGCCATATTTTAATAAAATATGGAATGAATATCCTCATTCAATATTAGAAGCATCAGGTAATTTTGTTGGATTATCTGAAAATCAATTTGGGAATAGCGAAATATGTCATGGTATAATTGGATTAGGCCGTAAAATAAAACAAAAAATGACGATAATTAATGAAGAAATAAATAAAAATAGTATTTATGAAAATAAAAATTTAATTAATTTAGTTAATCATGTTAAAACAAATGATTCAAATTTACATTTAATGGGTCTTTTATCTGATGGTGGGGTGCATAGCCATTTAGATTATATCTTAAAGTTTATTCCAATATTAAAAAATATGGGAGTAAAAAAATTATATTTCCATGTTATAACTGATGGTAGAGATACTGCTATTAATACTTCTCTAAATTATATTAAACAACTACAAAAAGTTTTTAATGAACAAGGACTAGGAGAAATTGTATCCGTATGTGGCAGATATTATGCTATGGATCGAGATAATAAATATGAAAGAACCAAACATTATTATAATATTATTATTAATGGTCAAGGGTTGAAAATTTTAAATTTAGAAACTGTTATTAAGAATTGTTATAATAAAAATATATATGATGAATTTATTCCTCCTTTATTATTAAATAATAATATTAAATTAGAAGAACATGATGCTTTATTATGGCTTAATTTTAGACATGATAGAGCAATTCAAATATTAAATGCTATTAATGATCGAGAATTTACTGGTTTTCAAAATAAAATAATAAATAACTTAAAAGTATTTACTTTATTTAAACAAGAAGATATTAAGAATGTAACACCTTTATTTGAATTTAATGAAGAAGAATTATACCCAATTGGTGAATATTTTTCTGATTTAAATTTTACTCAAGCAAGAATTGCCGAAACAGAAAAATATTCTCATGTAACCAAATTTTTTAATTCTGAAAAATCAAAAAAGTATAAAGGAACTGATAATTATTTAATACCTAGTCCTCAAGTAAGCACATACGATTTAACACCTCTTATGAGTGCTGAAGAAGTTACTAAACAAACAATAAAATGTTTAGAAAAAGACTATGATTTTATACTTGTAAATTATGCTAATCCTGATATGGTTGGACACACTGGTAATTTAGATGCAACTGTTATCGCATTAGAAGGTTTAGATAAATGTTTAGAAGAATTAATATCAAGTGCTGAAGATAATTTTTATAAAGTAATATTATTATCTGATCATGGTAATGCTGATACTATGTTAGATGAAAATAATAATCCAATAACTACTCATTCTATGTCACCGGTACCATTTATTTTAATGGATAAAAATATCAATTTAAAAACCAAAGGTGATTTAACTAATGTAGCTCCAACACTACTTAAATATTTAGATATCACAATACCTAAAGATATGAAAGAATCAAAATCACTTATAATTGAAGATAATTAATGTAAAGTTAGAAAAAAATAGTAATTATTTAAATTACTACGATTTAATTGATATAATTATTATGGAGGAATAAAAGTGGATTATAATATATTAAGAGAAAATGACATTAGAGGGGAATATCCTAATCAAATTAACCCTCAAATAGCCGAAACAATTGGTAAAGCTTTTGGAACATATCTAAATTTGAAAAATAAAATATCTTGTGTAGTAGGTCATGATAATAGAAAAAGTGGCGAAGTTTTACATGAAGCATTAATAAATGGTTTATTAAGTGCTGGTATTAATGTAACAGATATTGGTTTATCTACAACACCATTATTTAATTTTTCTTGTAGGGAATTAAAAATACTTTATGGAATTATGGTTACTGCTAGTCATAATCCATCAGATGATAATGGATTTAAGGTATTTGGAGAAAATTATTTACATTTAAATCATGATGAGTTAGATATCTTTTATAAGATAATTAAAGAAGAAAAATTTGCTAATGGAAATGGTTCTTTAACTAAAATTAACTATCAAGAAGAATACATTCAAATGTTAATATCAAAAGCCAAAATTACTAAACCATTAAAATTAGTAATTGATGCTGGAAATGGTACAACATCTATTATAGTAAAAGAAGTATTTGATAAATTAAAAATAGATGTTGAATATTTAAATGCAGAAAGTGATGGTAGTTTTCCAGTTCATAATCCTGATCCTAATGATGAAGAAAATTTAGAAGTTTTAAAAAATAAAATATTAGAGCTAAAAGCTGATGTTGGTATCGGTTTTGATGGTGATGGTGATCGAGTAGGTATTGTTGATGAAAAAGGTAATACGATTCCTACTGATATTCTTATTGGTATTTTTGCTAATGAAATTATTCCTATATCTGATAATAAGAAAGTAATTATAGATGTTAAATGTTCTAAAGCATTAGAACAAGAAATAAAGCGCATTGGTGGAATTCCAATGATATTAAAAAATGGTTCTGCTTATATTGAAACAATGGTTTATAAAACACCTGTTCTTATAGGTGGAGAATACTCTGGACATATATTTTTTAGAGATGATTTTGATGGCTACGACGATGGTATATATGCAGGGATTAGATTCTTAAATATTTTATCAAATACCAATAAAAAAAGTTCTGAAACTTATGAACATATGAATAAATATTATAATACCCCTGAAATAAGAATCAATATACCTGATAATTTAAAATGGGATATAGTTAATAAAATTAAAAATTATGCTTTAACTAAATATGGAAATGTAAATACTATTGATGGCGTAAGAGTAGATTATGATGATGGATTTTCATTAATAAGATGTAGTAATACAAGTCCTTGTGTTACATTAAGATTTGAAGCAGCTAATGAAAAAGATTTAGATATTCGAAAAAGAGAATTTGTTAATTTACTTGAATATTATAAAAAGAATTGAGGACTATTATCTGGATATGTAATAGTTTTTTCTTTTGGTTTAATATTATTTTTTATTATTTTTGGTTCTGAATTAGAAATTTTATTATTGGTTTTAATTAAATTATAAGCACTGCGAACATTTTTTACTAAAGGTTTTGTTTGTTGATAAAGAGGAATTACTTGATTTGCAATTCCTAAAGTTTTTGATAAACCAGATAATATTTTTCCTAAAGATATAGCATTATTATAATTCATTAGTTTCTCCTAATTAATTATATGCTAAATAATTAAAATAGTTTAATATAAAAGTAATTTATGCTATACTATATGATAGTAGAAGGGTGTAATTATGATGGAAAAAAAATCTGAAAAAAGTAACAATCCTTTTAAAATATGTTATTTACCGTTTATGTATTTTTTTCTAGGTTGTTATTATGTTTTATATGGATTAATATACCCTTTTAGAATATTTTTTAAAATTTTTGGTGATAGCGTATATAAAATATATACAAAAAATAAAAAGAAGCAAATAAATATAGAAGAAATAGCACAAGGCGAAGCAGTAAATCTAACTACTGGAGAAGAAAAAACCATTATTGAACATATAGATGAATTAAAAGAAGAAGAAAAAAAGCCTAAATTAAGTAAAAGAAAACAAGCAAAAGAAGCTGCAATTAGAGATATACTAATTAATTCTCTTCAAGAAGAAACAGGAAGAAGTGAAAAACCTTTAACGTTCAGATATACTGCAATTAACAGTGAAGGAAAAAAAGAAATAAATTCTTTTATTGCTTTTTCAAAAATGGAAGTTTATACATATTTAGAAAATGAAGGCTATAATGTATTAAAAATCGAAACTTCAAGGTTGATTGAATTATTATATGGACCGACATCTTTTAATTCAGCTAAATTTAAAAATAAGGATTTAATCTTTTGGCTTACTCAGTTATCAACTTATATAAAATCAGGTATTCCATTAACTGATTCAATGAGAATATTAGGTAAACAAATGAGCAAAGATACTAGTAAGAAAAGAGTATTTGATTCAATAATATATTATTTAACATTAGGTGAATCTTTTTCTTCGGCTTTAGAAAAACAAAATAATATCTTTCCTCAGCTTCTAATAAATATGATTAAAGCTGCTGAAGCAACAGGAGAACTTGAAGCAACGCTTGATGATATGGCATTATATTACACTGATATTGAGACAACTAGAAAACAAATGATTAGTGCAATGAGTTATCCTACTATTATTATGATATTTTCAATAGGAGTAGTATCTTTTATACTTATATATGTTATTCCTAAATTTCAAGATGTTTATGCTCAAGCAGGAGCAGAATTAAACCCTTTTACATCGGGAATAATTATAGCAAGTAAATTCTTAAGCACTAACTTTTTATATATTTTATTAGTTACAATAATTATAATTTCTAGTATTATTCTTTTATATCGGAAAGTTAAAGCATTTAGACATCGAACTCAAAAATTATTAATGAAATTACCATTGATAAGTAAAATCATAATATACAAAGAAATGAATATATTTGCTAAGACTTTTTCTTCATTACTAAAAAATAATGTTTTTATTACTGAAAGTATTAGTATTTTAACTAATATAACAACTAATGAAATTTACAAAGAAATTATGATTAATACAATAAATAATATTGCCAAAGGAGAAAAAATATCTCAGGCGTTTAAAAATCATTGGGCTGTGCCTGATGTAGCATATTATATGATTGTTACTGGTGAATCTACTGGAGAACTTGCTGATATGATGAGTAAAGTAGCTGATTATTATCAAACAAGTCATAAATCAATTATAAATAGTATGAAAAGTTTTATAGAACCAGCAATGATTATTTTCCTAGCTGTTGTTGTAGGTGGAATAGTAATGGCAGTTATATTACCAATGTTTGGTTTATATAAACAAATACAGTAGGTCGATATGGTAATATTTATATTTATACTTGGATTATTATTAGGCTCCTTTTATAATGTAGTAGGTATTAGATTATTAAAAAATGAATCTATTATTAAACCTAGGAGTCACTGTCCTAAATGTCAACATCAATTATCATGGTATGAAAATATACCTATTATTTCATATATCTTTTTATTAGGAAAATGCAAAAATTGTAAACAAAATATATCTTTAATGTATCCTGCTATGGAATTATTAACGGCATTATTATTTATGGTTAGTTATTTATTATTTGGGATAAGTGGAGAGTTTTTTATAGCTATTATAATATCTAGTTTGGTAGTTTTAATATTTATAACTGATTCTAAAGATATGATAATACTTGATGAAGCAATAATTGCAAGTGGAGTATTAATATTTATTGTAAAAATAATATTTGAAGGAATAATAGCAGCATTTGCAAGTATATCTTATGGATTTTTAATATTTATCTTTATTTTTTCATTTATGTTATTTGGTAATATAATTTTTAAAAAAGAATCTTTAGGTGGGGGAGATATAAAATTATCTTTTATTGCTGGAATGGTTTTAGGAATTCCTTTAGGAATATTTTATGTTATTTTAGGCTCTTTTTTAGCTTTTCCTTACGCTATATATGTTTCTATTAAAAACGAAGATGGAATTTTACCTTTTGGTCCTTTTTTAGCCGTAAGTTTATTGTTATGTTATTGTAATTCAGATATGATATTAGAATTTTTAAAATCATTATTAAATGTAACATAGTTTAAAATACCTAGTGGTATTTTTTTTATAATATCATAATATTTAATGTGGTCTTATGAAAAAAATTATATTATTATTTATTTTGCTTTTCCCTCTTAATGTAAATGCTATAAGTGCAGCTGCATATATTGTCATGGATTCAGATAATAATCGAGTATTAGAAGGTAGTAATATAAATACTCCTTATTTAATTGCATCTATTACTAAAATAATGACTGCAATGGTAGTATTAAATAATGCTGATATTAAAAAAGAAATAATGATTAATGATGAAGTATTAAAAAGTTATGGTAGTGGTATTTATATTGAAGTAGGAGAAAAATTATTAATAGAAAATCTTTTATACGGTTTAATGCTAAGAAGTGGAAATGATGCTGCAATAGCTCTTGCTCATGAAGTAGGTGGATCTATGGATGGATTTGTTTTATTAATGAATGAAACAGCAAAAATAATTGGTATGAATAACACTACTTTTCTAAATAATCATGGTTTGGAAGAAAATAATAAAATGGGTAATACTTCAACAGCTTACGATATGGGATTATTATCAAGTTATGCTATAAATAATCCTCAATATAAAAAAATAAGTAGTACTAAAAAAATGATTGTAAAAACTAACTATAAGACTTATGTATGGCATAATAAAAATAAATTATTAAAATTCTATGAATACTGCACAGGTGGAAAAACCGGTTATACTGTACTAGCTAAAAGGACATTAGTTACTAATGCTTCTAAAGATAATATGAATTTAACAATTGTAACTTTTAAAGATGGTAATGATTTTCTAGATCATCGTGATTTATATGAAAAAACATTTAAGAATTATAAAAATTATAAAATTTTTAAAAAAGGTCTTATCAATACCAAAATAGATAATACATATATTGAAAAAGATATCAATATAACTTTAACTAATAATGAATATAAAAAAATAGAAATAGATTATATTTATAATAAAAAAAATGTTACTAACATAGCCGGCGAAATAGAAATAAAATTAAATAATAAAACAATTAAAAAGGAAAATATCTTTATAAAAGAACAAAGTAATTCAAAGTTAAATTTTTTTCAAAAAATATTAAAGAAATTAGGCATATATGGTTAATATTATATGGGGAATATTTATAATAATAGGGATATCTTATAGTATAATAACCGGTAAAGCATTGATTATTAATAATGAAATAATAGCTTCTGGTACTGCTGCTTTTGATCTAATTACAGATATGATGCCCTTATTAGTTATTTGGATGGGTCTTATGAAGATAGCAGAAAAAAGTGGCTTAATAAAAAAAATAGCTGAGTTGATGACACCTATTTTATCTCTTTTATTTCCTAAAATTCCTAAAGGACATGAATCAATTGGTTATATTGCAAGTAATGTAGCTGTTAATATGGCTGGATTAGGTTCAGCTGCGACGCCATTTGGGCTTAAAGCAATGCAAAAACTACAAGAATTAAATCCAGATAAAAAAAGAGCTACTACTTCAATGATTACTTTTTTAGTACTTAATACGAGTGGGGTAACAATAGTACCTACTACCATAATCTCACTTCGTATGATGTATGGAAGTGCAAATCCAACTATTGTTATTCCAACATGTATTTTAGCTACAATATGTGCAGGTATAGGAGGGCTTACCTTAGATTATATTATAAGGAGTAAAAATGACAACAATTAGTTTTTTAATCCTTCCATTATTAGTTTTATATATAATACTTTATGGTTTTAAGAAAAAAGTAAATATATATGATGAATTTTTATTAGGTGCTAAAGATGGTTTAATTACAACCTTTAAAATAATACCCAATATAGTTGCCATGATATTTGCTATTAATATATTAATTAAAAGTAACATTATTAGTGATATGTTTTTATTTTTAGAACCATATCTAGATACATTATCTTTGTCATCAGAAATTTTGCCAATGACTTTTTTAAGAAGTATATCAGGTACTAGCACACTTGCAATAATGAGTAATATATTTAAAGATTATGGACCAGATTCAATTATGGGTTTACTTGCAAGTACTATTCAAGGATCATCTGATACCACTTTTTATGTTATTGCTCTTTATTATGGAAGCATTGGTATTATAAAAAATCGATATGCTTTAGGAGTAGGTTTATTTTCTGATTTTTGTGGGATAATTGCCTCATTTTTATTAGTATACATATTTTTTTAATTATGTTAAAATTAATTAGGTGAAAATTATGGAAAGACTCCAAAAAGTAATTGCAGAAACTGGCTTTGCTTCAAGAAGAAAAGCTGAAGAATTAATTAAGCAGGGTAAAGTATATGTTAATGGAATTAAAATAACCAAATTAGGTACTAAAGTAGATGGCAAAGATATTATAACTATAAATGGTAATGAAGTTCAAAAAGAAGATAAAGTATATTATTTAATGAATAAACCTAGAGGAGTAATATCATCAGTGAGTGATGATAAAGGGAGAAAAACAGTAATTGATTTCATAAATACCGATAAAAGATTATATCCAGTTGGAAGATTAGATTATGATACAACTGGTTTGATTATTATTACGAATGATG
Source organism: Bacilli bacterium (assembly GCA_028684435.1). Lineage (GTDB taxonomy): Bacteria > Bacillota_I > Bacilli_A > RF39 > UBA660 > DUUS01. The sequence continues at coordinate 23,489 of JAQUFX010000008.1, forward strand.
GAAGACTTGCTAATATTTTAATGCATCCTAAAAATAAAGTTGAAAAAAAATATATTGCTAAATTAAATAAAGCACTAGCTATTACTGATTTACAAAAATTAAAAAAAGGAATTAATATTGATGGTATTAAATGTATTCCTACTATATTAAAATTAAAGAAAAATGATACTGACAAAGATTTTTCTATAGTTGAAATATCTATTATTGAAGGAAGAAATCATATTATAAAAAAACTTTTTTTAGAACTTGGCTATTTGGTTGATAAATTATCAAGAATTGAATATGGCTTTTTAGATTTAGGAACTTTAAAAAGTGGTGAATATCGTACTATAAATATAAAAGAAGTAAAAAAGTTATATGACTATAAGAATTAATATATTTTAAGAGATATTTAAATCTTGTTTTGGATAAAATTCATAGTAATAATTGTAAATTATTGCATTGAATTCTGTTTATAATGGAAAAATGTTTATTTATAAAATGCGAAAAAGTAAAGAAACAATAATTTTACTTCCTGATACAAAGTTGCTCTTCCCTCTGCAGAGAAAAGAACCTCTCATGTACCAGTTAAGTAAAAAATAAATAGTGATATGCATTGATTATTTTGGCGTTTGTTTTAGTAGTAAAACTAAAAAATTTAGAATATTCTGAAAATTATATTGAAGATGAAATGCCTGATTTTGTAAAATAATTAATGAATATAGTGGAGGTTTATCAAGCTGTTGATTTTACTTCAATAGTCTTTCCTATTTCAACAAGTGTAAATATACTTTTATTATATGGTTATAATGAAAAGGAAATTAAAGATTTAATAATGTAAATCGTATTTTGGAAATTTAAGATGAATTTTCTCAAAATTTAATTAAGTAATTTTATTTTAATAAACTTTTTTTGTACTTAATGCTAATTTTGTAGATTTTATAGAATCATATATAAATATTATTATTAAAAATATACATATAATATCAATTACATAATTGGGAAAATTCAATACAACATGTTTAATATTGGGATGGATCATTTTTACTAATAATATTGAAAAAAATCCCCAAGCAAGTGAAGTGTATAAGCATATATGCCCATTTATATTTAATCTTTGATTGCTATAATTCCAATATCTTTTATTAAATAATTTGATTAAAGCATATCCAGTTATGTATTCAATGATAGTAGCGCCAATCATACCTAAACTAAAAATAAGAACTAAATTATTTTTGAATGTCAAAGTTAACAAAAGAACTATGATCGCACCAAAACCATATATAGGAATCAAAGGTCCATTTAAAAAGCCACGGTTTACCCATTTTTTCTTTCTTAATGAGACATAACTTGTTTCCCAAAGCCAACCAAAAAAACAATATATAAAAAAAAATATTACCCACTGTGTTAAAATATAATTCATTATTATACATCCTTTATTATAATTATGTATTGTTTTTAGAAAAATATTAGTTTTACAAAATAAAAACAAAACTTTTAGATTTTATTGCTTTTTTACATTTTAATTTGAATTTTTATAATTCAAATTTTTTTTTAAATTATCTATGTGTTTATAATAATCTATATTTTTTAATTTAGAAGCTGCTTCTTCATCTATTACAATATTTATGCCACCATTATAAAGCTGAATAGCAGAAGATGTTACTTGTGAACTAATAGGTCCCTCTAAACATTTTGCTAAAATATCAGCTTTTTTAACACCGTTTACAATCATTAATATATTTTTGGCTTCTAGAATTGTACCTATACCCATTGTAATAGCAAAATGTGGCATATTATTTCTGTTGATATTAGATTTTTTATAAAAAGATTCATAATTATCATCTAAAGTTTGTTTTGTTAAAGCTATAACTCTAGTTCTTGAACCTAAAGAGCTTCCGGGTTCATTAAAACCCCAATGTCCATCTCTACCCAAACCTAGAAGTTGTAGATCTATTCCACCAACTTTCTTAATTTGATCTTCGTACCATAAACAATAACTTTTGTAATCTTTGGTTTTCCCATCAGGAATATATATATTTTCATTTTTAATATTTATATATTTAAAAAATTCTTCATACATAAACCTAGCATAACTTTGATCTAAATCATAAGGTTTATTTAAATCAATAGAAAGACCATAGTATTCATCTAAATTAAAAGTTCTCACTTTAGAAAAATCAAGTCCTTTTTCTTTATGTATTTTTATTAATTCTTTATAAGTACCAATAGGTGTTGAACCAGTTGCTAAACCAAGAACACAATCTGGTTTTAATTCAATATAATCTGCAATGATTTTAGCAGCTTGTTTACTCATCTCATCGTAGTTTTTTTTAATTTTAATATTCATTTTGCATCACTTCTTTTATAAATATATATCACATAAATAGTTGTAATGTAAAGATAATTTATTTTTTATATATTATAAATAAAAAAAAGATATATTATCCTAATGCGACATCCAGTGTCATCATTATGATAAATCCTATTATTAAATATAATGCCATTTTATTTTTGTTTTCTGTTGCCATACTTTCTGGAATCAATTCTATTACGATGACATATAGCATTGCTCCTGCTGCAAAAGCGAGAAAGAAAGGAAGAAGTATTTGCAATTTTATTGCTAAATATAAACCGATTAAAGCACCTATTGGTTCTACTATAGCTGTTGCTGTGCTGATAAAGTATGATTTAAATTTACTGTACCCTTTTTTATAAAGTGGAAAGCTTAATGCACTACCTTCTGGAAAGTTTTGAATTCCAATTCCAATTGCTAACGTTAATGCTCCCATAATAGTAGCACCATGAATACCATAAACTGCCGCCCCAAAAGCAACTCCAATAGCCATACCTTCTGGAAAGTTATGAAGCGTCATAGATAATACAAGCATATTTGTTTTATCATCATTATTATAAATTTTATCTCCGAAGAATAATAATAATCCTCCAAATAATATACCTAAAATGCTCATTAAAAGTGAATGTTTTCCATAATCTAAAGCGGGATTAATTAATGAAAAAAAAGTCGACGCTAACATTACTCCAGCCGAAATACTGAGCAATATAAACATTTTTTCTTTATTTATGTTTTTAAATAAAAAAATAGTGGCTGCTCCTAAAGAATTAATAAAAAAAGTTCCAAATGATGCTATTAGAGTTTGGATTAATGGATTTAACGAATAAAAAAAATCAATCATAATATTACCTCATATTATAATATGATTTAAATTTATTTTGGTTATTTATTTTTTACTTCCATTATAACTGGTAGTATAATAGGTCTTCTTCCAGTTAAATTATTAATAAAAGGATTCAATTCTAATATGATTTGATTTTTTAAATCCAAATAATTATAAGATGTTTTTATAGTAGTATTAACTATTGATGTTACTTTATCTTCGATTTTTTGAATTAGTTCAATATTTTCATTGATTAAGACGAATCCTCTTGTCGTAATATTAGGTTTTATTAATATTTCTCTAGTAAGAGGATTAATATTAATAAATGCAACTAAAATACCATCTTGACTCATTAATTTCCGATCTTTTATTACTACTGAACCAATGTCTCCGATTCTAGAACCATCAACATAAATATCTCCAGCTTGGACTTTTTTCCCTAATTTAACGCCATCTTTAGTAAGCTCAAGAACATCTCCATTAGTACAAATAAATATATTTTCTTTAGGGATATCACAATCTATGGCTAAATCAGCATGATGTTTAAGCATTCGATATTCCCCATGAATGGGCATAAAATACTGTGGTTTAATCATTCTAAGCATCCATTTTAATTCTTCTTGATTAGCATGCCCAGAGGTATGAATATCTGATAATTCTGTATTAGTATATACTTTTACTCCTTTTAAATATAATTTATTTATTATTCGATTAATACTGGCTTTATTACCTGGAATTGGACTAGAAGAAAAAACAACTATATCATCAGGTAATAATACAATTTGACGATGATTTCCATCTGCTATTCTTGATAATGCTGCTAAAGGTTCACCTTGAGAACCTGTACATAAAATACATATTTCATTTTTCTTTAAATCTTTAGCTTCATTATGCTCGATGAAGATAGATTTATCTTCAATTAAATTATTTTTTAGAGCTATTTCTTTAGCATTTTCCATACTTCGCCCAAAAGTAATTATTTTACGATTATTTTTACGGCAAGTTTCAATTATGTGTTTAATTCTGTAAATGTTAGATGCAAAAGTTGCAATTATTATTCTCGAATTTTGACGAGCAAATACTTCACCTAAAGCCTCATCAACGATACTTTCACTTTTAGATGATCCTGGAGTTAAAGCATTAGTACTATCAGACATTAATAATTTGATTCCTTCATCTCCTAATTTTGATATTTTATGAATATCAGCCATAGGTCCGATTGGGGTTAAGTCGAACTTAAAATCTCCAGTTGTAAATATATTACCATTTGGAGTTCTTAGTATAATGCCAAAACTATCAGGTATAGAATGGGTGGTTCTAACAAAATCTACTGTTATATACTTAAATTTAAAAACACTATTAGCATCATATATTTTAAGATTTTTATATTTCATATTTCGATCAGTTAGCTTCTTTATTATTAAGTCATGAGCTATTTGTGGTGCATATATAACAGGTATATCAATATTTTGTAATAAAAAAGTAATACCTCCAATATGATCCTCATGACCATGAGTTATAAATAAAGCCTTAATATTATTAGCTCTTTGTTTCAAATAAGTTATATCTTGAATAACATAATCTATTCCTAGTAAATCATTTTCAGGAAATAAGACCCCTGCATCTATAATAATTATTTCATCATCATGTTCGACGACATACATATTTTTGCCGACTTCTCCTAAGCCTCCAAGTGCAAAAACAGTAGTCACTGTTTCATTATTTTTCATGTAAAAAAATTCCTCCTTAAAAATTCAAAAAATATACAAGTTCTCTTGGTATGTTTTATTATATTATATTTTATCATATTTGTCTAGTTAAAGTTTTATTT
>JAQUFX010000043.1 GCA_028684435.1 Bacilli bacterium
TCTTTTATTTTAGAACTATCACCTAAAATGTAACTGTTATTTTTTTGTTTATTTAATCTACAATTATATACAGCATCGTTAATAGAAGGTGTTATTTCTATTCCATACAATTTTTCTTTTTTAATTGGGATTCCCAGTGTTCCAACACCACAATATAAATCTATTATATTCTGATATTCTTTTTGTTTGATTAGTTCAAATACTTTATCTAAAATATTGAAATTAACTTGAAAGAATGATTTATAATTTACTTTAAATAAATATTCATCTATTTTTTCAAAGAAAAAATCTTGATTATAGATAACTTCATCATTTGCTATAATTCCTGCTATTTTATTATCTTTTTTTAGCTTATTAATATCTATTTCATATTTACTATCAGTTTCTATATTTATTAATATTTCATCATTATAATTTGAACGAATTGTTATTTCACCATTTTTAATATTAAATAAATTTTTAAACTTCAATATTTTATTAATCGATTCTTTTGAAATCATACAATGATTAATTTCTATATGGTTATGAGTATTTTCTTTATAATATCCCCATTTATTATCATTAATTTTTAAAGATATTTTATTACGATAATAAAATTCATTATCTGATTTTATTACTTTAGGACTTACATTTAAATTAGAATATTTTAATAAGATATTCTTTAACTTATCTTCTTTGAATTTTAATTGATTTTCATAATTTAAATGCGATATATTACACCCTCCACAAATGTCATAATAAGGGCACTTTACATCTATTCTTTCTTTAGAATAAGAATTATATTTAGTTACAATAGCATTAGAATATTTTTTCTTATCTTCTAAAACTTTAATTAAAACTTCTTCTGTTGGTAGAGCATTTTCAACAAAAACAACTTTACCATTAGAATAAGTTATGCCTCTTCCTTGATGGTCAAGTGATTCTATTTTATAAGAGTCAACAGTATTTTTTTGTAATCTTTTCATGTGATTATCACCAATTTTATTTTAACACAGTTAAAAAAATAAGTATATAAATTAAGTTTCCCTTTAACATCCATTATACAAACAAAAAAGCTAGATATTATCTAGCTCTATTACGTAATGTCGAGCAACATTACCTTTGAATGACAACAAGTAACATATTTTAATTAGTCTTTATTGATAATCGTTTGTATCCATTCTGAATAATTTATAACATTTAAATTATTCTTTTTTCCATCAATATAATCAATTACTTCATAAAAGTTTTCCCTTTTATACATATATAACGATCCATCAACATCATCCTCTATTCTATGAAAAAGTAAAATTAAAGTCAGATTGTTATCTATAGTATAATTAATCCAATCTACAATTTCACTTGGATTAGTATTATAAAGAACATTTTTAACTTTTATTTCGTAAAGATTAGTAGGTTTTTTTGAATTAAAACCCTCTTCAACACCTCTTCCACTGACATAATTCTTTTCTCTCATAATTTTCAATGTTTGTAAATTATATCCGCCTTCGGGATAAATCAATATTTTATTAGGATTGATAAATCCGTTTTTTTCTAACCAAATATTGGCAGTTTCTATTTCATAACTTTGTTCATCTTCACTAATTGTATTTAGATTTTTATGGTCGTATGTGTGATTTAGTAAATCCCAATTATTATTATATAAGATATATAAATCGCTTTTAGTCATATAATTTTTTTGTTCTATTGCCTTAGTAATAACAGCAACACACCCTCTTAACTTTTTTTTACTCATATAATTATATGCCACTGTATACTGACTTTTCCAGCCATCATCAAACATAATAATTATATTTGCTCTATCTTCATAAATATTTATTTCTTTGGTATTTGTATTATTAAAGGTCGACAATATTTTAGTTTTGGTATAGTTTATAACACTATTTATACTAGGAAAAATACTAGGAAAAACATTTACAAGAACTACTAACAAAATTGTAAAAAAAATATATAATTTTATTAGATTTTTATCCACAAAATCATTCCTCCTTTTTTAAGACATTATAGTTGCGACCGCTTCTATTTACCTTATTCCAACCTCTTTTATTTGTAAAATAAGAGATTGTTCCAGTTATGATAGTATATAAAATAACTATTCTATAAAAGAATATATCTAGTATAACTGTAAATATAACCCTTATAAAATCTATACCTTTATATTTAATGTTATAATGATAAGCAATACTAATTCCAGCAATATTATATGTTAAGTGAACCGCTATAAATATTAGAAAATAAATAAGAATATGAAAGATATTATTATTAATTATATTAATAATAGCTAAAAGAGAAAAAATGACAATTATAAAGGAACTAATAATTCCTAAAAAAAGGGCATCCACTATCATAAAGAATGGTAGTGATTTAACAAAAAAGTTTTTAAATATAATCTTTTTAAAACTAAACAAGCTTTCAATAAAGGATTGTTGCCATCTTTTTCTCTGTTTAACATAATCTTTAAATGTTTCTGGTCCTTCCGTATAACATATAGCTTCTGGCATATATACAATTTTTTTATTACTATTTTGTATTAAAAACTGAATTTTAAGAGTAAGATCTAAGTCTTCACCAATAACATGGGAGAAACCATTAACCTCAAGTAAAATATCTTTTTTAAAAGCACCAAAAGCTCCAGATATAACTAATAATGATTTTAATTTAGCAAGTGAAGCTTTATAACAATAACAAGATTTAATATATTCAATAGCTTGTAATCTTAGTAAATAGTTTAATTTTAGAGTGGTTTTGTCTTCTTTTTTTGACAGTTTAAAAGATTGTAAAATTTGAATTACTCCACTAGCAGCTACAACATCTGGATCATCAAAACAAGCACTTATAATAGCTAAAGCATCTTTTTTTAGAATACTATCAGCATCTAAAGTAACAACATAGTCATACATAGAGTAAGTAATTGCACAATTTAAAGCTTCGCTCTTTCCGCCATTTTCCTTATCGATTACATACATATTGCGATACTTTTTTGATTTATAAAATTGTTTTATATCTTTGGAATTTAAATTATGTTTTTTGGCTCTTTCTGTTTGCATTAATTTAAGAGTTTTTTCAAGTTCTTTAAGAGTGTTATCAGTTGATCCATCATTTATAAATATACATTCATAATTATAATATTCTATTCTTAATAAGCCTTCTACCGTATTTTTAATTATTTTTTCTTCGTTGTAACAAGGAATTAAAATACTTATACGTCTATTCATATTTTTCTTAATTTTTCTCTTTTTTCTTAAATCGAGAACTGCATTAACTATGTGAAATATTGGAAAAAATATTCCTAGAAGGAGAAATAATTCTAACAGCGCTTTCATTTTACGCCTATCTCTTCTGGGATAATTATTACATAGTCAAGAAAAAAACTTGATGGTAAACTACTATCATCTGGATCTCCTGGCCAGTCTCCTCCTACAGATAGATTGATAATTAAATACATTTTTTTATCTGGAACATTATTGGTTGTTTCAAAAATTAGCTTATTGTCTCTATAAACTTTAATCTCTTCTTTTTTCCAATCCATTTCATATACGGAGAAACCATCATTACATGGATAAGTAATAAACTTGCTTTGTTGTATTAAATTAGAATCAAAATAATGCATTCCTGTCCATGTATGATTATTTTGAGTACCTAAAACTTCAATTAAATCTATTTCCGGTAATGCTGAATCATCAGCAGGAAGTAACCATATGGCTGATATAAGTCCTTTGCCAACTGCTGGTTTAGCCTTAAAAATTATTTTACCATATAGAAATTCAAATTTATCTTTTGTATTAATTGACCCTGAGGTATATTGATGATTATTAAAATCTTCTTTTTTAGCTTCAATCTCTAAAAAACCATTTTTTACATTTACATTTTCAGGTCTATAATATTCTAATTCATTATTGTAATTATCTCCTTTATCAATAATGTTCCAGTAGTTTTTATTTAAATTATTATTAAAATCTTCAATCAATACACTAATTTTTAATTCTTTAAACACTTTTATATCGTATTTTTTCCCTGCAGGCCTTCTAAAAGTAACAAAAACGAACAAAAATATAATAAATAAAAAGAATAATTTTAAGATTCTTTTCTTCACAAACAATCACTTCAATTCTAAAATATTCTATTCAGCATTTGAAATACCGGTACATTACATAACCTAATTATTTTGAATTTTTGAAAAAACTAATATCTTTCAATAGTAAAATTGTTATTGATGCATTGAATGAAAAAAATTAAACTCTCTAGTTTAATTTTTTTACTTATAAGGTGTTCCTCCAATTTTAAATTCAAAATTATGGTATGAAGGAAAAATAATGATACGAAGGATATAATTACTGTTTTTTATTAATAAATTTCATTTTAATGTGGTAACACACAATTACTATTCACTAAGTTGAATATCCTATTATAGAAACATATAAAAGGAGATGATACCTATGTTTTATCCAGGAGGTTATGGTTGTGGATACCCACCATATGGTGTATATCCAGGTAGTGGTATAGGCATTATTTGGATAATAATAGTAATTGCTGTTTTATTCTTTATCTTTTTTTGCTGCCCAAAACCACGACCAATATGCTAATAAATATTAGTAATTTAATTAATAAATAAAAAAGTACTGATTAAATTAATCAGTACTTTTTGTAATATCTACTAAACACTTTATTTTAAATTAGTTAATTAACACAATATAATTTATAGCATAATATATAATTGAAAAATTAATAGGAGGAAATTTATGAACAATTTTAATTGTTGTTATTATCATAGCATCCCTTATTGTTTTATAATCATTTAGCTCTTACTAAAAATGAAGCAGTAGCCACACTCACTAATAAATATGAAGAAGCCATAAAATTATTTGATGAAATAGAAATTCAAGCCCTTATGATGTCTGATATGTTTTTACAAGGGTTTACTAAACATTTTCCGAACCAAATTATTAGATAATAAAATGATAATTTAAAAGCAATCATTTTAATTAACTACTTCAATTGTAGTTTTCTTCATATTCATAAAACTTGTTACAGTAATTGTACATAATTAATAAAAAAATTTTTACTATTAACACTTTAACAATGTAGCATTAAAATAGCACCTATAATGGTGATTATTTTACATTATTCTTTTACAAATTAATTTTATTAATCAAATAAATGAAGAATAAAACTAAGATATGTTAAGGTAAGAAAGACAAGATGTATTTTACGATACTTTTTCGAATTATTTATTCTAAGTATTGCACAAATAACAGTTGGAATAAGAATAAGACTTAATAATATACTTGTTATCATTTCAAAATTCCATTCTATCGATTCAAATAAAAAAATTATTTCCATATGTAGGATGCGTAAGCCTATAAACAGAACTCCTAAAGCAATATGTATATTCCTTAAAACATATACTACTTTGTTTAAGCTATTATAATTTGGAATTTTAATGTATTTATTTAATATAGTTGGTGCTGGCAATAAAATAATTATAGTAAATAATAAGATTTCTGTAATCTCTTCTATTATTTCTACTAAACCATCTGTTGGTAAAGGGGTAAAGGGTATAAAAATAATGGTTGCAGCAATAATGCCTAAAAAAATATAAATTAATCTCTCAAAATTTCTAGCTATATTTTTAATAAACACCCCTCCCTAATATAATCTTATTATATTTAGTTCTTAATAGCACATTTATCACAAAAATAAAAGCTTTATTGTTACTGTTAATCACGTTTTAACATTTATTACTAAAAATATATAATTTCTAATTCTATTTTAATAATTAATTAAACTCAAAATTATAATTATTAAAATTTTCAAAATAAGCAGCATATTTTGAAATATAAAACACTATCGCTGTTAAAAGGATTACTTTGGAGGGATAATGAATTTGTGATAAAATATCTTTTTGATTTAAAAAAAATTTTATTGCGTTTAAGAAGAAGAAAAATGTTAAAAATATTTATTGCAAATAAAAAAGTCTACATTCATGTAGACTTTTATTATCTTAATGGCAAATTATCATTGTAATTATTTTTATCAATATCAATATATAAAAAACTTGATATTTTGTATACCAAGTTTATTTTCAAATAATGGCAGGAACGGAGAGAATCGAACTCCCAACAGTGGTTTTGGAGACCATTATTATACCATTTAACTACGCTCCCAAATAAGTACGTAAAAATTATATCATAATAACCTAATATTTTCAAGATTTAGTTAAATTTATAATTTAAAATTCATATTATTAATATGAGGTGAAATTTGTGCAAATAATAAAATATACCGATAAAGAAAAAGACTTATTGGCAAGGTTGATGCGAGCAGAAGCAATAGGAGAAGGCGAACTTGGTATGCTTATGGTTGGTAATGTAATAGTTAATAGAGCAATAGCAGATTGTTTAACATTCAGGGATGTTAGAAGTGTTACTGATGTTATTTTTCAATCACCGGGTGGCTTTAGTGGTAAGGACAGTCCTTTATTTTTTAGTAGATCAACAACCTTAGAACAAAGTCTTGCAGAAAGAGTTTTGAAAGGTGAATACTATTATCCCGCTACTAATGCTTTATGGTTTTATGCACCTAGTAGTGGTCAAAATT
>JAQUFX010000009.1 GCA_028684435.1 Bacilli bacterium
ACAATAAATACTTGATATAGAAACGAAATAAACGAATAAAGGAATCCATCTACCCAAAGACAAATCGTGTTTAATACATTCCATATATTGTCCATAGAAAACCTCCTAACTTAAGCATGTAGAATATTTATTATCAATAAATCCTAATAAAAGATTTAATAATACTGGTAGAAAAAATAATATAGCTACCAATATAATTCTAGTTTTTAATCTACCTAAAGCTTTTGTTAAAGCATCATCATCTTTGCTTACTATAGCACTTATTAATTCATAAATAGTAAAAATCACTATTAATAAAGGAGCAATAATTTTCATTACATTTAAAATAAATTCTATATCTTTTTTTAGCGTTGGACCTAATAATCCTTCACAAACTTGGTCATCAGAATTATTTTCTTCAATTTCAGAAACATTTCCATCATCTGAGGAACCCTTATCTTTTTTTAATAAAACTATATTATTATTAGTATTATTAGTATTATTTAAATTGTTCGCCAAAACGATATTAGGGCTTATAAATAAAGATGTAATAAATAATATAAAAATTAAAACCAATATCTTTTTTTTCATATAAACCTCTATCTAAATCAATTAGCATACAATAAAATTATACCATATAAAAAAACAACAGTAAAGTTGTTTTTTTATAATTCTAACTACAATCCCAAGGTGATAAAACACATGTTTTGCACATATCAAAATTAGCTTTTGCATAACTGTCATTATATTCAGATATTGCTCCGAATATCCACATAACTAAAGTTGGAATAAAAAATATAACAACCCCAGCTAAAGCTCTATATAATAATCTTCTTGTTTGGTTTTTAATTTCATTATCTTCACTTGCAACTACAGCTTTACCAAAATCAACCATTCCATAAGCAATAATTACAAGAGGAATACCTATTTTGAAAAAAGTTAAAACCCATCCTACAAATTGTAAAATACTACTTGCTTGAGTACAAAATTCACTAACATTAACAGCCATTATTATCTCTCCTTCTACTTCTATTTCATATTATAGTAAAAATATATAAATGTCAATAAAACATTTATTTTTTTTGAAAAATATTACCAAATATCCCTGTATTTGGATTTTGTTTATTAAAGCCTAATTTATATAAAAGAATATCTATAATTTGGATTCTCTCTTTTCGATCATTAAAATTAGGCATATTATAAAAAATTCTAAATTTAGTTTCATATTCTATAGTAGGAATTTCTTCATCTTTTATAGCACTTCTATTTAATATAACTTTGCCATTTTTTACTTTTAGATAAATATTATTATCTTTTTTAATTAATTTATTAAGTCTTATCAATCCAGGATCTACTAAATATAATATTTCATCACAATAATCATGAGCGTCAAAACTATTTAAATCAATAACAATAACATCAATATTAGCATATTCTTTAAACTTTAATTTTAAATCATCAATAGATGTACATAATGTTAAATCAGAATCTCGAAAATAAACAAAATCTTGTTTATTCATTTCGATACCTTTAACACTATAATTTAATTTAAGTTGTTTAACTAACATATAAGTTAAAGTTGTAGCTCCAGCATGATCAGTTATATTTTGAACCCCAATTATTTTTTGTTTTTTATTTTTCTTTTCAAATTTATTTATATTTTCATTAAGTGAATTTGTTTCATTTAAAAAGTTATCTTGTCTATAAGTATGATTTAATACATTTATAGACGAAGAAGTGTTAACATACTTTTTTACATCTTCATATTGATTTGGATTATCAAGTAGATAATTTATACCAGCAGCATTTCTGGTAAAATTATAATAACCATTTTCAACTAAAATTCCTAAAAAATTATTACTGTTAATAACTTCACTATTATTTAATAAAATGATAACTTTAGAGGTCTCAAATTCTTTTAAGAATTCTAATACACTGTTTATATCATAATAATTTTTAATAGCCGTAATATCAATAATTATTTTATTATAATAAAAATTTATTAATTCTTTTTGAATTTCATTTAAAGAAAACTCTCCAGAAAGAGTTTTAATGACTTCGACATTAAGTGAATCAGTTATTTTATAATTTTGATTGTTTACAACGATATTCATAAATCACCTTACATTTGACAAAATCCGTATACTGGTTTCGTTTCTCCTGTTACAGGAAAAACAAAAATATTTCCGATTATTGGTAAATCAAGTTTAAAAAATACGGTAACATTATAATAAGATTTGTGCATTCTATTTCTACTTTCACTATTATCTGCTTCAATACATTTTACGCAGTATCTAGATCTAATACCCGCAGTTGTATTAACATTATCATATCCTTCGCCTCTATCACTACAATTACTCGAAACTCCATATCCAACACTTTTGTTATAATCTTTAATTAAATTTTGAACTTCTTGGCCGTGACCTTCATATTTTTCTATCATACTTACAATTGCATTTTTAACTTTAAATGCTTTAGAATAATTAACTGAAATAGCTAAATAACTACTAAATAGGACAATAAAAATAATAACAATTCCAAAAATCCACGTACCACCAATAGCTTCTCTCATTTATATCATTCCTTTTAATTATTAAATTCTATTATAATAGCGCAATTAATCGGATCATTTAACTGTAGTGTCTTGTTTAGGACATTTAATATCTTTTTCATTATTATCTTTATCTACATAAGTACAATCTAATAAAGTGCCTGTTCCTGTACAATTATAAGCCTGTGAACAGTAAGTGTTTCTTTCAATATTTGCCTTTATATTAGGCCATATTAAGGTTGTAAACACCACCCCAATAGCCGCAATAGCAACTACCGCAATAGCAGTCATACTTAATTCGCCTGTAGCATCCTTCATTTAAATTCCTCCTATCATATAATAATTATACATCATATATTATTAATTCACAATATTAAAATGTTTACAATATAAAATATAAATAAAACTAAAAACTTTTTATTTATTACATGATATTGGATCTAATAAGCAATCGGGTATTTAACACTTTTAAAACCTTAAATCTTCGCAAACCATTATAAAATGGTCTTTTTTTGTCAAATTTCACACTTTTGTATTGCGTACCTTACTCGTGATATGATATAATAAATGTATAAGGTAGTGATTTTATGAGATTGAAAACAACAGAATCTAAAAATTTTAAGTTTTATTATATTATTAAAGATATAAATAAAAATGGAAAAAGAACAACTATGATTGTAGAAAGATTAGGAACATTAGATAATATCAAACTAAGGGCCGGTGCAATTAATCCAAATGTTTGGTTAAAAGAATATATATGCAAATTAAATATTGAAGAAAAGGAAAATAAAAGAAAATTAATTAAAATTTATTCTCCTTTCAAACAAATCAATATTAACAAACAAAAAACATTTAATGGCGGCTATTTGTTTTTGCAAGATATTTATTATAATTTGGAGTTAAATAAAATTTGTGATGAAATCACAAATAAATATCAATTTAAATATGATTTAAACTCCATTCTTTCTAATTTAATTTATTCTAGAATTATTTATCCCTCTTCTAAGCTTAAAACTGTAGAATTATCTAAAAATTTTATAGAGCAACCTAATTTTGAATACCAACATGTATTAAGAGCTTTAGAAGTCATTAGTAATGAGACTGATTTTATTCAAGCAGAACTTTATAAAAACAGTTTAAAATATGCTAAAAGAAACGATAAAATATTATTTTATGATTGTACTAATTATTATTTTGAAATTGAACAAGAAAATGGATTAAAGCAGTACGGAATAAGCAAAGAAAATAAACCGAGTCCTATAGTTCAAATGGGTCTATTTCTAGATGGTGACGGTATTCCACTAGCTTTTGATATTACACCAGGAAACACCAATGAACAAGTAACACTTAGACCTTTAGAAGAAAAAATTATTAATGATTTTAACAATTCTAAGTTCGTAGTATGTACGGATGCAGGACTTGCATCAAAATCTAATAGAAAATTTAATAATACTAATAATAGAAGATTTATTACGACGCAACCATTAAAAAAATTAAAAACATTTCTTAAAGATTGGTCGCTTGATTTGCATAAAGAATGGAAATTACCAGGTAGCGATAAAATATTTGATATTTCGAAATTAAGAAATGATGAAGAACTAATAAAATTATATGAAGATAAATTTTTTTATAAAGAAAGATGGATTAAAGAAGATGGACTTGAGCAAAGATTAATAATTACTTATTCTGTTAAATACCAAGAATATCAAAAACAAATAAGAGAGACTCAAATTAATAGAGCATTAAAATTAATAGAAAAAAATCCCCAAAAAATTGGCAAAGTTAGAGACAATGATCCAAAAAGATTTATTAATACAACTACTACAACTATAGAAGGTGAAGTCGCCGCAGAAAATTACTACTCACTTGATGTAAATAAAATTAATAACAAAGCAAAATTTGACGGTTTATATGCTGTATGTACTAACTTAGAAGATCCTGTGGATGAAATAATAAAAATAAATAAAAGAAGATGGGAAATTGAAGAATCTTTTAGAATAATGAAAAGTGAATTTAAAGCCAGACCTGTTTACTTATCAAGAGACGATAGAATTAAAGCTCATTTCACCACTTGTTTCCTAGCCCTTGTTATTTATAGATATCTAGAAAGTAAATTAGATAGCAAATTTACAGTTTCTGAAATTATCGAAATATTAAAAAACATGAATTTTCTATACGAAGATCATGAAGGTTACATTCCTATATACAAAAGAACAAATTTAACTGATTTATTACATCAGAAATTTGATTTTAGAACAGATTACGAAATTATTTCAGAAAAAAGTTTCAAAAAAATAATCACGCAAATAAATAAACAATAAAGTACGCAAAATTTTAACCATTTAAAATCCTCTTAAACCTTATAAACAAAGGCTCAGGAGGATTTTTCGTTTCTAAAAGTGTCAAAGATGAGATTATTAATTCACAATATTAAAATGTTTACAATATAAAATATAAATAAAACTAAAAACTTTTTATTTATTACATGATATTGGATCTAATAAGCAATCAGCGCACTTTGTATAATCAAATTCTATATCACTCCATCCACTTACAAACATTAAACTAAGTTTAATTAAAGATGGAATAAAAAATATGATAATACCAATTAAAATTCTTCTTATTAATACTTTGGTTTGTTTAACTAAAGCATCATCTTTTTCATCAATAATAGCTTTATAATAATCAAAAGTCGCCATCATAATAATTATAAAAGGAACTAACACTTTAAGAAAAAATATTATAAATCCTATAAATTTTAACGCTTTTAATACATCCACTTCTTCACAAAAAAATTCTCCTACATTTTCATCTGTAGCTGTGCATATATCATTAGCACTAAGAATTAACAAAGATCCTTGATTCTTATTTTCAATTTTATCACAAGCTTCTTTAATTGTAGAACCGGTTTTAATTCCTCCATTACCACTGCATGTATAAGAAAGCTTGTTACTATTAAACTCTCCATTGCGACATTCAACCTTTAGCATATCATTTAATATATCTTGAGAACATGTATCACTACTATAGCTTCCTTCATAATTTAATTGACAAACTGAATTTACTCTTTTCTCTGAACTGGCATTCACAAATATAACAGGAAATATCATAAAAGTTATAATTATTAATGTAAATAAAATTCTATTCATATTCATAACTTGTTTCCACTTCTTTTGTAGTTACTTTTCTAAATACTTTAAAACCTACAAATCCAGCTATACCCATAACTAATATAATGATAATAATATTTGTAAAATTATTACTTTTTTTAATATTTATAATATATTTTGTTTCCGATGTATCTTCAGCTTTAACATTAATAGTAATTTGACTTTTATTTTTAAGGTTACTATTACCAGTTATATAATAAGATGCTGTTTCACTTTGAGGTATAACACTAATATTTAATATACTCTGCTTTTTAATAGTAAGATCGTATGTTAAAATATCAGGATCAAATTTAATTTTAAACCCCTCTATTTTTAAAACATCTAATTTAGAATTAGAATCAAGCACTTCTTCTTTTTCTTTAATATTGATAGTATATACTCTAACTGATTCATCTTCAGCAGTAACAGTTATTTTAATAGGTAATTCCCTGTTTATTTCTTCATTATTTTCAATTTTATAATTTGCTTTAGTATCTTCTAAAACAATGGTAAAATTTAATGTTTTAATATCTTCAGCTAATTGAATTGTATAATTATTTATATTTTTATCAAATATTAGTTCAATATCTTTAATAACTAATGATTCAATAAAATTATTATTACTTTTTATGATAGGCATAGTAGTTCTGCTTGTCGTTTTAGGAGGTATTGGCCTATTAGGTGTTGTTTTTTTGGTGGTGTTATTAACAGGTGGTACGAATGGAGGTGCTGTAGTTGTAGTAGTAAATAGAGCACCAGATGTAGTTTTATTACAATCATAATACGTAATCATACTACAATATCTTTCTTTAGTAGATGGTGCACAACTACCAACATAATTAGAACAACCAGTTTTAACAATTTGAACATATTGGGAATCATTCCCATTTGCACATCGAACCATATTTTCACTTATATAATAATAAGTTTTCCATACACCACTATAACATGTTGCTTTAATACAGTGACCAAAATAACCACTTCCAGTTGTGTATAAAGCACTATCTTGAAAATCAACGCACTGATTATAAGTCATATCACTATATACTGGTGTGTTATAATCAATTGCCTTTACATTTAACATAAATATAAAAAATAATATGAAAATAAATAATAAATTTAATTTTTTTTTCATTAAATCAACTCTTTCAAAAAAAAGATATCAGTAATGATATTCTTTTTAAAATTTTATCAAGACCTATATTAATAATATCATAAATATATTATTTTTTAAATCTTTTTAAATAAATTTTTCTTATTTACTATATATAATCCTATACTTAATATAACTGCTATTGATCCTAAAGCTATATAATAAGTATTTATACCAGTTGCTGGGCTTTTAACTTTATCACTATTAGTGCTTGTATTCGTAATATTAATTGGTGAAGTATTATTTGGTGAAATATATATTCCTCCATCACTATCTTGAACACAATTATATTGATATAATACGGTAGCATAAGTATCTGCTAAATAATTAAGATCTTGATCATTAGTAGAACACGAATCTCCTAAATCAATACCCTGTTTTAAAGTTATCCCAGATTGAGTAATATTAAGAAAAGGATTAGTGTTTCCATTAGCACAAGTTACATTTGATGCAAATGGAGCTAAATCATTATGAGCAACAATATTAGTATTACAAGTTACTTCTAAACAAGTTAGATAATATCCATTAGAAGCTTGCTTATTGGCTAAGTCATCATTTTGGTCAAGCATTGTTTCACATTCAGCTCTAGTATTATATAGACCGACACCTGTATTTTCATCAACTGCAGCTTTAACAATTACCGGAAAAGATAAAATTAATAAAATTAAAATACTAACAAATTTTTTCATTAATTTTCCTCCTTATACTTCTATATAATCTTTTATAGATTTACGTTTTTTTCTGACTAGTATTATTATAGCCGCTCCAAAGATTATAATACCTCCAACAATAGCCGCAGTGGTTTCAAGTTGTTTATCATACAAATCTTTAATAATATCTACTGAATATAACCCAGTATCACCGTTTTCAGCAATAACTTTTATTCTAATTGTACTATAAGCAGTTAAATCATTATTACCATACATATATACTTCTGAACGATTGCTTTGAGGTGTAGCTGTTAACAATAAAGTTTTCTCTCTTTTAATTTTTATCGAATAATCCTCAACATCGGGATTAAATAATAAATCATAATCTTTAACTGTTAATGTTTCTAATTTCGTATTACTAGATACTTGTAATCCATCTTCTTTACGATTAATAAATATATTATACATTTTACTTAAAGAACCATTAGTAACTAAAACTTCCAATTTATTAGGTCCAACTTGCAAACCTATATTACCTCTTACATCTACTATTGCATTTGGGCTTTCCGGAAAAGCATATACCGCTAAATTTTCTACTTCATAACCAACTGACGCAGTATAACTAACATTCTCTTTATCAAAATAGATATCAACCCCATGTAAAGATAGCGAACTTAAGTATACGCTATTTTCATAGTTTTGTTCCAAAATTGCACCAGTTTTAACAAAGGTTAAAATATAATTTCTTATAATCCCTGCTTCACTTATTGTTTTAATTAACGCTGATGTTATATCATTATCTAAATTTACTACTCTAGGTTCATAACCTACAACAAATGCAGCAGTACTACTTGATAATGTTCCATTAATAGTAACGCTTGTAGCATTTTTAGGTACCGAAATTGTATAATCTGATACATATGGATCAAAACTAATATTACCAACACTAGTTGTTAAATTAGAAAGGACATTTTCATTTTTTCTTGAATCATTACGATTAACAACAAAAGTATAAGTTCTTTCTCTACCTTTATTATTTATTATTTTAACTAAAATAACATTCCGTCCATAATTTAAATCAACTGTTCTATTACCATATCCTTCAACATATGATGCATCAGTACTTTTTAATGTTGCATAGACCGCAATTTTATCAGCATCAACAGTAACTTCATAACCAGTTGTAAATAAATCAAATCCTGAAGCTAATGTAGAATCATTATTTAATTGATTAGATAATCTAACATAATCACTAGAAGATATATTAGATTCATATCCAATTTTACCTTTTTCTAATTTCGTAACGGTATAATTTAAATTTCCATCTGGACTAGCTAAAATTATATCAGCTGTAGTTGTAATTTCATCGTCATGAACTGACAATGTTAGAGGATAACTTATAGCATTATCATTGGTCATTACAGAAACAAAATATGTACCAGAATTTACATTAGGAATTTCTTTTTCATATTGATTATTTGGAAATAATTCTGGCTTTGAACTAGCAGTTGGAGCTTGATCAGTATAAAGAAAATAACCTTTTAAACCAGTATTAGTTAAACTATCTTTTCCTTTAATAGTCAAACTACCTTTTCCATTAAATTGAACTAAACTACCACTTCCTTCAAGGGTAGGTCTTAAAACGGAAGTACAATTATAACTAAAAACTTTAGAACATATTTCATTATTAGGTGCTTTACTACAAGTATTATATTTAGATACTTCTTTCATTTCTCTGTGATAACCTTTGTCACAAGTAAATACTTCATATTCATCTTCAGCAATTGCTTCTTTATTTTTCTTATTATAACAAATTTTAAGTTGTTCTTCTTCACTACTTTTTTGTTTAAGCAAAGGCTTTGATGTTTTACATTCTTCTTCTTCAATAACTTCTTTAGGAGTTTCTTCTGCTTCTAAATTACAAACACTACTAGAAGGCTTATCAATACCAAGTTTTGCTCGCTCGACATAAATAAGATCTCCTTTATATTTTACTTCACAATATTCATTAGATAAACATGCTTCTTCTATAGGCTTTACAAATGTGACTTCATCTCCACATGGCACAGTTGATTTTCCAATTGTTAAAGCACTATTAATATAAAAAGTTGCTCCTAAAGAATGCCTTGTTACCGCACCACATTCAGCAAATGAATTACTTGTACGCAATGCTCCTCTTACTACTTTAGTATTACTAATAGATGCACCATTTACTTTAGTAACTATACAATAAGCTTCAGAAGTATCATCAGCACAAGTTGTTATATATACTTTATCTCCACAAGTTAATTTGTATCCTACAGATGGATTATCATAATTTCCTACATATTTATAATCTTCTATAGAATTAGTTAAGATAGGTTCTTGTACTGGTACTACAACAGGAGCTAATCCACCACTAGATGGTTTTTTTGTAGTAGTTGTTCTTTTTGTAGTAGTTATTTCTTTTGTTGTAGTTCCTACTGATGTTCCACATTCATCAGTTGGTTCAACATTACGTAATTTTACTCTAGATATATAGTATGTATTTGAATCATAAACAGCAGCACAAGTACTTGAATTACAAGAGGTAACCCATACTGAACTTCCACATGGGATTGAAGATACTCCTGGTCCTACATATCTAGTACCAATTGGACCATACTCAGTAGGTACATACTCTGCCATAAATGTTTCCTCACTTGATACTCCTAATGTTTCACTTATTCCTTTAGATAAATTATCACCAAAAATAATCTTTCCTCCGAAAAAGCATATACCTAAAGTAATAATTATTAGTAAACTATATTTATAAATTTTTTTCATAATATAAGTAATCCTCCTATCATTTATTTACCATTTAAATAAATTATATAATAATTAATTTGATATTGCAATAATTAATAATATATGTCATATTATTGTTTTTTTTGAAGAATATTTATTCATTAAAAAAGATTTAATTTTGCATTAAATCTTTAATTTTAATTTTTGCTTCACTTAATTTATCGGCATCAGGTTCCATTACATATACTTTACTATTTCCAGTACTATAAGTTGTATCAGAAGAATTAGTTCCAGTTACATTATAGGTTTCAACTTCCCATTTTATATTTTCTTTAAGTTGCATATTAACAATTTTAGTTATTATATTTTTATCAATATTAGTCATCACTCCACTTTTAAGAGAATTTAATAAAGTATTATATTTAATTAATATTTTTTTATCAGATAATTTATTAATTATTCCCGTTATAACTGCTTGTTGATTTTCTCCTCTACTTAAATCACCTTGAGGTAACATTGATCTTCCTCTACTAAAAGCTAATGCTTTAGCACCTGTTAATTCATTTATTCCTTTTTTAAATGAATAACCATCATAACTAAAGGCATATTGAGAATTAATCGTTATACCATTTAAAGTATCTATTATCTTTACAAATGAGGTAAAATTTACCCTGGCATAATAATTAATATCAATTTGATATAATTTACCTAATGTTAGAGCAGATTCTTCTATTCCATAAATACCGGCATGAGTTAATTTATCTTTAGCATTTTTAGTTGCTAAGGTTACATAATAATCTCTAGGGGTATTTATTAAAAGAACTTTGCCTAAGTCCGGATTAACAACAGCAATGATATTGACATCACTGCGAGATACTTTTTCTATTTTACCTGTTAAATCTGATCCACTTAAATATACTACGAAAGATTTTTTAGTAACATTTACACTTTTAAAGGTTTTTTCACTCTTAGATAATACTGTAATTGAATCAATTATTTTTAAATTATTATATTGATCATGATGATCTTCTTGATAAATATCCATTAACGTTTCACTAATAAATAAAGCATCAGTTTCTTTATTTATTAAATTATCGACACCTTGAGAAATACTATCTATTAATACTTCTTTATAAGTAACTTTACCTTTTAATTTGGAAATAGCATCATTGTATGATTCATTATCTTGTTTATAAAAACTAATATTTTTATTTTTTAAATCTTTTATATTATTATAATTATTATCTTTTAAAACATATAAATTATATACCTCTGCTCGATAACCAGTATCAAATATTTTATTTAAAAAATCAATCGTTCCAATAGCATAAAAGATTCCTAAAGATTCAATAATTATTAGAATAAAACTAAATAAGGACATTACTAATTTAGTAAATAAAGTTGTTCTTTTATTTAATTTATAACTTATCGTAAATATTATAATACTTAATACTATAATAATAGGAATTAAATAATTTATAGGTAATACTTCAAAATATAATATTATACTAATAGTAAAAACACTAATAACAATTAATATAAATGATAATATTTTATAAAATAACATACTGTTTTTTTTACTTTTTTTATTTTTCATTTTCTACTGCTCTCCTTGTGTATATTCTAGCATATTTAGTATTATTTTAAACAAAGTATGTAAAGTAAAAAAACATTATTTACAAAAAAAACTAAATATTTATTTCTTATTTAGTTTTTTAATTAATAATATAATAAGAGGAACAAAGATAATAAAATAGATATAAATAATATGAATTTTAAATATGAAATTAAATATCGCAATAATAATACCTAGAACTAAATATAAAATATTTAAACTTTTAAAATTATATTTAAATAAAATAAGTGAACTAATAACATAGATAATACTTAATACTATGACAACATATTTTATAATAATTAAAGACTTACTATTAAAATCTTGTTGATCTAATTTAGCATTTTCAATTTGCTTTATTTTATTTAAAGCATCGGCTTTCGTTTTGTTTAAATATATATCAATTCCAACTTGTTCTTTAGGAATAGTTAGTCTAATATTAACACTTGAGTTTATATTTGGAAAAAAAGATATAATTCCTATTTTTTCTTTATTTTCAGTTACTAAATAGTTTAATTCGCCGTTTGATGGACCATGAAGCCAAACTCTAAATAAATCACTATTAGTAGGATAAGGTATTATGACTCTTATTAAAGTATTATCAGCATTATAATTTAAATTTTTAAAAGTAAAATTAAGTTCATTAACATCATTATGAGAAACAATAACATTAGTGACTAAATATTCAATATAATAAGCCGTTTTATCATTTTTACTAGTATCATAATTAATATTAATATTAGCTCCTAATTTATTATTTACTCTAGTAAAATAATTTTCACTTCTTTTCGTTGGATCTAATTCATTAAAAAAACTTTTTACTTCATGATTAAAATCAATCTCACCATTAGTTTTAAAAGCTGATACTTTAATATTTTCTAAACTATAGCCATTATAAATTGGTGATGATTCAAAATTAAGATCCTTTTTATTCCAAACTTCATCAATCATTTTATAATTAAGATTTCTAGAAAATAATTTGTTATCACCTTCAATAATGATAGTTTCTTTAACTTTTAATGCCCCTGCTATTTCAATTTCGGCATCAATTAAATGGGTTA
This sequence comes from Bacilli bacterium, assembly GCA_028684435.1. Lineage (GTDB taxonomy): Bacteria > Bacillota_I > Bacilli_A > RF39 > UBA660 > DUUS01. The sequence goes on from JAQUFX010000009.1 coordinate 12,925, forward strand.
ATACTTTAACATCTGCATTAACAACAGTAGGAATTAACAGTAACAAAAATAACAATATTTTTTTCATAATGCCTCCAAAATAATCATATCATTTTATTTTTTTTCTGTAAAGATGAACAAATTAAATAAAAGCCTGGAATAAATAATAAAGTTTCGAAATGAGTTATTATTTGTAATATATAAAATTCTAAATTATAACCAATAACAAATAAATTTAAATATATAATAAAAAATATTAACGAGTAACTTATTAAATTAATTCCAATTATTATTTTTAATATTTTAAACATAGTAATTATATGCTAAAAAAAGCATTATTTTCTTAATAATACTTCCATTGTTCTTAACATTTGAGCGGTATAACCATATTCATTATCATACCAAGCTATTATTTTAACTAATTTTTTATTTTTATCTAATACTTTGGTTAAATTACCATCGACCATTGCTCCATATGTAGTTCCAATTATATCACTTGATACAATAGGATCTAAAGTAAATTTTAATATATTGTTTGTATTTTCTTTAAATAATGAATTTATTTCATCGGAACTGGTTTCTTTTGCTAAAATCAAGGTTAAATCTATACATGAACCATTAGGTACAGGTACTCTTAATGCTATTCCATTTAATTTACCTTCTAACTCAGGAATAACATCCCCTATACTTTTAGCTGCACCCGTAGATGTCGGAATAATATTTTCTGAAGCAGCTCTTCCTCTTCTTGAAGTTAAACCTTTTTTATGATTTCCATCAAGAGTTACTTGATCATTAGTATAGGCATGAACTGTTGTCATAAATCCAGCTTCGATTTTAAAATTATCATTCATTAGTTTTACGACTGGAGCTAAACAATTTGTTGTACAAGAGCTAGTACTAATAACTTTTTCTTCACCAGTTAAAATATTATCATTTACTCCATATACGATTGTTTTGACATTACCATTAGCTGGAGCTGAGACAATTACGTGTTTTGCTCCGGCTTCAATATGCATCATTGCGTCTTCTTCTTTAGTAAATAATCCACTGCATTCTAAAACAACATCAATTTCTAACTGTTCCCAAGGACAATCTTTAGGACTATCTATTATATAAGTTTTAATTAACTCACCATCAACAATAATTCCTTCTTCATTATAACTTATTAAATCATCATCCCATGATCTATGAATCGTATCATATTTAAATAAATATGCTAATTCTTCAGGATTACTACGAGAATTAATTGCTACTACGTTATATTCATCTGTTCCCACAAGTTGTCTTAAAGCTAGTCTTCCAATTCTCCCAAAACCATTAATTGCAATTTTTTTCATAAAATATTACCTTTCTTCGAAATAAGAACCACCAATAAATTCTCTTAAAACATTATCAGGACTTACATATTCACTAGGTATTGGAAAAAACATTTGTAAAAAGTCAATTAATCTTCTTGCTTCGTTATAATATTTGGATTCAGGAGGTATATTATATAATAATGGTTCTCCATATACTTTTAATACTCCTACTTCATATATAAAAGCAGTATTTAATACCGCATCAGCTTCTCCGGTATGAGGAAAAATATATTTAACTTCGCCATCTCTAACTTTTTCCCATATTTTTAATGTACTTTCTGGCGGATAATTTCTTGCCCAACTATCTCTAATAAATCTTCTTAATAATCTTACATCTATTGTAGATAAATGATTATGACGATCGATATTTAACGGGGTAAAAGGACTTAAATATACTTTATACTTTTCATCTCTTGGAATGTGTTTTGTTAACTCTTCATTTAAGCAGTGCAATCCTTCTATTAATATTATGTCATTATAATTTAATTTTATTAATTTTTGTTTGTATTCTTTTTCTCCAAGAGCAAAATTATAAGTAGGAACACTTACTTCTTTACCATCAAGCATATCATTTAATTGTTTATTAAATAATTCTAAATCAATAGATTCTAAGCTTTCATAATCAGGTTCTCCCTTATGATCAAGTGGTTTTTCTCCTTCATCTTTAAAATAATCATCAAGGCCTAAATAAATTGGATTTAATCCAAATGTTGATAGATAAAGAGCAAGTTTTCTCGCACTAGTTGTTTTTCCAGAAGATGATGGTCCACCTAAAAGAATAATCTTTCTTCCTGATTCTTTTACTTTTTCAGCTATTTTATATATTTGATTATCCATCATAATATCGTTTTTCTTAATAAACTCTTTAATTTTATTTTGCGATACAATATTATTTAAATCATTAACATATTCAACGCCTAATGATTTTATCCAACCATCATATTCTTTAAATGAAGCAAATATTTTCTCTTGATGGATATATTCAGGAATGATGCCACTTTTATCAAGCGGAAAACTTAATATTAAGTCATTATTTCCTAAAAATGTTAATTCGAATTTGCCTAACATCCCAGTTGAGTCTGGCATATCTCCCATAAAATAATTATATACTCCCATAAGTTCATATAAAGTAACAGTTTTATTATTTTGATTATTTATATTTCCAGCTTTTTCTTTCACTTTTAATTTTAAATAATAATTATAAGCTTCATTTTTAGCTATAACTTTTTTTGATATCTTAGCATCAAGTCCAATAATTCTTTGCATTTCTACTTTTAAAGTTTCGATATCATCGGCATTAAGTACCCTAGGAGTAATTATTTTAGTATATAAACCTTTATCTAAGGAATGCGGAAAAGTAACATCACACTTAAGAATATTCTTAACAGCCACAAATAAAACAAACTTTAATCCTGATTGGTAAACTTTAACATCATATCTATCTAATAACATGGATAACCAACTACCTTCTTATATTCTATTTCTATTATAACAAAAAAAATAATTTTGTCACACCTTTTTATGTATATTTTTGTTATTTTTTTTTAAGATATTATAAAGGTGATAAATTTGATAATTCCAAATATAATTGAAAAGAACTATAATGGCGAAAAAATATATGATATATATTCAAAACTATTAGATAATAGAATTATATTTTTAAATGGTGAAATAACTGATAATATAAGTACATTAATAATTAGCCAGCTTCTTTATTTAGATTCTTTATCTAATGAAGATATCTTTTTATATATAAATAGTCCTGGCGGAAGTGTAACAGCAGGATTATCCATATATGATACTATGAATTATATCAAAAGTGATGTATCAACTGTCGCAACTGGGTTATGTGCATCGATGGCGGCTGTTATTTTAGCAGCTGGTACTAAAGGTAAAAGATTATCATTAAAAAATAGTGAAATAATGATTCATCAAGTATTGGGAGGAACTCAAGGCCAAGCTACTGATATTAAAATCCAAGCTGAAAGAATATTAGAAATAAAAAAGAAACTAAATAAAATATTAGCAATCATTTGTAACAAAACAATAAATAAAATAACTAAAGATACTGAAAGAGATTTTTATTTATCTCCAATTGATGCAATTGATTATGGATTAATAGATAAAATTATTTAATTATATGTGTATTTACTATTTCATTTATTTTACGAAAATGATGATTGACACCCGATTTACTTATTTTTTTATTCGTTTCTAAACTAATTATCTCAGCAAGTTCTAATAAAGAAGTTTCAGGATATTTTTTTTTATAGAAAATGATTTCTTTAGTTCTTTCATCTAGTAAGTCAATTAAATCTTTCTCTTCTAAATAATTAATATTATTTAAAATTATTTTACTTGATTTCATTGATTTTTCAACATTAGCTTGCTCACAATTATTAAGACGATTTATCATATTTTTATGATCTTTGTATATTCTAATATCTTCAAAATAAAATAAAGCATTAGTAGCACCAATTAACTTTATAAAGTCACTAATATTTTCACTCATCTTTATATATACCATATATTCTTTTTCTCTTTTTAATACTTTACTATTAAAATTTATTTCTTTTAATATTTGATTAATTAAATAAGCATCTTTTTCTTCTTTTAATAAAAATTCCATATGATACTGATTTTTTTTAGGATCATTTATACTACCACAAGATAAAAATATTCCTTTTAAAAAAGCAATTTTTTCTTCAAAAGAACTTTCTAGGATATCATTATAAATATTTTTAGTATCCTCTATTATTAAATCTTTTTTTTCTTTAATATCTAAAATATACAAATTTTTTACTTTAAATCTTTTAATTACTCTCATCGTTAAAATAATATTAATATTATAATGACTTTTGATAAGCTTAAATATCCATCTAGCTACTGATGCATTTTCAATTAAAACAGATATTTTATCTTTAGTAATGATACTATTTGATTTTAAATAAGCATGCAGAGATATTAATGATTCAACTGTATTTTCATTATTTTTCGTTACTTCATCTTTAATAATAGTAGTAAAAGTCATTATCTATCTCCCATTAAGTAAGAATAAACTAAATATGCAGTTTTTAAAGAATCATGTCTTATTGTATTATCTTCAATTGTATATAATTTATCTGATATAACTTTTATACCCATTTCATTTATTTTATCTTCATCATATACAACAGGATATTTTTGTTCTCTTGTTTGGTACTTATAACTTACTTTTTTTGATATTTTAGCTTTATTAGCTATAACAGTATCAATCGAATTATATAAATGCTTATTAAATAATTTTATATGGTCACTTACTGAAAAACCAATTGTTTCACCAGGTTGAGTAATTAAATTACAAATATATAATTTTTTAGCTTTACTCTTATTAATGGCATTTACTATTTCTGGTGCCATTAAATGAGGAAGAATACTAGTATATAAGCTACCTGGAGCAAAAATTATACATTCAGCATTATTAATAGCTTCTAGTACTTTATCATTTACTTTAAATTCTTTATCATACCAAATAGATTCAATGGTTTTTTTTGCTTCCGTTATTTCATCTTCACCAACAATAATTTTGCCTTCAGTTGTTTTCGCAACTAAATTAACATTATCTTCCGTTAAAGGTAATACTGATCCTTCAATATTAAAAATCTTGCAAAACTCTACTACCGCATCACTTAAATTTCCTTTAATATCAATTAAAGCTGTTAATAATAAATTCTTAATTGAATGATTAAATTCATTTAAATTATTACTTCCTTTTATTCGATAATTTAATAATTCTTTTAAATCATTATTTAAATTACTAATATTAAGTAATACTTTTGATATATCTCCAACAGCTGGAATATCATATATTTGTCTAAGAACACCTGTACTTCTACCATTATCTGAAACACATACTACCGCAGTTACATTAAGGGGAAATAATTTCAAACCTTTTAATATCTGACTCATTCCTGTTCCACCACCGAAAACCACAATATTTTTCATACATCACTAACTTTCTGATTAATATTATAACTAAATTACTACTCTTATTCAATAAAAAGACATTTTTGAAAATGTCTTTTATTTATCTTGAAAACCACCAAATCCCTTTATTAGGTAATTTTAAAATTTCTTGGGGATCAACTGATTTAGCATATTTAAATGTATTCCAATTTAAATAACAATCCCCACTACAACTAGTTCCATACCATCCTCTAGCAATAATAAAATGAAGATGAGGACCAGTTGAACAACCATCCCATGGAGTATTTCTTCCTCCTCCGACAGTTCCAACTACGGTATTACGTGTAACGCTTTGACCAATTGAAACATTAATATTGAGTAAATGCCAGTAAGAACTTGTATATAATTTTCCAGCAATATTATGATGCACGTATACTTGATTACCACCACAACTTGATCTTTTAGTTATTTTACTTACAATACCATTAGCTGCAGCATATACGGAAGTTCCTTCAGAATTCCCACCTACATCAATTGCATTATGCCATGAACTTTTTACCCCTGTAATAGGATGAATACGATAACCAAAATAACTCGTAATAGTACCCTTACCAAGTGGTTTACTAAAACCCGTATCACCATTAATACTAATACAAGATATAATACTCTGGTTTTCGCCACAACCTAAGTTAACTAAATAATTAATATATTCTTGAGTTGATGTTACTTCAGTTTTAATAGCAGCAGCATCTTCAATGTAATCATCATATCGATCTCCTAAAGACATAACACTTTTTTCTAATTTTATAATTTCATTTTTAAGAATTTCTTCTCGAACAGCTAAATCTTTCTGTAATTGAATATTTTTATTTATTTGATCTTCCCAAATATTAATTTTTTCTTTATTTTCAGCAGCAACTTGTTCAATAATAGTGTAACGATATACTAAATCAGCATAATCTTTAGCATCAAGTAAATATTCTAAATATATATTATTACCCATTGTGTCTTGAAGAGCATTCATTAAACTTTTAATATTTTCTTTGGTTTTCGCAATTTCAATATTTAATTTCTCAATTTCAATTTTAGCTTTATCAATTGATACTTCATTTTTTTTAATTTCATCTTGCGAACTATAGATATTATTTTTAGCATAATTGATTTCTGATTTAGTTTTAGCTGTTTTATAATCAACATTCTTTTTTTTCTCTTTTAAATCAGCAAGTTCTGACCTAAGACCTGCTAAAGTATCAGCTTTACTTGCATATACTCCACTTGTAAATATAAATATACTAATAATAAATACTATAAATATTTTTAAGTATTTCATTATATCGTTAAATACCTCCTTACAGCTCTTAAGCTGCCCAGCATTCCCACTACTGAACCAATAATCAATAAAATTAAAGAAGTAAGATATACTATTGAGCTTGGCTCTGTTAATTTTATAACATTTAATATATTAGTCATTTCAGCTGAAGATAAGGAATTGAAAGCATAAGTATAACCAATAATGGTAATTAAAATAGGTATAATCGAACCAATAGTTCCTAATAAAAAGCCTTCAATAATAAATGGTAACTTAATAACAGTATTACTTGTCCCAACCAATCTCATTATATCAATTTCACTTCTTCGACTAAAAATAGTTATTTTAATTGTATTACCTATTAAAAATGTTGTTACTAATACTAAAGCAACCACTAAAACAATAGTAGCATTTTTAACAACATCAAAAATGTTAATAAGTTCATTAACCATTGATTCCCCATATTTAACACGATCAACTTTATCAATATTTTTAATAGTAGTGGCAGTTTCATTTATATCTTTAACATTTACTACAGTAATAACAAAAGAATCTTGTAATGGATTTTCATCTTCACCCCATGTTTCAACTATTTTAGCATAAGTATCATTTTGGGAAGCTAAATCTTTTTTTATTGCTTCTTTAGAATTAAATTTTACATTTTCAACATTATCAACACTTTTTAAAGTGGTTTTAGCAACATCTAATTCTTCACTTGTTATTTTTTTATCCATTAAGATAACAATTGTTAATTCATTTTCTATATCTTTAGTAATATTATTAATATTATAAGAAAGTAAAATACCAATTGAAACTAATAATAAAGTAATAATAGTACAAGTAATAGAAGCCATACTTAAACTAAAATTTCGAAAGATACTTTTAAAACTACTATTTATACTTCTTCCGATAATTCTAAATATTCTCATTGTTTTTATATCCCCCTTTTAAATAATCTCCCTCTATTAAACCATCTTTCATAACAATAACTCTTTTTTTAAGGCAATTAACAATATCTTTATCATGAGTTGCAGTTACTACCGTAGTGCCGAATTTTTTATTTATTTTATTAATTAAATCCATAATTTCTTTTGAAGTATCAGGATCTAAATTTCCAGTTGGTTCATCACAAATTAGTAATTTAGGATTATTTACTATTGCTCTAGCAATACATACTCTTTGTTGTTCACCGCCTGATAACTGATCAGGAAAAGATCTCGTTCTATCTTTAAGACTAACTTTTTCTAAAGCCGATAAAACTAAAGGTCTAATCTCACTACCTTTCATTCCATAACTAGCTAAAGGATAAGCAACATTTTCATAAACAGTTAGTTTAGGTAATAATTTAAAATCTTGAAAGACAATTCCTATCTTTCTTCTTAGTTTATATATCTTACTATTTCTTAATTTAGAAACATCAACCCCACCTACAGAAACAATTCCGCTGGTTGGTTTTTCTTCACGGTATAAAAGTTTAATTAAAGTACTTTTACCACTAGCAGTATGTCCAATAATAAAAACAAAATCTCCTTTTTTAATACTTAAATTAGCATTAGTAAGAGCTGTAACGCCATTTTTATATACTTTTGAACAATTTTTAAATTCGATAAATTCCATAATACCACCTATATTCTAAATTATATCATAAAAAATACATTTATTTTGCAGGAAATAAATGTATTTGACACTTAATATAAATTTATTGTGTCACATATAGATTAGATGTTGTTCCTGTTTCAGTTACACTTGTCTTAGAGCGAATTGAAACTACAGATTATACCCCAATATAGCATCCAATATAGCCATTGCAATGGTATCCAGTAGAAATCATTTGATATACAGTAGCACATAACTATAAGAATACAGTGAATGACAACATAGAGCAGTAATTCTGATTTGTATATAAATAATTGCTTGAATTAAAAGAATCAAACAATAAATTATAATCTTAACTTCTGTTATTAATCCTATTGACTATGTTAAACATCATAAATTTGCATTATTCCTGAATTTGCTGCTACAGTAGTACCAGTTAACATATATTAAATACTTATTTATTTTTTTAATTTTATATATTTGATCATATTTAGCAAATTTAAACAATAAAAACCCAATTAATTTAATTATTAATATATTTTTCTATTTGCTTTATTGTTTTATTAAAATTTTCATAGTTAGTATCAAACCATATGACTTTCATTTTATTATTAAACCAAGTATATTGCCTTTTAGCAAATCGGCGACTATTTTGTTTTATTTTTTCTATTACTTCTTCTATTGTTTGTATTTGATTAAAATAGTTAATAAATTCTTTATATCCGATAGTTGTTCTTAATTGTTTACTTTGAGGATATTTATTAAATAAAAATTTTACTTCTTCTAATAAGCCTTCCTTTATCATGTTATCGACACGATTATTTATTCTTTGATATAAATTATCTCTATTTGTTGTAAGTCCAATTATTAAAGTATCATATAATATTTTATTTTCTGCTTTTATATTAATTGGTTCTTTATTGAGAATATGTTTATTATATAATCTAATAATTCTTTGGTGATTATTTTTATCTACCCTAATATTATTTTTTAATAATTCGCTAAACATTTCATTGACTGAAATATTTAATAATTTATTTTTATCTTCTTTATTAAACTTATAATCAAATAATAATGCACTAATATAAAGTCCACTACCACCTACTATAATTATATTTTTCCCTTTTTTAAGAATATTATTTATAATTAACCTGCCTTCTTTTTGAAAATCATATACTGTATAATCTTCATTAAGCTTTTTTATATTTAATAAATGATGAGTCATACCTTCTAAATCAGTTATTTTTGCAGTCCCAATATTCATTTCTTGATAAATTTGGGCACTATCGGCATTAATAATTTCCGCATTAAATCTTTTAGCCAGTTCAATACTTAATTTTGTTTTGCCAACACCAGTAGGCCCTACTATTGTTATAATCATTAATTCATCACTCTTTTAAACATCTTTTCTAGTTCATATTTAGTAAAAGATATAATAGTTGGTCTTCCGTGAGGACAATTATAAGGATTATCACATTTTACAAGATTAGATAAAATACTTTCCATTTCTTCTAAAGTTATATTAGTATTTCCTTTAACACTTTCTTTACAAGCAGTAGTAGCAGCTAATTTATCATTAAATTTTATCAAATCAAAATCTTTAGGCATATTAATAACCAACTCAATTATTTTATTTATCGATTCTGTTTCATATCCTGAAATTAACCATATAGGATGAGTTTTTATTGTTATTGTATTGATTCCTATTTCATTAATAACAAAACCAATATTTTCTAACATATGTTTATTTTCATTAAATAATAAAAAATCACTTGGAGATAACTCAATGTTAATTGGTATTAATAAATCTATCGTATTTATTTCTTTTTGATAAAGAAAATTTAATATTTTTTCATAATTAATTCTTTCTTGAGCAGCATGCTCGTCAATTAAATACATAGCATCATTATTTTGAGCTACTATATAAGTACCAAATACTAGACCACAAGGATATAACTCTAATTCTTTGATGGCTTTATTATTATTTTCTTTAAAGTTAAAACTTTCTTGGACTTCATTTACTTCTTCATTTTTTTCTTCTATTCTTGGATAGATAGTTTTAATTTTTATTTCATTATCATAATCATTAGTTTTAATTTCTATTTTTGGGATTAATAATGAATTATACAAAGAATCTTTAATACTACTAAATACTAAATCTTTTAAGGAATTTATTTTACTAAATTTAATATCTTGTTTTGTCGGATGAATATTTACATCTATTAAAGTTGGATCTGTTTCGATTAATAAAATTATAATAGGATATTTGTTATCAGGTTTATAGGTATGGTAAGCATCGTTGACTATTTTATTTAATTCCAAATTTTTAACTACTCTACCATTAACAATTGTGGTTATATAATTTCTAGTTGATTTTAATATCGCAGGTTTAGAAATATAACCATAGATATCAAAATCATTATTAGATTTTTTTATTTCAATCATATTTTTACTTACATCTAAACCATATATTTCATGGATTGTTTTAAGTAAATTATTTTGCCCACTTGTTTTAATAATAGTATTATGATTATTAATTAACTCAAAAGATACATTATCATGTGATAATGCTAATTTTTCAATATAATTAGTTGTATTTGCTAATTCAGTTTGTTCACTTTTTAAATATTTTAATCTAGCTGGAGTGTTATAAAACAAATCTTTAACTTCAATTATTGTTCCTTTTCTTGCATCACTAATAAATTCTTTTTCAAAGTTTCCACCATTTATTAAAATCGTAATACCTTTATCACCCTGACTAGTAGATAAGGTTACTTTCGAAACACTTGCTATTGAAGGAAGAGCTTCACCTCTAAATCCTAAAGAATTAATAAAAAATAAATCCTCTTCTTTGTATATTTTGCTAGTTGCATGTCTTAAAAATGCATTTCTGGCATCAATATTATTCATTCCTAATCCATCATCAATCACTTTAATCATTCTGGTTCCCGAATTAAGTAATTCGATTTTAATGTTTTTAGCTCTAGCATCTAAACTATTTTCAACTAATTCTTTAACAACATTTGAGATTCTTTCTACTACTTCACCAGCTGATATTTTATTAGCTAAATTTTCACTCATTATTTTTATTTTATTCATACTTTACCCCAAAAATACTTTCTCTTATTTCAAAATTTAATAAATTATTATATTTAATAGTACATTTATTTTTAATATTAATAAATCCCATTCCCTTGATTATTAAATCACTATTATTTTCAATATTAATTTCATCATTAAAATTAATATTATGATAATATTTTTTTATATTTAAATCATTTACTAAATATAAAGTAACTGATGTATTTTCACTGAAATTTAAATAAACATCATCAATTTTTAAAGTTTCATTTTTTTCCATTTGATAAGTTATTGGTTTAATACGTTTTTTAATTACTTTATCATTATAATAACTATTAATTAAAAATCCAGGTGAATCAATAATAGTTAAATTATCATTTAATTTTACTCTAATAAAATCCAATGTTGTATTAGGAATATTACTAGTAGTTACTTTGTTTAATTTTAATTTATTTATATCAATTAATTTATTAATTAAAGAACTTTTACCACTATTAGATAAACCAACAATATAAGTATAATTAATCTTTCTTTTATATAAATAATTTATTAACTCATCAATCTTATAATTTTTTTTACTACTGATAAATTTAATATCACTTTCAATTAAATAATAATTTTTTAAATATTTTATGATTTTTTTTTCTTTAATACTTTTAGGAACAATATCATATTTAGAAATTAATAATAATTTATCTTTTTTAATTGATTTAAATATATCTATTACTTCGGCATTTAAAGATAAAAAATCAGTTAAAAAAATAACAAACTTATCATCGTTATTTATTTCTTTAATGATTTTTTTTGTTTCTTTAGGAACATTATTAATTTTGTTTTCTCCATAATTTATAATTTTAAAACATCTTTGACAATAAGATGCATCACTTTTATTTTGAGGAATAAATCCTAACTTATCAGAAAATTCACTTTGTAATTTTAACCCACAACCATAACAAATTTTATTCATAGTACTCACCTTTTTTTAATAAATCTTTTTTTTCTAAATAATTATATATAGTTTCCTCAATAAACCTATTTATTTTCGTTGGTGCAAAATCAAGTATTCCAATGGGATTTATTAAGATACTCGTAAAGCCCATTCGATTTGCTCCCCATATATCAGTTAATAATTGATCTCCAACACAAGCTATTTCCATATCTTTAAAGCCATATATTTTCATTATTTTTTTATATCTTTTTTTTAAAGGTTTAAATGATAAATAAGATGAGTCAATACATAAGATATCTTTAAAAGGTTCAACTCTTTTTTTAGTTGAATTAGACATAATAATAAGTTTTAATTTTAATTCCTTTAAATCTTCCATTAAATCTTTTACTTTTTTACTGGGGCTTTTTACATTAACAGGAGCTAGTGTATTATCTAAATCAAATATTATACATTTAATACCATTTTTCTTTAATTTCTTAAAATTTATATCAAAGATATTTTTTTGATATATATCTGGAACAAATATACTAAACATAATATCACCAACTTTATCTAATTATAACAAATAAAAATACTTTTATAAATGTTTTATTATTTGAAAGAATTAAATCTTTAAATTTTTTTTAAGTACTTTAAAATCAAAATCAAAATAAGCATATTTTGATGTTTCATTTTTTAAATAATTATCAATATAATTTTTGGCTTCGGGAGAAATATTATATATTCTGTTTATCTTACCATTATTTTTTACTAAAGGGATAACATATCTTCTTTTACCTTTAATGCTGACACAATATTTATCCATAATTTCAACATCACTATCATATACCGTAGTCATATTTTGAAATTTTACAAATGACTGACTAATATATTCATCTTCGCAATTTAATATTATATTAATTATTTCTTTTTCTGATAATGTATATAAATCATTTATATTTATATACTCTTTTTCGCTCATAACTTTAATAATATCTGCTAAAAATTGCATTACGGATTTATCGGCATTACTAATCCATGCCGGCCATAAATCAGATATAATCCTAATATATTTTTCACAGACTTTTAGATTATTAAATCCTAATTCAAGATTTCCATACTCATTAGTTAAAATAGATATATTACCATAACATTCTTTGATATCATCTAAATTCCATACTCGATGAAATACTAATCCTGAAGAAAAAGTATATTCCATTCTATCAGCTGATAATTGAGGAGTATCATTATCCGCTATCGAATATTTTTTATAATCAATTACATCTTCTAATTTAATATCATCTCTTTTTAAAAGCGACATTATTTCTTTTGAATTCATAATTATTTCCGCCGTTTTTTCTTCCGTACTTTCTTGTTTTTCGTGGTCATTATTTAAAAAATCAATGGCATGTTTGAATACGGGTGTAGCTATATCATGAAATAAGCCAGCTAAAGTTTGTTTTTTATCTTTCGTAAAGTTCCATATAATCAAAGCTACTCCCACACTATGTTCTAAGTTTGAATGAAAGTATAATGGATTAAAAACTTTAGTATAATCGGTTCCACAACCTATAGCTATTTTACTTATTCTTTGCATTTCTGGTGTTTCGATATAATCAATTAACCACTCGGGAAAATCGCTTGATAATATTTTGAAATATGCTTTTACTTCATCATTTAAACTATTTAAATATTTTGTCATTTTATTTCCTTTCTTAATATATAATTATTTTCCATATCATTTAAAATATATTTAGTTACTTCAATAGAAACTTCACTTGAAGTTAGATTTGTTGTATCAATAAAGTGGATATTCGGACTTAAATTTTCAAATACCTCTTTACTTTCAAGTAAAGCATCATTAAATTGCTTTAAATTTTCTTCATTTAAAAATTTTCGTTTTTCTAAAGCTAAACTATGAAGATAGTCCCTTTTTAAAGCTTCTTTTTCAGTAGTAAAGGTTAGTATTAAACTATCTACTTTATCTTTAGCTTCTAATA
>JAQUFX010000010.1 GCA_028684435.1 Bacilli bacterium
ATTTTAACATTTTTAGTATTCAATGTCAAAAAGAGAATAAAAATTCTTCTCTAAATAAAAGGATAAATCTTTTTCGGATAAATTATAAATTTTACTGAATTTTTTAGCAATATAAACAATATATTTTGGCTCATTTTGTTTACCTCTATATGGTTCAGGTGTTATATAAGGAGAATCTGTTTCTAATAAAATATTATTAATAGGGATTTTATTTAACACTTCATTAAGTTTACTATTTTTAAAAGTAATAATCCCATTTATGCCTAATTTGAAACCTAATTTAATAAATTCGATTGCTGTTTCATAACTACCAGAAAAAGAGTGGATTATTCCTTTGATTTTATATTCTTTTAATATTTTTAATAAGTCGTCAGTTGATTGTCTATTATGTATAATTACCGGTTTATTATAATTTTTTGCTATATTTAATAACGATATTAAAAGAGATTTTTGGTTATTTTTGTTGTTATTATTTCTATAATAGTCTAAGCCTATTTCTCCAATAGCTATAATTTTAGGATGATTAATATTGTTTATAATATGATTTATGGTTTTATCATTAAAATCCTCTATATTATTAGGATGAATACCTAAAGCACCATATACATTTTTATATTTGTTTACTAATTTTATTACTTCAATATTACTTTGATAATTGTATCCATTAATTATTATTCTTTTTATATTATTTATTTTTAAATTTTTTAGAATAGAATCTATATTATTATATTCGCTTGATAATATATGACAGTGGGTATCAGTATACATTATTTCACCTTCTTTTTATTATATTATAATATAAAAAAAGAAAAAACTTAATTATTATTAGTTTAATCTTAAATTAAATTTTTCATTTATTATTATATAACTTCAATATGTCCACTTATTACATTAGCAATAAATCTTGTTGGCAATGATAAATCTTCTTCTCCCGAAGTATAAATAATAACCATACCAATAACTGTAGATGATACTATAATTTCTTCAACAAATATATTACCATTTATTGTAATTTCATTATTAATTTTTATATTATTTAATTTTTTAAATTCTTCTGCATCTATTACTATTTTAGAATTAAGTTTTAAATTATTAAATGATTTATTACTATAAATTATATTTTCTAAGTCAGTAATTATAAGATTGTATTTAAATAAAAAATTAAATATATCCCCTAATTTTTTTATAAAATTTATATTATTAACTACGTATGAGAATTTTGATACTTTAATATTTTTATCCACACAATTAATAATTAAATGCTCTCCCTCTTGAATTTTTAATCTTTGTCTTAATTCCTTAGGGATTACTATTCTTCCTAATTCATCTATTTTTCTTACATATCCGTCTTCATTCATCAATTATATACACCCTCTTAAAAGAAAAATAATGCTCGTTTTATTACTATTTTCAAAAAAATTATATTTAGCGTTTTACAAATTTACGCTTTTCTCTTTTCTAAATTATTATACATATTATTGGCTATTTTGCAAATGGAAATTGTTACCATTTGTACTAACTATTTGTTGTTTTTTATAAATAATAAAAGGTTAAATATATTCAATATGAGCGCTTATTACATTTGCTACAAATTTAGAAAAAGCTAATAAATTAATATCTTCTGAAGTATAAATAATAACCATACCAATAACTGTAGATGCTGAAATAATTTCTTCTACAAATATATTATCGTTTATCGTAATTTCATTGTTGATTTTTATTTTTTTATAATTATTTAAATCATTTGATTTTATTAATTCACTTAATGAACTATTTAATTTTAAATTTCTAAATACTTTATTACTATATATAACATTATCTAGGTCAGTAATTATTATATTATAATTAAATACCAAATTAAAAGCATCACCTATTTTTTTAATAAAATTTTGATTATTAACTACGTATGAAAACTTAGAGACTTTAATATTTTTATCCACACAATTAATAATTAAATTTTCCCCTTCTTGAATTTTTAATCTTTGTCTTAATTCCTTAGGTATTACTATTCTTCCTAACTCATCTATTTTTCTTATATAACCGTTTTCATTCATCTTCTACACCACTTATATTTAATGTGCTTCTTTTTTTGGTTTTTATTCAATATGAGTATTAATTGCTAATAATAAAGGTACTAAATCATATATAAAATGATGATTTTTATTATTAATTTTTAAACTTATTATAATACTATTTCTTTGATATTTTAATTTGAAATTTTCATTAATATTATATGTTTGAAGAAATAATTTTTCACCATTAATTTTTGATGATAAATCTTGAGGCAAATAAATTTCTATTTTTTCTTTCGTTTGTACTAATTTTTTTATATTTAATTTTTGAGTTAATTTTTCAAACCACTCTTCATACATATATATTTCTATTTTATTATCAATAGTTCCGAATCTATCTTCTATTTCTGATTTTACTTCTTTTAATGATTTAAGATCTTCGATTTTATTTATTAAATTATGAATTTCAATTCGAATATTTTCATCAGCTACATAATCGGGAGATATATGAGTATCAACAGTTAATAATGGTGGTTTTTCTTCTTGATTAATAATCTCTTTTCCTTTTATTTCCGCTACTACTTCTTTAATCATTTGAGTATATAAATTAAATCCAACCGAATCTATAAAACCCGCTTGCTCTCTTCCTAATAAATCGCCTGCCCCTCTTATAGATAAATCTCTTAAAGCTATTTTATATCCGCTTCCTAATTCAGTAAATTCTTTGATAGCTTTTAATCTTTTAATTGCTGTTTCATTCAATACTTTATTTTTATTATACATTAAATAACAATAGCCAATTTTATTACTTCTACCTACTCGACCTCTTAATTGATATAATTGACTTAAACCAAAATTTTGAGCATCAATAACAATTAAACTATTAACATTTTGAATATCGATACCAGTTTCAATTATAGTAGAACATATTAAGACATCAAATTTATACATTACAAAATCTTCAATTATTGTTTCTAATTGGATTTTCTTCATTTGACCATGAGCAAAATTAATTTTAGCATCCGGGATTAATTCTTTTATTCTGAAATACATATCTTCAATTTTTTTGACATTATTATATAATAAAAATACTTGGCCATTTCTAGATATTTCTTTATATATTATATCTTTAATCAAAATATCATTTTCCTCAAGTACATATGTTTGAACGGGATATCTATCTTTTGGAGGTGTATCTAAAATTGATAAATCTTTTAAACCAGACATCGACATCTTTAAAGTTCTAGGAATTGGTGTTGCTGATAAAGTCAAAACATTAACATTTTTTTTGATTGCTTTAATTTTTTCTTTTTGCATTACACCAAATCTTTGTTCTTCATCTATTATAAGAAGCCCCAAATCATAATAAATAATATTTTTATTTAATAATCGATGAGTTCCAAATATTATATCTATTTTACCATTTTTTAAATCAGTAAAAATATTTTCAGATTCTTTTTTATTAGTAAATCTATTTAAAAGTTTAATATTTAAATTAAATTTTGCAAATCGTTTAATAGCTACTTCATGTTGTTGCTTAGACAATATCGTGGTAGGACATAAATATGCCACTTGAAAACCATTCATTACAGTTTTAAACATACTTCTAAAAGCCACTTCCGTTTTACCGAATCCTACATCACCACATAATAAACGATCCATTGGTATATCTTTAGAAAGGTCCTCGTCGATTTCATTTATACATTTAATTTGATCAATTGTTTCAATATATTCAAACTCTTTACTAAATGCTATTTCTTCGGGAAAACATAAATAAGGAGTTACGGTTTCTTTTATATGGTTAGTATATAATTTCAGTAATTCATCATAAATATCAGTAATTTTTTCTTTAACATTTCTCTTTGTTTTTTCCCAAGTTGGACTGCCTAACATATTAATTTTGGGTTTAATACCATCACAATCAGAATATTTATATATCGTATTTATTTTTTCAACAGGAACATAGACTTTATCATTACCTTGATATTTAATTAATAGATAATCTTTTTTATATCCAATTACTTCTAAAGTTATTACTCCGTCATAAATTCCAATCCCATGGTCACGATGAACAACATAATCTCCTTTAACTAAATCCGAAAACGATTTTATTTTTGTTCCAATTTTAATAATATTTTGTTTTTTATCTAGTTTATTTTTTTTAATAATATCATTTTCACTAATATAAATTTTATTATCAATAATAAAGCCTTCATTAATATCTTGTTTAATTATATTTATTTTATTTACCAAGATTTTATCTAAATTAACATTAGTATCAAACCATTTTATTAAATCAATTATGGTTTTTTCATTAGTAGCCATAAAAATTATAGTATATTTATTTATTTTTGACATTACAAAATCTTTTAATAGTTTTATATTACCATTAAAATTTTCTATTGCTTGAGATGAATAAGTTATTGAATTTTTTTCATTTAATCCTATATTATTCATACATATAGTTTTTTTAACAAAAATATCATTTAAATAAAACATATATTTATAATTAGAATCAATATTATTGCAGTCTTTATAATCAAATATTACTTCTTGAAGATGTTTATAAGAGCTATTTATTAACTCATTATCTATTTTAAATACAATAGGTTCATCTAAATAATCATATATAGAAGAATAATCTTTTGAAATAATTTCTTTATATGGTAATATTTTTATTTTATTTATTTTTTTTGTTGATAATTGGGTGTCATAATCAAATTGTCTTATGCTTTCTATTTCATCACCAAAGAATTCAATACGGATTGGGTAGTCATAATTAAATGGAAAAATATCAATAACAAAACCTCTAACTGAATATTCTCCAGTTGATGTTACTAAAGATTCTTTTTCATAGCCGATATAATCTAGAGCTTCTATTAATTCATTTCGTTTAATTATCATAGTTTCTTTTAAATTTATTATTGATTTATCAACAATGTTTTTATTGGGAATATATTTTAAAAACCCCATTAAATTTGTAATTACAATACACGGCTTATTATACTTAATATTATTAATGGTTTGAAGCCTTTGAGCTTTAAATTCAGGAGAAATGGAGACAGCTACAGAAGTCAAAAAATCATCCATAGGAAAAAAGAAAACATTTTCTGTATAAGTTTTCATTTTTTTATAATATTTATTTGCTTCATACACTGAACTTGTTAATATTAATATATTTTGATTATTTTTTTTATAGTATTTTAATATATATAAAGTATTTAATTCATCAGTTAAGCCACAAACATTATTAACATCATTATTTTTAAAATTATTAAAAATATCTTCCATATATTATTTCCTTTGATTATTTTATAATATACAATTATAATTTATATTATAAAACTTATATTATAAAATAAATTTTCTATAATAATTTTGTTTAATTAAATTTACTTATAATATAAACAAAAAAATTTTAAAAATGTAAGAATTTAAAAATGTAATATTTTTTATTTTATTTTATTATTGTATTTATTCATTAAATAATCTACAGAATTATTTTCTTTAAAATCATTGATTATATCATATATACTATTTTTAATTTCGTTTAATAATTCTTTTTCTTTTTTAGTGAATTGTCCTAAAACATAATCCTTAGTTTTAATTTCTTTATCATTAGATATTCCTATTTTTATCCTAATAAACTCTTCTGTTTTTAAAACATTGATAATAGATTTAATCCCATTATGTCCACCAGAAGAACTATTATATTTTATTTTATATGAACCAATATTAATATCTAAATCATCGTGAATTATTAAAATATCTTTTATATTTATTTTATAAAATTTGATAAAATATTTTATAGCTATACCAGATAAATTCATGAATGTTGTAGGTTTTAAATAAATAATATCCCTATCTTTATAAAATAAACCATAAGAATTCTTTTTCCATTTTATATCACCAAGAAAATTATCTAATATCTTAAAACCAATATTATGTCTTGTGTTTTCATAATTTTTACCGATATTTCCTAGTCCTACAATCAATTTCATATAGCCTCCTGTATTTACTAAAAAATACAAAATTATTTCCCGGGAAATAATTTTATTCTAATTATTTTTTATTACATCCATTTTTTACTTTTATTTCTTTTATTTCGTCATTTAAATTTACCTTGTATTTTTGATTTAATATATCAACAGAAATTACTTTACCATTTATGCCATCAATTTTTACCATATCCCCAATATTAGGAATTTCCCTTCGACATTCTATATATATATCGTCTTCATAGGCTAAACAACAAAGTAATCTTCCGCAAGCACCATTTATTTTATTGGGATTTAAAGCAATATTTTGATTTTTAGCCATATTTATTGAAATTGTTTCCATAAAATTTAAAAAATCAGCACAACACAATACCCTTCCACAATGCCCTATACCACCAATTTCTTTAGATTTATCACGTACACCTATTTGATGTAATTCTATTCTAGTTTTAAATTTTGAAGCCAATATTTTAACTAGTTCTCTGAAATCAACTCTTTCATCTGCAATAAAATTAAATAATAATTGCTTTCGATCAAAAGTATAACTGCAATCTATAACTCGCATTTTTAAATCTAATATTTGTATTTCTTTTCTAGTTTCAAGCAATGCGTTTTTAGCGTCTGACAAATTTTTTAAATGTTTATTATAATCTACTTTTGAAGCAATTCTTATAACACTCTTTAATTTATTTATTTTGCCAGAATTTTCTAATAAAGAAACAACTTTACCTAACTGATGTCCTTTTTCGGTTTCAACAATAACATAATCATTTTTATTTAATTTTATACCATCTGATAAAAAATTATATATTTTACCATTTTCTTTAAATGCTACACCACATAAATTCAAAACCATTACCTCAATTCTATGAAAAAATTGTCTAAAACTAAATCAATATTAACATTACTTTTTAACAATCGCAATATTTTATCTATTAAACAAATATTTTCAGAAATATTTGTTATATTATCACATAAACTATCTAATAGTTTTTCTGATTCATTTAATAATGATTCAAAAACAAAAATTAAATCGTTTCTTTGAAATTTACTATACTTTTTTTTAAAATCTATTTCTTTATTTATATTTCTAGTTCCATTAATAAAATCCAGTAAATCAGAAATATCATTTTTTAAATCTATGTTTTGATATTGTTCTTTTATTATAAAGTGTTGACATCGGCTTTTAATAGTTTCTAATACATCAGAATTATAATCAGACAACAAAATGCCAATAATATCTATTCCTGGTTCTTCTAAAAATTTTAATAATTTGTTAGCAGCTGACTTATTTAACTTTTCCGCATTTTTTATTATATAAATATTGTATTTATTATAAATCGGTAATGTAGAATATCTTTCTTGTAAAATTTCAATATCATGTGATTTTATTTCCTTTCCATCAGGTTCAATCAAC
This sequence comes from Bacilli bacterium, assembly GCA_028684435.1. Taxonomy (GTDB): domain Bacteria; phylum Bacillota_I; class Bacilli_A; order RF39; family UBA660; genus DUUS01. Next base: position 7,428 of record JAQUFX010000010.1, read on the forward strand.
ATCAAATTTAAATTTTTTTGATAATCAAGATTATTAATTAATTTTTTTTCAAATAAATAATCTATTATATTATTTGTAATAATATCTATATTATTGCTTTCAATTAAAAATGCATGAGGTAGCTTGTCCACACTTAAACAATAATTAAAATAATCATAAAAATTCAAATTCATATTTACCTCTCTTCATAATAAAAAGAAAAATGATAAAGCTAAAGTAATTAAACCTGGAAATCCTAATACACTTACTGCTGAAATGGTATATATATTAAGAGGAATAAAAATATCTAAATTTCTAATAAATAAATCCAAACTATAAATTATTACTATTGCAAATACTATTCTTTTAATTATCTTAAATATCATTTTTTTCACCTAATAATATTATGTAATATATATTTTATTATGATATTATGATATTATTTGGCGATCTTTTAATGCTCTTTCGATAGTCAAAGTATCTAAATAATCTATTTCTGCTCCCATTGGTATTCCATAAGATAATCTTGATATTTTTATATTTTGTTTTTTTAATTTTTTATTTATATACATTGATGTAGTTTCACCTTCTATAGAAGGTTTTAATGCAAGTATTAACTCAATAGCTTCAGCTTTTTTTTCACATCTCAAAATTAATGAATTTAAGTTTATATCTTCAGGATTTATGCCATCAATTGGCGAAATTAAACCATTTAACACATGATATACTCCATTAAATTTCCCTATTTTCTCAAACATAAATATACTTTTATAATCTTCTACCACACAAATTAAATTTTGATCTCGATATTCATTAGAACAAATATTACATGTTTCATTATCAGTCAAATTTGCACAAATATTACATTTTTGTAAATTTTTATTTACTCTCTTTATTGCGTTAGAAAATCTTTCATTATCTTCATTAGTAAAATTAACTACAGATAAAGCTAGCCTTTCTGCTGATTTCTCGCCTACACCAGGTAATTTCTTGAAATATAATATTAATTCTTCTAAAGGTTTAGGATAAATCATTTTTAAAATAAACCATTTAAACCACCGGTATAAGCGCCTAATTCTTCTTCGGTTTTTTTATCTATTTTAAATAAAGCATCATTAAAAGCTATTACAATCATATCTTCTAAAATTTCTAAATCTTCATTATCATTTAAAATATTCTTATTTATTTTTAAATTTTTTACCTCTCTTTTTCCTGACATTGTTATATTAACAAATTGAGAATTCCCTTCAAAAGTCATATTATCGATTTCATTTTGTTTTTTTTCGACATCTCTTTTAATTTTATTTGCTTGTGCCATTAAATTTTGCATATTCATTTTAATCTCTCCTTTATTTTATTTCTATTAACTCTTTCCCAAATATATCTGTTGCAATATTTATTGTTTTATTATCATTTTTTAATATTGGTTCCTCGATATAACTATATTTTTGAGTTTTTTGATTTTTTATATATTTTGATTTTTCTTTTTTCCATTGTTCCTCATCAAGACAAATTATTTTTATGCTATCTCCAATTATTTTTTTACACTTTTCAGATATTTCATCACAAATTAAATTAAATAATACACTATTACTATAGGTTTTAGTAGATATTAATACATTCGTAGGAGAAACCACCTCTACTTTAGTATTTTTTAATAAAGATAAATATTTTGTTTCACCATTAACACAAAAATAATTAGTTAATTCATCCCATTTTTTAATAAATTCTTTTTTTAATTTTAAATTAGCATTAACAAAAGAGTTATTTACTCTTATATTAAGCACATCTAAACTTATATGTTCTAATATTTTATCAGAAATTATTTCCCGGGAAATAATTTTTTCTTCTTCAATTATATTTTTAATTTCTATATCTTTAGCTATATCCTCAATATTTTTAAGTAATACGGTTTTTATCATTAAGTATTTATTTTTTTTATTGCAACATTCTTCTAAATCAAAAATCAACTGTTCTAAATTATAAATTTCTTTAATATTTGTTATTTTATAATTTATTAATTCTTGTAGTAAAAAATCAAGAATTTTTGTTAATAATACTTCACTATTGACGCCTTTTAAATTTAAATTATTAATCTTTTCAATTAATAATTTAATTTCTCGGTTTTTATATGCTTCAAACATTTCATTAATATCTTTGTTTGTCACTAAACCATAAGTATCATTTAAAGTTTCTATTGTGATTTTATCGTTTAGTTTAGAAAGTTGATCTAGCATTCCTAGTGCATCTCTTAATCCGCCATTAGAAAGATCTGATAATTCAATAATAGCTTCATCTGATATATTAATCTTTTCTTTTTTTGCAATTTCTTTTATCTTTTGAAAAATTACATCGATTGATATTCTTTGAAAATCAAATCTTTGACATCTAGATAAAACAGTTATCGGAACTTTTTGAATTTCTGTTGTTGCCAATATAAATATCACATGCTTTGGAGGTTCTTCTAATGTTTTTAAAAATGCATTCCAAGCATTAGTCGATAACATGTGAACTTCATCTATAATATATACTTTATATCTAGATATACTAGGCAATATTTTAACGTTTTCTCTTAATTCTCTTATTTCATCGACGCCATTATTTGAAGCCGCATCTATTTCAATTATATCTGTTGTTTCCTTATAGCTTAGACAAGAGATACATTTATTACAAGCATTTCCTTCAAAATTATTTGTACAATTTACAATTTTAGCAAATAATTTAGCTGTACTTGTTTTTCCTGTACCTCTAGGCCCATTAAATATGAAAGCATGAGATAATTTATTATTTAAAATTGACTGTAACAACAACTCTTTTATATGATTTTGGCCGACTAAATCGTTAAAATCTTTCGGTCGATATTTTCTATATAATACTTTATAATCCATAATTACCTCCCACTTAAATAATTATATCATGTTTATATTTTATTGCGTTTATTTTTCCAAAAAATTGTTATTTTTTTTAAATAATCTTCTTTTACATTTTCGATTTCTTTTGAAGTTAAAGGAATAAATTTTGTTTTATTATATATTTTTTTCTCTTCTAATCTGTTAACTAAATAATATACTTTATTTATTCTAGCTTCTCTGATAACGTTCATGCACATATCACAAGGTTTAATCGTAACATAAATCGAACAATTGTTCAATCTCCATGACTTTAATTTTTTATTAGCTTTTTGAATTGCTAATATTTCGGCGTGATCAATTGTTTTGTTTGTTCTATTCCTCTTGTTATAAGACTTTGCAATAATTTTGTTATTATACATAATAATAGCTGCGACAGGAGTTTCCTCCTTTTTATATGCCTTATTAACTAATTTTAATAAAATTTCAATTATTTTAGTTTCCATGTTTTTCTCCTAAAAAAAAGCACACATATATAGTGGTTAATATGGCTGCTATCTTCCAATTCTGACCAATTTCTAACATATATATTGTGCGTAATTAATATATCATATAAGATAGTCGTTTTACAAATATATGTTTCACGTGAAACATTAAAAATTTATGCACAAAGAATAATTTAATATTTAAAACATTCTATTAGTTTTATTATTGTATTAATTAACAAACATATAATTTTAATTATTTCAATAATTTATCAAGTATGGAACTGTAATTATGTAATTTATAAAAATTAAAATGCCTCTTGAAAATGTTTTTTCAATGTTTCACGTGAAACATTGAAAATTATTTCCCGGGAAATAATTTTTTTTTGAAATCATTAATAAATCTTGCTTATTTCAGACAAAACATAAAAAATCATTAATTTTATTAGATATTTAATAAGTTCATTGTTACGAAACAAAATATAATTGCAACAATAATTAATATGACTAATTAATTATTGTTAAATAATTATTATATGCCAACATAATTTTCACATTACATAATTAAAAAATCATTTCAATGTTTCACGTGAAACATTGAAAATTATAATATATAAAAATACCGTTTTTAACGGTATTCTATTATACTTCTTCAGTTTCTTCGGTATTTTTCTCTACTAAGGTGAATGTTGAAACTTTTTGATTGTTTTTTAAATGTATTAATTTAGACCCTTGTGTCACCCTACTTAATTGAGATATTTGATCTAAAGGCAATCTTATTATTGTACCTTCATCAGTTATAATCATAATATCGTTATCACTATTTTCTATTCTTTTAAACGATTTGATTTTGCCATTTTTTTCGGTAATATTAAGTGCTTTAACTCCTTTACTGCCACGCTTAGTTTTTCTGTATTCAGAAACCAGTGTTTTTTTACCATAACCATTTTCTGTTATAATTAAAATGTTACTGTCATCTTTAGCGACTTCTAAGCCGATACAATTTGAATTATCTAAATTTATTCCTTTTACCCCAGATGCAGTTCTTCCCATAATTCTTATTTGTTCTTCTAAGAAAACTACCATCTTCCCGTTTTCTGAAGCTAATAAAATATTATAATTGCCATCAGTTTTTTTAACACCAATTAACTCATCTTTCGATTTTAATTTGATACAAATTTTTCCGGTAACTCTTATATTATTAAACTCATCAATTTTTGTTCTTTTTACTAAACCGTTTTTAGTTGCAAATACAAAATATTTATATTCATTTTCAGTTGATAAAGGTATTATTGAATTAATTACTTCTTCTTTATCTAAAGGTAATAAATTTATAATAGGTAACCCTTTCGATTGTCTAGAATACTTTGGAATTTCATATCCTTTTAATCTATAAACTTTTCCTTTATTAGTAAAGAACATAACATAATCATGAGTTGATAAATTAATCATCTTTTCTACAAAATCTTCTTCATTGGTTGACATTCCCTTTACACCTACACCACCCTTGTTTTGAGTTTTGTAAGTTTCAGAAACAATTCTTTTTATATAGCCTTTTTCCGTTAAAGTAATCGTTATATTTTCTTCTGGTATTAAAGATTCATCTTCAATATATTCTAGTGAAGTCATATCTATTGCAGTTCTTCTTTCATCAGAATACTTATCTTTTATTTCGGTTAATTCATCAACAATAATATTTGATATTTTTTGTTTACTAGCTAATATAGATTTTAATTCTTCTATTTTTTCTAATAAAAATTTTAATTCTTCTTCTATTTTTTCTTTTTCTAATCCAGTTAACCTTCTAAGCTTCATTTCCATAATTGCTTCAGCTTGAATTTCAGATAAACCAAATCTTTCCATCAAACCTTTTTTAGCTTCTACGTCTTTTTTTGAACCTTTTATTAATTTAATAACTTCATCAATAAAATCTAATGCAATTTTAAGTCCTTCTTGAATGTGAGCAGCTCTTTCCGATTTCTCTAAATCAAATTGCGTTCTTCTTATAATTACACTTTTTTGAAAATTTGTATAATTTTCTAAAATCTCTTTTAAACTTAGTGTTTTAGGTCTTCTATCAACTAACATTAAGAAATTAATACCAAAAGAAGTTTGTAATTGAGTATATTTATATAAATTATTTAATAGCACACTTGGATTATAATCTTTTTTTACATCTATTACGATTCTAATACCTTCTAAAGCGGACTCGTCAGTTAAATTTGCTATACCATCTATTTGTTTATCTCGCACTAATTCAGCAATTTTTCTAATAATATTTGTATAATTTACTTGATAAGGAATTTCAGTTATAATTAACTTTACTTTACCTTTAATTTCTTCTATATCTACTTTTCCTCTAACTTTAATACTACCTTTTCCAGTTTCAAAAGCTTTTTTTATTCCGCTATTTCCAAGTATTGTTCCACCAGTCGGAAAATCTGGACCTTTTATTTTTTCCATTAATTCTAATATAGTTATTTCTGGGTTATTTATATAGGCAATAGTAGCATCAATTGTTTCTCCTAAATTATGAGGAGGAATATTTGTTGCCATTCCAACTGCGATACCCATGTTTCCATTTACTAAAATATTTGGAAATCTTGATGGCAAAACTACAGGTTCTACACTTTCATCATCATAACTAGGAATAAAATCCACAGCATTTTTATTTATATCTCTCAACATTTCGCTAGAAATTTTTGCTAATCTAGCTTCTGTATATCTTGCTGCTGCTGGACTTGATCCATCTGGTGCTCCAAATGCTCCTTTGCCATCAATTAAAGGATATCTGTATGTGAAATCTTGAGCCATTCTAGCCATAGTATCATATATAGCGGCATCCCCATGAGGGTGATATTGCATTACTTTACCACAGCTAGTAGCACTCTTTTTATGAGATTTATCATGAGTTATTCCTTCAGCATGAAATGTGTATAAAAGTCTTCTATGAACCGGTTTTAAACCATCTCTAACGTCTGGTATAGCTCTAGATACTATAACACTCATCGAATAATCTAAAAATGAATTTTTTATTTCACTATCTATATTAATTTCATTAAATTTATCTAAATTTATATTATTTTCCATTTTTACCTCCTATATATCAAGATTTTTAACATTTAGTGCATTTTCTTCGATAAATTTTCTTCTCGGTTCTACTTCTTCGCCCATTAAAATAGTAAACATCTCATCAGCTAAAATTGCATCATCTATATTTATTTTTAATAATATTCTTTGATTAATATCCATAGTTGTTACCCTTAAATCAATTGCATCCATTTCACCAAGACCTTTTTGGCGATTAATATTAGTCTTTTTTCTAATATCTTCAGGAAGAGTTTCTAAATAATCATCTTTTTCTTGATCATTTAAAACATATTTTACTGTTTTTCCATGAGTTATTTTAAATAATGGTGGTTGAGCGGCATAAACATGTCCATTTTCAATTAATGGCTTAAAAAAGCGATATAAAAATGTTAATAATAATGTCCTAATGTGAGCACCATCAACATCAGCATCAGTCATAAGTATTATTTTATTATATCTTAACTTAGCGATATCAAATTCATCACCAATGCTCGTTCCAAAAGCTGTAATTAAACTTCTAATTTCTTCATTTGATAAAATTTTATCCAATCTTGATTTTTCTACATTGATTATTTTACCTTTTATAGGTAGTATAGCTTGTGTTTTGGGATTTCTTCCAAGTTTTGCAGATCCCATTGCAGAATCTCCTTCTACTATAAATAATTCTCTTTCAAAAGGATCTTTACTTGAACAGTCAGCTAATTTTCCCCATTGATTTGTTAAATCAAGACCACCTTTAGTTCTAGATAATTCTCTAGCTTTTTTTGCAGCAATTCTCGCTCTAGATGCAAGCATTGATTTTTCAACTATTTTTTTAGCCACATCTGGATTTTCTAAAAAAAATCTTTCTATTTCTTGACCAAAAACATCTGAAGCGATTTTTCTAACCTCTATATTTCCTAAACGACCTTTTGTTTGTCCTTCAAATTGTGGATCTGGGTGTTTACAAGATATAACCATTACAAGTCCTTCTCTAACATCATCACCAGTAAATGTATCATCATTATCTTTTAATAATTTACTATTTTTAGCATAATTATTAATTGCTCTTGTTAAAGTATTTCTAACACCTTCTTCATGTGTTCCACCATCATGAGTATTTATATTATTTACAAAAGATAATAGCGTATTATTATAAGAATTATTATATTGTAAAGCTACTTCAATAAATACACCATCTTTTTCACCTTCAGTATTTATAATAACATCATGGATAGATTGGTTATTTCTATTTAAATATTTTACATATTCTACTAATCCTCCATTATATAAAAATTCTTCTTTTTTCTTTTCGATTTCTCGATCATCAAGAAGTAATATTCTTAATCCTTTATTTAAAAAAGCTAATTCTCTTACTTTGTTCTTTATAATGTCATAATCAAAAATAGTAGTTTCTTTAAAAATATCTGGATTTGGTTTAAAAGTCACCGTCGTTCCAGTTCTATTAGAATCACATTCATCTATAATAGATAACGGAGTAACAGGATCTCCACCATTTTCAAATTTCATATAATGTACTTTTGAATTATGATATACATATACTTCTAACCAACTACTTAGAGCATTTACTACTGATGCCCCTACTCCATGTAATCCACCCGAAACTTTATATCCTCCGCCACCGAATTTTCCACCAGCATGAAGGATTGTATATACTGTTTCAACTGTTGATATTCCAGTTTTTTCATGAATACCAGTCGGTATTCCTCTCCCATCATCTTTTACAGTAAGTGAATTATCTTTATTAATTATTATTTCAATATCATCGCAATACCCAGCCATCGCTTCATCTATGGCATTATCAATTATTTCCCATATTAAATGATGAAGTCCTTTTGAACTAGTTGTTCCAATATACATTCCTGGTCTTTTTTTTACGGCTTCTAATCCTTCCAAAATTTGGATATCTTTTTCATTATAATGTTCATTCATATATTATCTCCTCTATACTATTATTTTTTAATTTAAATATTTTACTGTTTTGTAATGTTTTATCATCAATATTACTAATATCTGTTGTAGTTATAAATATTTGTAAACTTTTTTTTAATAATTTAAAAATTTTATTAATTTTACCACTGTCAATTTCACTAAATAAATCATCTAAAATTAATATTGGGATTATTTTTTTAATATCGATAAAAATATTTATTTCTGCTAATTTAAAAGCTATGATAACATTTTTTTGTTCACCTTCTGATAAATAATTTTTAGCAATTACATTTTGATAATAAAATATAAAATCATCTAAGTGAATACCAAAATTTGTTTTACCACAATTTATATCACTCTGATATAAATTTATATATTTTTTAATTAATTCATCTTTGGTTAAATTTTCATAATTAGATATATATTTTAAAATTAAACCATCTTTTTTAGTAATTTTTTTAAAATTTGTATTTAAATATTTATTAATATTTTCTATATATAATTTTCTTAAATTATATATATTAATACCATAATTAATTAACTTCTCAGTTAAGATATATAAATACTCAGTATTATAATTTTTTTTGAAACATAAATTTTTTAAATGACTATTTCTTTGTTTTAAAATCTTGTTATATATTGATAAATTCTTTAAATAAATATTGTCAAACTGAGATATTTCAATATTAATAAGTTGCCGATGGATACTCGGACTATCTTTTATTAATTTTAGATCTTCAGGATTAAAATTAATTATATTAATTTTAGAAATATAATCACTTAATTTTTTAATTTGATTATTATTAATAAAAACCCGCTTATTTTTATTTTCAATAATTATTTTATAACTATTGGTAATGGTATCTTTAATTTTTCCTTCAATAATAGAATATTTAGATTCATTATTAATTAAAAATATATCATTATTAACTCTGAATGATTTGGTTAATGCTAAATAATATATAGCTTCAACGATATTTGTTTTGCCTAATCCATTATTACCTAAAATAATATTTTTTTTAGAAGAAAAATTAAACAAATTTTGTTTATAATTTCTAAAATTAACAAGTTTTAATTGTAAAATTTGCATTTTTCCCCCTTTTTAAGTCATTATAAAATAAAACAGGTATTCTAATACTCCTATACCTATTTAAATTATAACATAAAAAAAGCATTTTTAAAATCTTTTTTTATCGATTAATGCTTCTTTTTCTTATTACTGAATCAAGCATTGAAGCTCTGAAAATTTGATTTCTTAAAATATTAGAAGATATATCAATTTCTAATGTTTCTTTATTCATAAATTCTATTAACATTTTAGTTTCTTTATCATAATATTTTTTAATATTATTTAAACTAATCCAAGCACATTCTTTTAATCTTGGCGATGATGTGGGAAAAAAGATAATATTATTTTCTTCCGAAATTATTATAGGTGCCTTATATCTTATTCCAGTTAAAAAAGCAGTTCCTTTTTGCCTACCTTCAAAAGTACTTCCGTAATATTTACAGCTAGAATCCATAATTTTAGATACTGGTTTTTCTAATATAAAACAGTCATGTGATTCATAAATTATAGACTTATAATTACTAAAAGGTACTATTGCTAATGTTTTTTCATTAATTTCATAATCATTCATATATTTCACCTCCCAACAAAGATTTATTAAATCATATAACTTTGTCGAATTTTGTTGAATTTTGTAAAATATACAAATTTTTAATTTTTAATAGGTTTTTATAGGTAAAATTAATTGAATTAAAGTTTCATCTTTGATAGATTTTAAGATTATTGGTTGTGAATCGGTATTTAAAAGAATTAACAAATCTTCTTCTTCAAAAGTTTTTAAAGCTTCTAACATGTATTTTGAACTAAACGAAATAGCTATATTTTCTGTCGTGTTCTTATCTACTAATAATTTTTCTTCTACTTTACCAATTTCACTAGCAAAAGATGATATTAATACTTCATTGGTTTTTGTTTCCATTTTCACAATATTTTTATCTTTATTTTGAGTTAATAATGCTGCTCGATCAATTGCATTAATAAAACTAAATAATGATGTTGTTAAAATAAAATTAAAATCTTTAGGTATAAAATTTAAAGTATCAGGATATACTCCACTTAATAAATTAGATTGAAAAATATAATCTTCATATTTAAATATTATTTTGTTAATAAATGGCTGAATTTCAACATTATTATTTTCAGATAATAATTTATCTAATTCATTTAAGTTTTTACCTGGGATTACGATATCAAAATTTTCATAAGTTTTATCCAATTCAATTGTTTTTTTAGCTAATCGGTAAGAATCTGTTGCTATACAATACAATTTATTATCTACTAATTTTAAATTTACACCTGTTAATAAAGGTCTAGATTCTTGATTAGATATAGCAAATATAGTTTGATGAATTACTTCTTTTAATATATTACTTTCTAAATTAATAGGATTCTTAATTTCATCAAATTCTAATTGTGGATAATCTTCAGTACTTAAACAATTTAAATTAAATACTGTATTTTCTGTACTGATAATTATTTTTAAACCATCTATTACTTCAATATTTATATCTCCATTTGGTAATTTTTTTATAATATCTAATAAATACTTACTTTGAATTATTATTACTCCTGTTTCTTTTATATTTTTTATTTCTTTTTTATCAATAAAAGTTTGAATTATTAAATCACTATCACTAGCAGTTAAATATAACCCTTCTTTTTTTAATTCAAATTTAACTCCATTTAATATTGGAATTAAATTACGAGAAGAAATAGCTCTCATAACATTTGTTAATTTTTCTAATAAAATAATTTTTTCAATTATTAATTTCATTTAAATACCTTCTTTCTTTTTTATTAATTTTATTATTATTACTGTTTATAATGTTGAAAATTCAAATTTTAGTATTATTTATGATATAAAATATAATGTTTATAACTGGTTTGTTTTCAACTTTAATTAACAATCTTATTTTTTATTTCATTTATTTCCTCTTTTAGTTTATTATTTATTTTCAATTCATTATTAATTTTATCATAAGCATGTAATACGGTAGAATGATTTCTATTACCAAACTCTAATCCTATTTTTACAATTGTCTCTTCAGTCGTCATGCGACATAAATAGATTGCAATCTGTCTTGGTAAATTAATATTAGATGTTCTTTTTTTGGTTTTTAAATCATCTACAGTAATTTTATAATAATCAGCAACAGCTTTTTGGATTTTAGTAATATTATTAGTTATATAAATTGATGTACCTATATAATCTTTTAATGCTTCAGTAGCAAAACTTAAATTAATTTCATTTGGACTCATTATAGCTGCATAAGCATATAATCTTGTTATTGCACCTTCTAAATGTCTAACATCATTTTCACAATTTGTAGCAATATATTCAATTACTTCTTTATTAACTAAATTAGCAACTTCATGTCCAGCCATTTTATCTTTTAATATTTTACATCTTAATTCGAAATCAGGGGGATATATATCAACAGTTAACCCCCATCTAAATCTAGTTCGTAAACGATCTTCTAATAATTTCAAATCATCTGGAGATCGATCAGAGCTAATAATAATTTGTTTATTAGAGTCGTATAAATTGTTAAAAGTATGGAAAAATTCTTGTTGAGTTTTTTCAGCACCTCCCAGAAATTGGATATCATCAATTATTAATACATCAATATTTCGATATTTTTCTTTAAAATGTTCAATAACAGGTAGATTATTCTCATCTTTTTTATTTATACCAATAAAATCAGAAATAAATTCTTCACTTGTAACATATAAAATTTTTTTCTTGCTATTTTGCAGAACATAATTTCCAATTGCATGCATTAAATGGGTTTTTCCTAATCCACTTTTACCATGAATAAATAAAGGATTATATATTTTTCCTGGTTGTTCTGCAACAGCCACAGCAGCAGTTTGAGCAAATCTATTACTATCCCCTATTACAAAATTTTCAAAAGTATATTTTGAGTTTAAATTAGAATTAATTCTTGTATATTCATTATCAATTGTTTCTTTAATTATGTCATTATCTTCATAATTAAATTCTTCTTCAGTCATAAATTCAAGATCAAAACTGTTCCCAATTAAATTTGTTATTATTTCATCAATTAAATCATAATAAGTTTCGTTTAAAAATTTTTTATGAAAAACCATAGGAACTTGAATTGATAATATATTATTATCTTGTCTAATTATTTTTGTATCTTTAAACCAAGTGTCATAAGAAACTGGAGAAATTTTAGTTTTAATTATCTGTAAAAAGTTTGACCATAATAAATTATTATCCATATAACCACCCCACATGCAATTATTTTTCTTACTAAATTAATTGTAAAACAGTTTTGTTCAAAAAGAAAGTGTTAATAAAATAATAATTAGATTTCAACAGGTTATCAACAACCTTATAAACAAAAACAACTTTATAATAACTGAAAAAAAACAACTTATCAACAGTTTCAACAAAATAATTTAAACATTAAAAAAAATTATTAACATTTTTGTTCATAAATTATAAATAAAACCTTTGATTGACTTAATTGTTTCAATATAATATAATTAAAAAAGTTTAATGGATGTGGAGGTGCAAGAATGAAAAGAACATTTCAACCGAATACTCGTAAAAGAAAGAAGAAACATGGCTTTTTTGCGCGTAAATTAACCAATATTTTAAAGAAACGTAGAAAAAAAGGACGTAAAATTTTATCTAGATAAGCCACACAAGTGGTTTTTATTCTAAATGGGAGGGCTATTATATGAAAATTGATGAAAGAATTAAAAAATCAATTGAATTTGATAATATAATAAAACACGGTAAATTTATAAAAAATAAATTCTTTGTTGTATATTATAATTTTAAAAAAGAAGTTAATAGTAGATTTGGAATAGCGGTAGGTACAAAAATAGGTAATGCTGTAACTAGAAATAAATTAAAAAGACAAACGAGAGAAATAATTAAAGAAATCAAAATAGAGTTTAAAAAAGATCAAGATTATATTATAATGATTAGGAAAGAATGTTTAAATTTAAATTATCAACAGAAAAAGGAAAATTTACTTTCTTTAATAAATAAGGTGGATAAATGAGAAAAAAATACAGAAATAGATTATTAATATTATTGTTTTTAATGATATTTATATTAACTGGATGTACAACGTATGTAAAAGATGATGATAATAAAAGAGTAGTAAATGAAGTTACTGGACAAAGTATTCCAGCTAATATATTATGTAAACCAGAAAATCAAAATCTAGTTAATCTATATAATAAATATGATAAAAATCTAGAATATAAAATTGCTGAACTTCCAGATTGTGAAGATTTAAAAATATATAATTCAGAGTCGTATAGTGGTTTGTGGGCACAATTATTTGTTATACCACTAGCTTGGTATATAGTTAAAGTCGGGGAGATTGTACAAAATTATGGTTTTGCAATAATGATCGTCGGTCTACTAATTAGATTAGTTTTGACTCCTTTAACAGTTAAAACAGCAAAGCAATCTCAAAATATGAAGAATGCTCAACCGGAATTAAATAGTTTAGAAAAAAAATATAAAGATAAAACTGATTCAGATGCAATGATGAAAAAAAGTCAAGAAATGATGTTAATTTATAAAAAGCATAAAGTAAGTCCGCTTGGAAGTTGTCTTATAGCATTTATTCAAATTCCATTATTTTTAGCCTTTTTAGAAGCAATAAATAGAGTACCAGTAATATTTGAAGAAACGTTGTGGACCTTACAATTAGGAACGACTCCTTTAGTAGGAATAAAAGAAGGAAATTACTTATATTTGTTATTAATAGTTTTAATAATATTAACTACTTATTTATCCTTTAAATTTAATATGAATTCTATGGGAAGTCCTGCTCAAGAACAACAAATGAAATTTATGACTAATTTTATGTTAATCTTTATATCAATAGCATCCTTTAGTTTACCAACAGCAATAGCGTTATATTGGGTTACAACAAATGCTTTTGCTGTAGTACAGAATTTTTATATAAAGAAACGGAGTGTTAAATAATATGGAATTATATTTATATGAAGGAAAAATAGAAAAAGATATTATTTCAAAAGCTTTAGAAGATTTAAAAGTGACTGAAGAAGAAATTTTATTTAAAAAAGAAGTAAAAAAAGGTGGTTTATTTAAAAGCGAAAGTTTAAAATTTACGATAGTGAAAATTTTTGATTTAACTAATTATATTAAAGAATTATTAGCAAATATTTTTAAAGATTTTGGTATAACTGTATCTTTTGAAACAAATATTAGGAATAAACAAATTAATATCAAAATGTATTCTGATAATAATGCTATCTTAATTGGTAAAAATGGTCAAACTTTATCAGCTTTAACATTAATTGCTAAACAAGCAGTATATAATCAAATTGGATTATATCCATATATAAATTTAGATGTTGAAAATTATAAAAATAACCAAATTCAACATTTAGAAAGATTAGCTAAAAATATTGCTAGGGAAGTAAAAAACACTAAAACTCCAGTAATTATGGAAAATATGAATTCTTATGAAAGAAGAATAGTACATAATATATTAAATGAATATAAAGGAATTAAAACCGAAAGTGAAGGCGAAGAACCAAATCGCCATATCATTGTGAAACCAAAAAAGGATTAATTCCTTTTTTTATTTTCTGCATTAATTAAATGTGTTATAATACGTGCGAGGTGGAGTCTCATGGATACAACAATCTGTGCTATTTCTACAGCAGTAGGAACAGGAGCAATTTCAATAATCAGGGTTAGTGGTAAAGAAGCTATTTGTATTGTTAATAGTGTTTTTTCAGGCGTTAATCTAACAAAAGTAAATAGCCATACTATTCATTATGGATTCATTGTTGAAAATAATTATAAAATTGATGAAGTGTTGATAACAATAATGAAGGCACCAAAAACTTTTACAACTGAAGATACAGTGGAAATAAATTGTCATGGTGGTATTTCTACAACTAATAAAATTTTAGAAATATTATTAAATAAAGGATGTAAATTGGCTGAACCAGGCGAATTTACTAAAAGAGCTTTTTTAAATAGTAGAATTGATTTATTAAAAGCTGAAGCAATTAGTGATATTATTAATTCAGAAACTGAAAAAGCTCGAAAATTAGCTATTAATCAAATAGCAGGTAAATTATCAGAAAAAATCGATCAGATACGAAAAAACTTAATTCAATTGCAAGCTAGTATTGAAGTAAATATCGATTATCCTGAATATGAAGATATTGAAGTAATAACTTATCAAAATTTAATGCCTAATTTAAATAAAATATTATTTGATCTTAATGAATTAATAATAGAATCAGAGAATGGCAAAATAATCAAAAATGGAATTAATGTTGTTATTATTGGCAAACCAAATGTAGGTAAAAGCAGTATTTTAAATGCTTTTTTAGAAGAAGATAAAGCAATTGTTACTAATATTCCTGGAACTACTAGAGATATTATTGAAGGTAAAATAAATTTAAATGGTATATTATTAAATATAATTGATACAGCTGGATTGCGTTATACTACCGATTTTGTAGAAAAAATCGGTGTTCAAAAAAGTATTGACATAAGTGAAAAAGCAGATTTAATAATATATGTTATTGATAATACCAACACAAATTTGTCTGCAGATATTAAAAAAATTAACAAATTAAAAAACAAAAAAATAATTATATTTATTAATAAAAATGATATTAGCAGTAAAAACAATTATGATGAACTAAATAAATATAATTTAGTTATGGGAAATACAGTTTCTAAAAACGGACTTAACGAATTAAAGAATAAAATAGTAGAAATGTTTAATATAAAATATTTAGATACTAAAGATTATTCTTATTTGTCTTCAGCAAGACAAATATCATTAACTAAAAAAGCTAAAAACGTGATAGAAAATGCTATAAACAATTTAAATGAAGGTATATCTATTGATATGGTGACAATTGATATTAAAGAATGTTATGAAACATTAGGAGAAATAATCGGGGTTGTTTATAAAGAAGATTTAATAGATGAATTATTTTCTCGATTTTGTTTAGGAAAGTAGGTTTTTATGAAAAAAAAATACGATATAATTGTTGTAGGAGGAGGCCACGCAGGTTGTGAAGCTTCTTATGCAGCAGCAAAGTTAAATTTTAATGTTGCATTAATTACTTCTAATATTAATAATATTGCAGATATGCCTTGCAATCCTTCAATAGGAGGAACCGCAAAAGGAATCGTAGTTAGAGAAATTGATGCTTTAGGTGGAATTATGGGTAAAATTGCTGATCGAAGTCATTTTCAAATAAAAATGTTAAATAATTCAAAAGGTCCCGCAGTAAGATCTTTAAGGGCTCAAGCTGACAAAAAGATATATCCTCAAGAAATGTTAAAAGAATTAAAAAAATTAAAAAATTTATCCATTATTGAAGCAATGGTTGAAGATATAGTAGTAACTGATAATAATATAACCGGAGCAGTATTAGAAAATAATAAAATTATTAATTGTAAATCATTAATATTAACAACCGGAACTTATCTTAAAAGTAATATTTTAGTAGGAGCAGAAATTAAAAAAGAAGGACCTCATGGTGAAAGAAGGTCGATTAATTTAAGTGATAATTTAAAGAAATTCGGATTTGAAATCTTAAGATTAAAAACTGGAACACCACAAAGAATTGAAAAAAATTCAATTGATTATTCAAAATTAAAACCTGAATATGGTGATTTAACTCCCCTTACTTTTAGTTTTGATAATCTTCCTTTATATGATATTAATAATCAAGAGCTATGTTATGTAACATATACATCACCAGAAACTCATAAAATAATAAAAGAAAATTTAAAAAAATCAGCTATGTATAGTGGTAATGTCAAAGGAATAGGGGCTAGATACTGCCCGTCTATTGAAGATAAAGTAGTTAGATTTGCGGATAAAGAAAGGCATCAACTTTTCTTAGAACCAGAAAGTAAATTTACAAATGAAATATATATTCAAGGTTTTTCAACAAGTATGCCATATGATGTTCAAGATAAATTAGTTCACAGTTTACAAGGTTTAGAAAAAGCTAAAATTTTAAAATATGCTTATGCAATTGAATATGATGCTATAAACCCTCTTCATTTAAAACCCTCTTTAGAAACTAAGATTATTAATAATTTATTTACTGCAGGTCAAATTAATGGAACAAGCGGCTACGAAGAAGCGGCAGGGCAAGGACTTATTGCGGGAATTAATGCCTCATTAAAATTACAAAATAAAGAACCATTTATATTAAAAAGAAATGAAGCGTATATTGGCGTATTGATAGATGATTTAGTAACGAAAGGCACTGTTGAACCATATCGGTTATTAACTTCAAGAGCTGAATATAGACTTATATTAAGACATGATAATGCTGATCTAAGATTAAGAAAATATGGATATAAAATAGGTTTAATAAATAAAACCCAATTTAATAAAATAATTAAAAAAGAAAATAATATAAAAAAATTAATTAATGAATTAAAAACAAAAAGATTATCTACAAAAAGTATTCCTTTAGACATTTTAAATAAAATTAAAGAAAAACAATTAACAAGTGGTTATAGTTTATATGAATTTGTAAAAAGACCTGAAATTAGATTAATAGATTTTATTAATAATAAATTAATTACTTCTAGATATTCTGAAGATATAATTGAAACGACAGAATTTTTAATAAAATATGAAGGTTATATCAATAAAACTTATAAAGATGTTGAAAGATTACTTAAATTAGAAGAAAAACAAATACCAAAAGATTTAGATTATGATAAAGTTAAGAATATTGCTACTGAAGCTAGACAAAAATTAAAACAAATTAAACCGTTAACAATAGCACAAGCAATTAGAATAAGTGGAGTTAATTCAGCTGATATTTCCATGCTGGTTGTATATTTAAAGAAAGAATATAGTAAAAATGAATAAAAAAGAATTTATTTTAGAATTATCAAAATTAAATATTAAAGTAACAAATAAAGAATTAGAAAAATTAGAAATTTATTATAAATTTCTAAAAGAATATAATTCTCATACTAATTTAACTTCTATTATTGAAAAAGATTTGGTATATTTAAAACATTTTTATGATTCACTGACAATAAATAAAGCTCTTGATTTATATAAACATGAAACATTACTTGATATTGGAACAGGAGCTGGATTTCCTGGAATGGTAATAAAGATTTTTTATCCTCATTTAAAAATAACTTTATTAGATTCTAATAATAAAAAAATAATGTTTCTTAAGCAGTTAGCTGAAAAATTAGATTTGAAAGATAATTTATATATTATAAATGCTCGAAGTGAAGACTATATAAAAGAAAAAAGAGATTATTTTGATATTGTAACATCTAGAGGTGTCGCGGATTTAAAAATATTATTAGAATTATCATTACCATTTGCTAAATTAGAAGGCTATGTTGTTCCTTTAAAAGGAAATATTAAAGAAGAATTAGAATCTTCTAAAAAAGTAATTGATTTATTAGGAGGGAAATTACTTAAAGTAATCAATTTTAAGTTACCATTTGAAAATAGTAATCGAAATATTCCAATTATTAAAAAAAAATGTTTAACTTCACCAAAATATCCTCGTTCTTATAATCTTATTATTAAAAAACACTTGAATCTCAAAGTAAATGCAATATTAGATAAATCATAGGTTGTATCTAACTAATTGCAAAATTTTTTTAGTAAAATAAAAGAAAAAATGGTATTATATATGCGAATACCATTTTTTTTTACATATAAAAAAGGTTTGATATGAAAATTTAAGGTTTG
This sequence comes from Bacilli bacterium, assembly GCA_028684435.1. GTDB lineage: Bacteria > Bacillota_I > Bacilli_A > RF39 > UBA660 > DUUS01. The sequence goes on from JAQUFX010000010.1 coordinate 26,578, forward strand.
ATATGGGAGTGTAAAAAATTTTGTGTAAATGGTCTAACCATGATGTGGAAGCAAAACAATAATTGCTTCTTTTTTTCATTTCTTTTGTTAAATACAGAATAATTTAAAATTCGAATTTTGTCAAGGCCAG
>JAQUFX010000044.1 GCA_028684435.1 Bacilli bacterium
AATGGGGCGATATATGAGAATCGAACTCATGTATACCAGAGCCACAATCTGGCGTGTTAACCACTTCACCAATACCGCCATATAAAGTAATATAATATTAACAAATATTTGTTTAATTTGCAATAGCAATTTAAAGTTCTCTTTGTTATAATTTGAATATGAAAAAGATTATTGATATAAAATTTTATTTTATAACTGCCTTAGGATTACTAACATTTAGTGCCTTCTTTTATTTTTTTGTTAAATTATTTGAAGGTGAGCCTACTTTAATTGGGTCATCTTTAGATAATTATATTCCTTTTTTACCAATCCTTATCTATATTTATAACATATGGTATCCTTTTAATATCTTATCATTATATTTTATTTTTAAAGATAATGTTAATATTTATATTAAAACTATTATATCATTAGTTTTTTGCTTTATAATTTCTAATTCTATTTTTATTATTTATCCGACAACTGTAAATAGACCAGTTATTAATTCTTATAATAATCTAACTGAATTCATTACTTATATAACTTTTAAAATAGATACCCCTGCTACTAGATGTTTTCCATCTAATCATTGTATTTTATGTTTTATTATTATTTTTAGTGTTTTAGCAATTAAAAATATGACTAAATGGAAAAAAAGAATTATTGTAACTACAAATATCTTAATTGTTTTATCTACTTTATTTGTCAAACAACATGTCGTTTATGATATTATTGGTTCATTAGTAATAACCCTGATTTGTTTTTATATTTTAAGTAGATTTAAATTTTTTAAATATTTAGAAAAAAAATTAGTTAGCGTAAGCTAACTTTTATTACCAATTTTTTCTCCAAGTTTAACAATTGTTTCAATATTATTAATACTATTATTTAAGATTTCTTTATTTACTTTAATGGTTTTTTCTTTAAATAATAATACGATGGTCGAACCACCAAATTTAAAATAACCCTTTTCTTCACCTTTTTTAAAGGTATATTTTTGATGATGATTAACTATTTTCCCTACGCATAAGGCTCCTACTTCAATTTGAATAACATTACCAAAATTTTTGGTTTTAAGAATAGTCCACTCTCTTGAATTAGTCTTATACACATTATATTTATTAAATGCTACTGGTCTTACAGTATGAAGTGTTCCTTTAATATAATAATTATTTGTTTTTATACCATCATCTATATAACAGTAACGATGATAATCATCAACACATAATCTAAAGATTAAAGCGTAGCCATTAATATATTCGTTTGATATATCACTTTTAATAAGATCATAAATATTATAATAAGAATTTTTTATCTTAAATAAATTATCATTATTTATTTTATAAGCAATAAATCTACCGTCACATGGTGATATTAAAATATTATTTTTCTCATTAATAGGTCTTTTTTCTTCTTTTATTTGTCTGATGAAGAAATCATTAAATGATTTGTATTTAATATCTTCATAATCATTCATATTGATATTATTTTTTTTAATAAAGTTTTTAATTAAAAATTTAGATAATCTGGTACTTAAAAATATACCTATTATTTTACTAATAATATTTAAGATTAATAATTTTAATAATAATCTTCCTATAATAGTATTATAAAAAAATAAGATAAACTTATCTTCTTTATTTTTTTTTAACTTAAAATTATCCATATTTTATAACCTATAACTAGTAATAAAAACTCAAATAGCCCAACTAGGATTAACAAAAACATCTTTTTATTATCAGGTTTAGTTATAAATTTAGCGTTTACAACAAATAATAAACCAATAATTAATAATGATGATGCATATATATAAGTAAAAACATTTGGAAAAAAATCCTTTAAATAATATACTAAAGGAAATATTAAAGCTACACTTGTTGTCGGTAAACCAATAAATGTAGTACTTCTTCCTTTTTTCGTTTTAGCTATTTCTTCTTCATGAACATTAAAATGAGCAAGTCTTATTAATGCACCTAATACATATATAAATGCAATTGGTAAATAATACCATTCATTCATTCCAATTGAATATCCGATTGCGACTGGTAATATACCAAAAGCGATTATATCAGAAAGAGAATCAATCTGAATTCCATAATTTATTTCTTCTCGATTTCTTTTTTTAGTTCTTGCTACTTTTCCATCAAACATATCTAATAATCCTGATACCATTAAACAAACAATTGCCCCAAAAGGATGTCCTTCAAAAGCTAGTAAAACTCCAAATACAGCACTACATACACTTAAATAAGTTAATATTACTGTATAATTATATATACCTATCATAATTCACACTCTTTACTAATTTAATTCTTATTTAGTATAGCACTTTTTTTAAAAAAATAATAGTACTAAAAAAAGCACCTTAGTGCTTATCTTTCGCCTTCTTTTAACATTGTTGTTATAAATATACCATATCCACTTGTAGGATTATCTAATATAACATGAGTTACAGCACCATATATTTTATTATTTTGTATTATTGGACTTCCACTCATTCCTTGAATTATTCCTCCTGCAGTTGCTATTAATTCTTCACTTGTTATATTAAAATATATATTTTTAATATCTCTATTTTTATCTATAGTATTTATATATATATCATATGATTTTATGTCTTCATTATTTAAAACTGTATATATACTAGCTTTACCGACTTGTAAAGTATCAGGACTTCCTACTTCAAGGGTTTTTAAATCTGAAATATTAGCAGTATATTTTCCATATATACCTTTATTAGTATTTTTAGTTACCGTTCCGAAAATAGTATTAGAATAAAATTCAGCATTTTTAGTACCAGCATTTCCTACCCCACTACGATCAATTCTAATTATTTTATTTTTAAATATACTACCTGTTTTTACTTCAATTAAATTGCCGGTATTACTTTCTGTTATTTCATGTCCTAAGGCCCCATATATTTTAGTTATTGGATCAATATATGATAATGTTCCAATACCAGTTATACTATCTTTAACATATATTCCCGTCTTGTAAGTTTCATTAACCAATATTAAATTGAATACCGTCGAAAAAACTTTATTTTTTCTTTTAATGGTAAAATTTACTTGATTATCTATAACAGTATCTTCTATTGCTACAATTAATTCATCAATTGTATTTACTGGAGTATTACTTACTTTAATTATTGTATCCCCTGTTTTTAAATTGTTTTTATTAAATTTATTATCTATTTTATAAAAGCCAATAACAATTATGCCATCATTTTTAACTTCAATCCCTATTGTTTTACCTCCAGGTATAATATTATTAGAATAGGCAAATATATTAATTGGTATTAACAAAATAAATAGTAATAATATTGTTTTTTTCATGTTATCACCCTTTATATTAGTATGTTCTTTAGTATCAAAAAAAAGTAACCAATTATTGGTTATCTTCGATTTTAAAATTTTCAAAATTACCATTTTCTGCTAATACTTTATTAACCGAAATTACAGCTTTATTTAACTTATCACCACATACTTTTACTAACTTCATAGCTTCAGTATATTTTTCTATTGATTTTTCTAAATCAATATCACCATTTTCTAGTTCTTTGACTATTATTTCAAGTTCATTCATTAATTCTTCGAATTTTTTATCTTCCATTTTTTACCACATCCTCTACATTAGCTTTTATTTTACCTTTAAATAAATTTATATCTATTTTATCACCTTTTTTTAATTTGGAACTATCTTTTATTATTTTATTATTATATTTTAATACACTATATCCTTTACTTAAAACACTTATTGGATTCAAGAGCTCTAATTTATTTAAAATAAGGGTATATTTATTTTGTTTATTTATAAATAAATTATCAGGGTTATTTAATATATAACTTTCCCTATACCTTAATAATTTAGTTTTACTATTATCTAGTTTATTATTAACATAACTATTTAAATTAAGTATTAAATTACTTAATTTTTGTTCTTTTATTTCATAAATAGCTAGAGGATTAATAAGGACATAACTATTTTTTAATGTTTTTAATTTATTAATATTAAAATTTAAATTATGTTTAATTAAATTAGCAGTTCTTATATAATATTGTTTTAATAATATATTTAAATCCGTAATATTAGGTACTGCTAATTCAGCTGCTGCAGTAGGAGTTGGTGCTCTTAAATCAGCTACAAAATCAGCAATAGTAAAATCTATTTCATGACCTACAGCACTAATTATTGGTATTCCACACTCATATATTGCATAAGCTACTATTTCTTCATTAAAAGCCCATAAATCTTCAATAGATCCTCCACCTCGGCCAATAATTAATAAATCTAAATCATAATTTTCAGCTTCTTTTATTTGTTTAACAATATCATCTTTAGCAAGCATTCCTTGAACAAGAGAAGGAAAGAGATATGTTTTACATATAGGATATCTTCTTTTAATCGTACTTAATATATCTTTTATAGCCGCCCCAGTTGGAGCAGTTATAATACCAATTTTTTGAGGATATTTAGGTATTTGTTTTTTATGTTTTTGATCAAATAATCCTTTAGCTTTTAGGTCTTTTTTTAATTCTTCATATTTTAAATATAAGTTACCTAATCCATCTTCTTCCATGTTTTCAATATATATTTGATAAGCTCCAGTCGCTTCATAAATACTTACTCTTCCATCAACTAATACTTTCATACCATCTTCAGGAATAAATGTTAATTTATTAGCATTAAATTGAAACATTACCGCATTAATTCTGCTTCCTTCATCCTTTAAAGTAAAATACAAATGACCTCTACTATGACCTTTAAAGTTAGATATTTCGCCTTTTAAAGAAACACTCTTTATATTAGGATCAGTATCAAATTTATTTTTAAGATATTTATTTAAAGTTGTAATAGTAATATATTTTTTCTCCATTATTCATTTATTACCTTATCTAAAACAGCATTAACCATTTTTCTTACATTATCATCACTATATTTTTTACATAACTCAATCGCTTCATTAATAACAACAATTGAAGGGGTATCAGTGAATTTTATTTCATATAAAGCCATTCTTAAAATAGCTGCACCAGTATTATCTATTCGATCTATAGACCAGTTATTAAGATATTTATTGGCAATTATATTTAATTCATCATAATAAGTAATAATTCCATAAACCATATCTTTAATAAATTCATTTTCTATTTCTATGTTTTCTTTTATTACATTATCGACATCATAAACAAGACCATTTTGCTTATATAATGATATTTGATAAATAATAATCATAATTTGCTCTCTTAATTTAGTTCTATTTTTCATAAATAACCTCATATTAATTATATCATAAAAAATAATAGATGCTCTATTATTTTTTAGATATCTCTTTTAATTCATATAATATATTAAGCGATTCTAATGGAGTTACCTTTAAAGGGTCGATATCTTTTAATTTTTCTTTTAATTCATTTTTTTCATTTAAATCAAAAGATAGTTGCGTTTCATTTGATTTAACATTTTTAGATTTACTTTCATACACATTTAATAATTCATTAGCTCTATTTATTATTTCATTTGGCATTTTAGCTAGTACTGCAACATTAACTCCATAGCTTTTATCTATTGAACCTTCTTTTACTTTATGTAAAAATACTAAATTATCATTTTCTTCAGAAGCACTAACATGAATATTTTTAATGCTTTTAAATCTTTGATCAAGTGATGTAAGTTCATGATAATGAGTACTAAATAAAGTTTTACATTTAATATTTTTAGCTATATATTCAAGTATTGCTTCAGCTATACTCATTCCATCATAAGTTGCAGTACCTCTACCTAATTCATCAAATAAAATCAAACTGTTTTTAGTGGCATTTACAACCGCATTTCTAGCTTCTAACATTTCTACCATAAATGTAGATTCACCACTTACTAAATCATCTGAAGCACCAATACGCGTAAATATTTGATCAAAAACTGGTAAATTAGCTTCATCTGCAGGAACAAAAGAACCTATTTGGGCCATTAATATTGTAATAGCAAGCTGTCTCATATAAGTACTCTTACCACTCATATTTGGCCCAGTTATTAATAAGGTATGAATATTTTCATCCATTATAATATCATTTTTTATATATTCTTTTTCATTTACAATACTAATAATGGGATGAAAACCATTTTTAATATTTATAATATGCTTATTATTAAATTTAGGCCTTATTAATTTATGATTTTCACTTACTATACTTAAAGAAACTAATGCATCAATATAACCAATACTAGTAGAAGTCTTCTTTAATTCAAGAATTTCTTGTTTAATAATATTTTTTATTTCCATAAATAATTCATACTCTAAATTAATTATTTTTTCTTCCGCATTTAATATTAAAGCTTCTTTTTCTTTTAAAGAAGGAGTTATATATCTTTCGCCAGTAGTTAA
>JAQUFX010000045.1 GCA_028684435.1 Bacilli bacterium
TATCAAAAAATGAGCGAAGCCCATAATCCATATGGTGATGGACTTGCTAGTAAAAGAATTACCGATGAAATAATTAAAAGATTTAAAAAACAATAAATACAATTAACCCTACTAAGTTTACTTAGTTAGGGTTTTCTATTTTATGAACATTATCAACTTGATATCGTCTTTATATTCAACATTATTTATGATATAATTTAAATGGCAATAAAATTGAACATATTAAAAAAATGTTAAGTTTATGCTTTTAATGAAGAAATGATTATAAAAAGTCATTTTATTGGAAGTTGGGGATTTAAAATTGAAAAAACAAATTAAAAGAATATTAACTGAATTATCAAAAAGGAATATATATATAAGAAAAATTGTTAGAAAGATGTTTTTTTATAAAAGAAAAGTAAGTTATTTAAAATATTTTAGGAAAAATGAAGTTAATAATAAAATAATTATATTTGAAGCATATATGGGAAGAAGTTATGCTTGTAGTCCTAAAGCAATATACGAAGAAATGCTAATGGATGAAAAGTATAAAGATTTTGAATTTGTTTGGGCATTTAAAAACAAGAGTGACCATCAAACAATCAAAAATTTAGAAAGTGCTACTATTGTTAAATATGGTGGTAAAAAATATTATGAATATTATAGTAAAGCAAAATATTGGGTAACTAATTCTAGGTTGCCAGAACATATAATTAAAAAGCCAGAACAAGTTTATGTCCAATGTTGGCATGGAACTCCATTAAAGAGATTAGGTTATGATATATTAGCTGAAACTCAAAATGCAATGAATACACAAGAAGAAATGATTGAAAAATATAATAGTGATGCTATAAGGTATTCTTATATGTTATCTCCATCTAAATTTTGTACAGAAAAATTTACTTCTGCATTTAATTTAAATGAACTTCACACAACTAACATTATAATTGAAGAGGGATATCCTAGAAATGATTATTTATATAATTATAAAGAAGAAGATATTACTCGAATTAAGGAAGAACTTGGTATTCCTGAAAACAAAAAAATAGTTTTATATGCCCCTACATGGAGAGATAATCAACACACTTCAGGAGTCGGTTATACATATAAAACTGAAGCTGATTTTGATTATTTAAAAGAAAAATTGGAAGATGATTATGTAATCTTATTTAGAGCTCATTATTTTATTGCTAATAGTTTTGATTTTGAAAAATATGAGGGTTTTGTATATGATGTATCTAAAATAGATGACATAAATGAACTTTATGTAATTAGTGATATTCTAATAACTGATTATTCTAGTGTCTTCTTTGATTATGCAAACCTTAAGAGACCAATGCTTTTTTTCATGTATGATCTGGAATTTTACGAAAACAAGTTAAGAGGTTTTTATATTGATTTAAAGGAACTACCAGGGGATATTATAAAAGAAGAAGTTGATATTGTTAATATAATAAAGGATATAAATGATTATAATAAAAGACATGCTAAAACATATAAGGTTTTTAATGAAAAATATAATTATTTAGATGATGGACAAGCAAGTAAGAGAGTATTGACAAAGATAGTTAATGAATAAAATGCCAAGAAATAATGTACAATACTAGAAAACATTGATGATTTAAAAGGAGGATAAAAAACATGAAAAAAATACTTACTTATGGAACATTTGATTTACTACATGTTGGACATATCAACATTTTAAAAAGGGCTAAAGAATTGGGTGATTATTTAGTAGTAGCTGTATCTACAGATGAATTTAATGCTACAAAGAATAAAAAGGCTTATCATAGTTATGAAGATAGAAAACAAATCGTTGAATCAGTAAAATATGTTGATTTAGTTATTCCCGAAGTTAATTGGGAACAAAAAATCGATGATATTAAGAATTATGATATTGATATTGTGGTAATGGGTGGCGATTGGGCTGGTAGTGACAAATTTGAATATTTAAAAGAATATGCAGATGTTGTTTACTTACCAAGAACAGAAGGAATATCTACCTCACTTATCAAAGATGATTTGAAGAAAACAAAGTAATTAAAAATAAGTTGAACTATTTATAATTACTACTATAAATGATATAATAATAACATAGAAAATTCATCTGTGTAGGAGGCAATCATGAAAACATTAATTATATTTTTTAAATTACATTTAAAAGTCGTTTATTTTTTTATAAAATTAATACCTGTTAATAAAAACAAGATTACTTTTTTAAGTAGGCAAAGCAACAATAAAAATTTAGATTTCAAATTGTTAGAGAAAGAATTATTAATTACCAAACCTAATTTAAAAATTCTTATTTTATGTAAAAAATTTAATAATAAAAAAAAGCATATCTTTTCATATTATTTTCATATTTACAGGCAAATGTATCATATTGCTACCTCTAAGGTATGTATTGTAGATAGCTATATTATTCCAATTAGTATTTTAAAACATAAAAAATCTTTAACAGTTATTCAAATTTGGCATGCAATGGGGGCGATTAAACAGTTTGGTTATCAAACTATAGCAAAGCAAGCCGGTGATAAAAAGAATCAAGTAATTGGCGTAAAAACAAAAAACATTGATAAATTAATGTGTATGCATAAAAATTATGATCTTATTATTTCTGGTTCAAAAGAGATGGTTAAATATTTTAGTCAAGCTTTTAATGCTACACCAAATCAATTTATGATAGAAAGTTTACCAAGAATTGATTATTTAATAAATGAATTTGAAAATATAAGGAATAGGATTTATAGTAAACATCCTAATCTAAAAGAAAAGAAAACAATTCTATATGCTCCAACTTTTAGAAAAAACAAAAATAAAGTCGAGAAATTAATAAAGAGTATTAACTTGGAAAAATACAACTTAATTATTAAAGGACATCCAAATAAAAACATTCAAATAAACAAAGAAAACATTTATATATGTGATGATTTTTCAGCACTAGAACTTTTAACTGTTACAGATTATTTGATTACTGATTACTCTGCAATTTCAATTGAAGCATCTGTTTTAAATATACCAATATATTTTTATTTATATGATTATCAAGATTATATTAAATATAATGGAGTTAATATTGATTTATATAAAGAGATGCCTGGTGTATGTTTTGATAATATTAAGGATATATTAAATCATATAGATAATAATAAATATAATCTGGATATTGTAACCAACTTTAGAAATAAATATGTAACAAACTATAGTGGAAACGCAACTAAGAATATAAGTGACTATATAATTAATAATTGTTTATGAGTTACAAACAAAAAAATATAATTAGTAAAAATAATTATATTTTTTTATTTCCTATTGTCTAATATTAATAATAATTATACGCATAATATTAAAAACTTTAATGTTTTTAATATAAAGGAGCGTATATGAATTTAGGAAAGATTAAAAAATTTTTAAAAAAAGAAAATATAAGCAAATTATGTTATTTAAAATTTATAAATAAATTGGACATTGATGACAAATCAATTTTACTTGAATCCCAACATGGAAATAATCTAAATGGTAATATATTTTATCTTCTTAGGGAACTACATAATGAAGATTATAATAAATACAAGTTATATCTTGTTGTTAATAAAAAAAATCAAAAAGAATTCGAATTAATAATTAAGGAATATAAATTGTTTAAAGCAATACTAATAAATAATAATTCACGTGAATATTATAAAGTTTTAGCATCCGCTAAATATTTATTTAATGATACTAGTTTTAATAATAAATTCATTAAAAGGGAAGGACAAGTATATTTTAATACATGGCATGGAACACCATTAAAGACTTTAGGTAGAAGTGATAAGACTGCTTTTTATGGAATTGGTAATGTTCAAAAGAATTTTTTAGTGGCTGATTATTTATTATATCCGAATGTTTATATGATGGATCACATGCTTGAAGATTATATGATAAATAATATTGGTACAGGGAAGGTTGTTTTAAATGGATATCCTAGAAATTCCGTTTTTTTAGATATTGATAGAAGAAAACAATTAAGAGATAAATTGAAATTTAATGGTAAACAGATTATTGCATATATGCCTACATGGAGAGGTAGTCTTAGTAGTTTAGATGATGATAGGTATATTAATGAAACTATCACTATCTTAAATCAAATTGACAAAAGACTAACAAATGACCAAGTTATGTATGTAAACATGCATCCCTTTGTTAGAGACAAGATTGATTTAAGCCTATATAAAAATATAAAACCATTTCCCGATCATCTTGAAACCTATGATTTTTTAAATATAACAGATATATTGATAACTGATTATTCAAGTGTATTTTTTGATTATGTATTAAGAAAAAACAAGATAATATTATTTACTTATGATGAGGAAGAATATTTTGAAGATAGGGGATTATATTTATCATTAGAAGAATTGCCATTTCCTAAAGTAAAAACTATAGATGAATTGATTCAGGAATTAAATAATGAAAAAAATTATAATGAAGATGAATTTATAGAAAAATTTTGTAAATATGAAAGTATTGATGCTAGTAAAAAAATATGTGAATTTCTTATTTTAAATAAAAAAAATGATTTGAAAGTTTTAGATATACCTAATAATCAAAAAGAAAACGTTTTAATATATAGTGGTAATTTATCTAGAAACGGAATAACTTCATCTTTGTTTAGTTTATTAAATAACATCGATTTAGAAGATAAAAATTATTATCTTACTGTTAGTACAAGAAACGCATCAATACATTCGGAAATTTTAGCCAAATTACCTTCTAAAGTTAATTACATACTATCTGATTCTGGTTTGAAATTAACATTCAATGAATCTGTTAATTATGTATTATGGCGTGAAAAAATTATTTCTTTTAATAAAGTTATAAATATTTTTGAAAATATGTTTAAGCGTGAAAATAAACGTTTATACGGTAATATAAGATTTAATCATGTTATACAATTTGGAGGTTATGAATTTAGAAAAATCATGAGTTTCGCTCTTTTTAAAGGAAACAGAATAATTTATGTTCATAGTGACATGGAACAAGAAATTATAAAAAAGGGTAATCAAGACAAAGCTGTGTTAACTTATGCTTACAATACTTATGATAAAGTAGCAGTAGTTACTAAAGATATATTCTATTCAACTGCTAGAATTAAAGGAAATGATGAAAATATTTATGTCGCTCATAACCTAATTGATTATAGAACCATCTTAATTAATGCAGAAAAAGATCTTGAATTAGATGAATATACAGAAGTTAATATTTCTTATGATAAATTATTAGAACTACTTAATAATGATAATAAAAAGTTTATTACGATTGGTAGATTTTCAGTAGAAAAAGGACATGATAGATTAATTAAAAGTTTTAATGAACTGTATAAAACTAACAATAAAATAAACCTAATTATAATTGGGGGTTATGGTAAGTTATGTGATGAGACGCTTGAACTGGTAAATAGTCTAGATTGTAAAGAAAATATTATAATAATTAAAGCCATATCCAATCCTTTCCCTATATTAAAAAAATGTGATTATTTTGTTCTATCAAGTTTATATGAAGGTTTTGGACTTGTTTTAGCCGAAGCAACAGTATTAGGTTTGCCTGTAATATCTACTGATATTGATGGGCCTCGTTTATTTATGAAAAAAAATGGTGGTCATTTAGTTGAAAATAGTTGTGAAGGAATATTACAGGGAATGAAGGATTGTTTAAATAATAAGGTAAGTCCATTAAAGGTTGATTTTGAAGAATATAATCGAAAAGCGATTGATGAATTTTATAATCTAATGAAATAACATTTATGACATAAAACTCCAAAAACTGATGAAAAAAACCAATAATTGTGCTATAATGTAATGGTAATTTGGAGGTATATAGTGAAACTATTTATAGAAGACTTTAAAGATTATTTTAAATATATTATATATGCAACAAGATCTGAACTTAAAAGTGAAGTTGCTAATTCATATTTAAATTGGATATGGTGGTTATTAGAACCAATTTGTTTTATGCTAATTTATGCATTTATTTCAATTATTGTATTTAGATCAAAAGAACCTAATTTCACGATTTTTGTATTTATTGGATTAGCAGTTTGGACATTTTTCAATCAGACAATATCTACTAGTGTTAAATTAGTATCATCAAATAAATCAATAGTAACAAAGGTCTATGTGCCTAAGTTTGTACTTATACTTGTAAAGCTATTTAAGAATGCTTTTAAGATGTTTATATCATTCGGACTTGTATTTCTTCTTATGTTGATTAATGGTATCCCATTATCCCTGCAAATACTTAATTTCATACCATTAGTAATATTGCTTGTTCTAATAACTTTTGGGTTTTCAAGTATT
>JAQUFX010000046.1 GCA_028684435.1 Bacilli bacterium
ACTTTATTGTCGAATCATCTGATTTATTATCTGGGATTAAAAACACCTATTATTATCTATCTAATGAAATTATATTAGAAGAAAATTTAGAAAAAGTTGAGTGGATAGCACAGAATGGAAACATATTAATAGATACCTTAGGTAAATATATTATTTATATAAAAGTTATTGATAATTCGGGAAATATTAAATATATTAATACGGATTATATTATTTATAATGGATATTTAATTGAAGATTTATCTATTGGTATTGATAATAAATTTGATTATGGTGAAATACCAATTAATATTACAAATAACTCATCAATTACATTAAAATCTTCATTTACATTTGACTATTTCGAAGATATTAATAATTATTCTCATTTTTTAAAATCAAATATTTTATTACCAATAGGGACAAAAATTAATTTAATTAATCATAATAACAATAAAATTTATACTTATAAAGTTAATACTGATACAGATCAATTTGGTTATAATGATAGTTGTAATGAATTAGATTTGGAATGTGAAAAAATTGCTAGTTATCCGTTTACATTATTTAAAGAAATAGGACAAGATGTAAATACCCCTTATACAGAAAATATAATTATAGAGAATAGTCAGATTTTAGAAGATTATACTTTAATTTTAGATTTTAAAGATGCAGTAATGAATTCTAGCTTTTATGATATGAATATATATTTTGAATTAATTAATTCTACTACAAATCAAAAGATATCAACCTTAGAAAGCACTTATAAAAAATCAAATATTTATTCTGATAATGAATTTAATGTCGATGCCGAATTAAATCTAACATCTGATTATTCAGGTACGAATATTTTATTAAATACAGAATCAATTACGCAAATTAATTTAAATAGTCAAATTAATTATAAAATGTTAAATGAAATTCAAGTTATAGATTCTACTTATGAAGATAAAAAAACAGGGTTATTAATTAGTTTTGTTGATAGTAATGGTTTTTTAGTTAATAAAAAACATTTTATAAATATGTTATTTAAAATAAATAATATAAATTATTATCCGGATAATGATAATTATATAAGAGCAAATATAAATAATAATGAAAATATTATCTTGGATATTATAACTACCGAAAGTGAAAATGATTTAACTGAAGGAACATATTATATTAAAATAAATAATTTTATATCAGCAGATGGTAATTATGGGGGGTTATTAGGGAACGACGAAATAACAATTCCAGTTATTGTAACTAATAATAGTTATGAAATAAGCCATGGATTTAAGGTAGATTTCAATAATAATATTATTAATAAAAATGATATTTCTACTGAAATAAGCTTTAATATATCAAAAACGAACTTAAATAATCCTAATATAAGAATATCTTTATATGAAAAACAAGAATTATCAGCATACAATCAGAATTATTTATTAGTTAATTTGAATAATTACATTAATGAAAATTTAGAACTTATAAATAATAATGTATATTATTTAACAAAAAGTAATGAAAATAATATTCTAATAACTTTAAATTTAAAAAATAATTTATTTAATTATAATGGCTATAAATTAATATTAGAGTTATATGATGGAAAAATTAAAATAGATTCAATAAAAAAATATTTTATTGTAAAATAAAAGGAAGCAGAGGGAAAAAATGATAAAAAAAAGATTTAAACCAATTATAGTAACTATGCTAATTTTTTCCTTGGGAATAACTTATTCTATTTTTCAATCAAATGCTGATTTAAATATTGAAGATCAAAATATTGCTAAATTTATTTTTAATACAGAACAATTAGATGAAATAAATATACCTCTTCTTGATATGAAACCTGGAGAAAATAAAGAATATATATTTTCAGTTACAAATAATGAAAATGGAAATAAAAGTGATGTATCTTTTGAATATCAAATAATTATAAAAACCTATCATTTTGTTCCTTTTGTAATTACTCTATATAATGATGAAACAATAATTGGGGAATGTGGTGAAACATATTCAAGAAATCAAAATAATGAATTAGTATGTAATATGCCAGTTAATAGAATTGATTATAATGCTGAAAATACAGATTTTTATAAAATAGTAGTTAGCTTTCCAGAAGAATATGACGATTCAATATATTCTAGTTTAGTAGATTATATTAATTTAGAAATTAAATCATGGCAAGTAGTAGAGGAGTAGTGATTTATTATTAAAAGGATAAAAAAATATTTATTATTACTATTATTAGTAATTAGTTTTGGTTTTATATTAAGTATGACTTATACTTTAGCTAAATATGTAGGAAATACTATTTGGAATTATTATTTATCAACCAAAGGTTTTTATTTGAGCAGTAATAAGCTGAGTGATGATACCAAAGAAAATATAAACGATTACTGGGATAAGGAAAGAGTATATTTTAATATAAAAAATAGTCAAAATAATTTATTGATTACCGATTATGATATCGAATATGAAGTTTCTTGTAGAGTTATTGGTGATGCCTCTTTAAATAGCGATTGTTTATTAGAAGGTACTAACTTAAATACAGCAACAGGTGTTTTGTCGGCCACAAAATTATGTGTTAATAATACAGAAGATGGTATAATAGTTGATAAATATAATAAAACCCAATGTGATAGTGAAGGATATAATTGGGAAAGTCAAATTACAAGTAAAGATTTATATTTTGATATCATATTTAATGATGAAGAACTTAGAGATGTTACAGCTGAAATAACATTCATAAGTACTTCTCCTTATAAAAAGACATTGACAGGTCAATTTAAATTAAAAAATAGTTTATTAATAGCAGATAACATAATTTTAAAATATAAAGATAGTAATAATACTGGAAATTTAATAATATCAAATCCAGCCCTAAAATCAAAAATAGTCGAATTAAGCTGGAATGCTAGTGAATTATTAATAGACGAAGATTCAAGCTATATAGATTCTTATATAGCTACTGATAACAAAATAAATAAAGTTTATTTAATAATGAATCCTAAAAGTAGTATAAATTTAATGTTTTATAAAGTTGTTAATAATATTAATATAAATGAACTTAATTTTAATACTGCAATAATTAATGAGAAGGATTATAAACCCGAGACATTATTAGGAAATATGATAATAAATCAAAATGGAGGATTAGAAAGTATTGATTCTAAAGAATCACCTAATTTTTCAGTAATATCTAATACTAATGATACGGGAGTATATAAAATTTTAGATGATTACGGAAATAGTTATTATTTTAGAGGCAATAAAGAATTATTAAATAATAATTTGATATTTGCTGAGCATCAATGGAAGATAGTTAGAATAAATGGCGATGGGAGTATAAGATTAATGTATAACGGAATATGCTCTAATAATATATGCTCGATTAATAATTTAGGAAGCAATACAAATATCATTACATCATACTGGAATAATTATATTAATGATAATAAATATGTTGGTTATATGTATGGTGGAAAAGCAGGAGTAGCATCAACAAATACAATAGAAGCAATAAAAAATCAAACAAATAGTAATGTTAAAATTGTATTAGAAGAATGGTATAAGCAAAATATTTCTAATAAGGGAATAAATATTATAAGTAATATAGAAGATAAAACATTTTGTAATGATCGATCTATAAGTGAAGATAATAAGGGATATGGTATAATATTAACAACATATAATCCGAATTTAAGAATATTACAAAATAATAATCCTAATTTAAAATGCCAAGATAAAAATAACCGTTTCACTACTGGAGATGCTAAATTAGGAAATGGAGCACTAACTTTTCCAGTAGGATTATTAACTGTTGATGAAGCTAATATTGCTGGTAATGTTCCGAGTGTTCAAAACCATAATAATTATTTATATACACAGCAGAATTATTGGTTGTTTAGCCCTAGTAATTTTGATGGGCAATCGGCATATAATTTTATTATTAATAATCAAGGCTCTATACTTAATGAATTAATAAATAAATCATTTGGAATAAGACCAGTTATAAATATAAGTTCTAGTGTAAGAGCATTAGGAAATGGTAGTGTGGAAAATCCATATTTAATAAAAGTACAATAATAGACAAATTTCACTAAATTAAATTGCTATCATAATCTTTTTGTGCTATTATTACAATAGGTGGTAAAAAATGAAGGTATTAAACGTAATTAAAAAAATAGTATTAGGAATTTTAGCAATTATATTTTTCTTATTTGTAATTATTAATACGGTGTTATTATTAAATATAAATAAATATGGAGTAACTCAATTTGCAGATATTACTATAATACCAATCAAAAATAAAGTAACTTCTGATAAATATCAAAAAGGGGATATTGTATTAGTTGAGCAAAGAAAACTTGATAATATTTCTATAGGAGATGAAATATTTGTTTATAAAACTCAAAAAACAGGAGCACCAATTATTGATTTTGGTGTAGTAGGAGAAATACATCTTGAAGATGAAGCTGTATCATTTGAAAATGGAGCAACCTATTCTGCAGATCTTATAGTTGGAGAAGCAAATAAAGTCTATAATGATGTTGGAACAATATTTAACTTTTTTCAATCGACATGGGGATTCTTCTTTTTTATACTTTTACCAAGTTTCTTAATTTTTATATATGAATTATATGCTATTATTGTAGAGATTAAGTATGGTAGACAAGAAGCATTATAAAATAGAATTTAATTCTATTTTTTTTATTTTTATATCTCAACATATTTCGACAAAAAATACTAATTTGATTTACAAATCCTCTGTATTTATGATAAAATGAATAGTAGAATATATGAGGATCGGAAGGGTAGTATGAAATTTAATAAAATGAACAACAAAAAAATTGTCGAAAAAATTATAAATATATTATTAAATGTTTTTATTGCAATATTTAGTGTAATTTTATTAGTGGCTACCTATACTGCTGTTCAAGTAAAATTACTAGGTCAAGATTATAGTAACTTTTTTGGATATTCAATGTTTGAAGTTCAAACAAATAGCATGGAAGATACAATAAGTGCTGGGGACTGGATTTTAGTAAAATTAAATTCTAAAATTAAATTACAAGATATAATAACTTATAAATTAGATAATGAATATATAACCCATCGTGTAGTAGAAATACATGATAAAACCTATATTACTAGAGGTGATGCGAATAATACTAAAGATAAAGCAGCCGTAGATCAAAATCAAATTATTGGTAAAGTTGAAAAAATAATTGATGGTTTCGGTATTTTAAGAAAAACTATTTTAAATCCATCTATATTAATAATTTTAATTATTTCATTATTTTTAATTGAATCAATAATTAAAGATAAAAAAAATCTAGAAAATAAAAATAAGTTTTATATATATTTTTATAAGATAATAGATTTATTAAAAGAAAATCTTATAAAATTATATAAGTATTTAAGTAAATATATTTTAAATATATCTTTTATTAAAACTAAATTTAAAAAAAATGTAATCCCTGAAAATAAAAAAGAACTAATATTTAATGATGAACTTATAGTCGAAAATAACATATCTAATTCTGATATTATAGAAGTTAAAATAAAAGAGGAAAAAGAATTAGAAGAAAAAAATGATAATTTAAGTTCTAATTTAGAAATAGTAGATGACTCTTTAGATTTGGAAGAATATACAAATGATTTAGAAAAGACCCAATTTTTTAGAATAATTCCAGTAGATACTAATGAATATGATAAAACCATTTTAGAAATAGCTAAATATGAAATAGAAAATCAAGGTAAAGAATTAAAAGAAAATAAAAAAGTGGAAGTAAAGATTGAACCAAAAGATGAAAAAGATGAAGATTTAACAAAAATTAATTTAAATCTTTTAAAAGAAAATAGTCGTAAAAATAAAAATATTATAGATGCTTTGATGAATATAAAATCCGATGAATTAAATGAATTGGTGCAACTTATCATAGATGATGATAAATTACAAACAAATGAACCTACAATAAGAAATGCTTATATTACAACATATATTCATGCTAGATATTATAATTATTTTAGTGAAAAAGATCTTAATTATAAAGGCAAGAATTTTCTTATTAAAGTTGATAAATTATTTAAAGCAGTAGGTAAAGAATTAAATGATAGCTACAATGGTAATGATAATAAATATTCAGAAAAAGTTGATAAATTTACAAATATTTTTAATATAATATCTAGTTTAGACCAAGCAAAAGACTCAATATCAGA
>JAQUFX010000047.1 GCA_028684435.1 Bacilli bacterium
AATATGTTTCCATTCTGTGCTATCCACTCAACTTTTTCTAAATTTTCTTCTAATATAATTTCATTAGATAGATAATAATAGGTGTTTTTAATCCCAGATAATAAATCAGATGATTCGACAATAAAGTTTTTTGGCTTATTTATAAATAAATTACTTGGGGTACTATTAAACTTATCCCAATTATCTTCTTCAGATGAAATTGTTACAGTAGGGTCGCTTAAATCCAAAACACAATAATCAGTATTAACATATGTGATTCTATCTTTATAATCAGTAACTTTAAAATATATAATATATGGCCCTTCATTAGTAATTTTGTTTATTTGAGTAAATAATTGCCATGTTTCTATTAAATCTAAATCACTCTTATCCATCACAATATCTGATTGACTAATATAATATTCTACTTTCGCTACTGGAGTAAAATTATTTAAACCATCAGCAGTAAATGTAATATTATCATTAAAATATTTATTATTAATATTTTTATGATAATTATTATAAATATTACTTCCTAAATAAACATTAATTGTTTTACTAATATCATTATCATAATATAATACCGGATTATCATCATCATTATATGACCATATATTATTAGGATTTAATAATAAATCTTCATTACTTATATATTCATTAAAATTTAAATTAAGAGTTACAAAGCTTTTATCTTCTAGATCTTCTTTTAATACTTTAGTAAAATTACCAGTTACACTTCCACTACCTATTGGAAGAATATCTTCGGTATAATAAGCATTAGAAACACTGACAGTACTATTATCAATTTTATTAATGGAATTATTATTACTAGTATTAAATACATTATTAAGTTCAACATTATTACTATTTGTTATAACACTTATTAAACCACCACTATAAGCTGAAGTTAAATTTCCTTTATTATAACTATTATTAACAATTATATTATTTACATTATCAAAAACAGATCCTATTAAACCACTACTTAATACATTACTATTTATATTACCATTATTATATGAATTGCTTATAGTAATACTATTAATAGCATCTGCAACTATTCCTGAAGATGTAAAATATCCATATATATCAGATTTATTGACTGAATTTTTTATAGTAGTATTTGATGCTTGTCCTATTAATCCACCTGATATACCATAATTATATTTTACAGTATATTTTAAATTAGAAAACGTTATTATATCACTTGCAAGTGTGGTACTAGTTTTAATCGGAACTTGATCTATTAAAGTAGTCCCTAACTCTATTTCAAAACTGCCTCCTGATACTGGAATATTATTTATTGAAATAGAAGCTTGTTGTGGGTTTTGGACTTCATAATTTCCAGTTATTTTTGCTGAATTAACAGCATCACCTAAAAAAGGAAGTAAATTACTTAAATGTATATAATTAGTAGTTTCATAATTATATACATTTATGTTCTCTTGAATTATATCTTTAACAATTGTTTTTTCAATATTATTTTTTTTACCTATAACATAACCATCCATAAATATATTTTCTAAAGTAATATTAGAAGTTTTAGATGCAAAACCTGAAGTTATTATTCCACCATAAACTAAAGCATTTTTAACAAATAAATCACTAATATTTCCTTTTAAATTTGTAAATAACGCTAATTCTTCATTAACTTCACTAGTAACATATAAGCCGTATATTGTATTACTATTACCAATTAAAGTACCTTCGAAAGAATTTAAAGATGATAATATATTTAAAGTTCCAAATGGAATACCACTTAATTCAGGATTGTCATAATACTTATTAGTATAAGGTTCTATATAATAAGTGACACCATCTAAAATATATTCTATATTATCGTTAGTATTATATTTTAATACTCCATCATTTAAAATAATTTTATTAGTTATTTCAAAAAAATTATTAATAAAGCTAGTATCTTTTAATTTAAAGCTTAAATAAGCCAGTTCAGAACCATTAGATATTATATAAGGATTACTTTCTGTTCCATCACCAGATCTAAAAGAACCAGCCACAGTTCCATCCCATACTGAAGTTGATATTGAACTGTCATTATAAATAAATTCTGCTAATGTAGGAATTATATTAGAAATAAATAATGTGAAACTTATGATTATAACAGATAAAATAATTTTTTTTATTTTAGATAAATTAAGAAAAGTATTTTTAATTTTCTCCATTTTAATCATTCCTTTTATACCTTACTATGTTATATAATTATAACATAATACGACATAATCTGCACTAATAATCAAAAAAATAACTCGACTAAAGAGTTATTTTATTTGTTTTGCGATTCACTTATTAAATATTTATTTACTTGTACTATAAACCATAATTTTTCTATAGTTAACTGACTTTTTTCAATTTCTTGGATTCTTAATATTAAATTTATACGTTCTATAAAACTATCTAAATTTTCCGGAAATAAGTCCTCATTAGTAATATTTATATTTAATAACCGATATTTATTTATAATTACCCTAGCAACACTAACTTCATCAAATGCAATTACCGGGCATATTATAACATTTGTTAAATCTAGCGCAAATAAGTCAAAACTATCGCTATATTCAATAAGTTCATCATAATTATTTATTTCATAAGAGTTTTTAATTGCTTCTTTTTTATAATAATCAAAACTATAATAGAGCTGTAATAAATCTTTTAATGCAAAATTATTACTTATAACATTTAATACTATTACTTTAAAATATTCTTCATTATATTTTTGATATAAATCATGTAACTCTGTTGCTTGTCTTACTGATTCAATTTTCAAATCTATAAAAGATTTTTCTTTAGGAATAAAAAATTTATTAGTAGTTCTGAATATTTTTTTATTTAATTTATTTAATTTATTTTCTTTCTTATTAATTTGAGACTCTAATTCTTTAAGCTGTTTATTTGATTCATTTTTATTAATTTCTAAGTTTGATTTCTTAAGATATTTTAGTTTAAAATCATTAATAAGAGGTAAAAACTTAACATAACTAGCATATTCTTCAACATTATCTTTTAATTTAGCTAAACTTTCATAAAATTTGTTCATAACTGGTTCATTTTCAACATTTAAAGAATCCAACATTAAACTACTATATGTAGATACTCTAACTTTAGATTCTTCAAAAAAATGATTAACATCTAACTCACCTTTTTTTGCTAACTCGATAATATCAGAAACATTTTCTTTGCCAATAGTATTCATTTCTTGATATAAAATAGTAAGCTGGTATAAACAACTTTTATAATCCATATTATTTTTTACTATTAATTCTTTTTTTAATTTATTAATATAATCAATAAAGTTTTTTTCGTTTTTTCTAATTAATTTTCTAAAATTAAGCTCAATATGAGATATTATTTCAGGATTTTCCCAATATATTTTTTCAAATATTTCTGTTAATTGATCTATATTTTTATTATCAGATTTTCTTATATCCATAAAAGAAGACATAAATTGATTTACATAATAAGTATAATTAAAATCGTTTTTATTTAATTTTATATTAACCATTTCAAACTTATTTATAAATTCATTAAAAATACTACTTAGTGAACTAAAATTAACATCTTGAGAGTTAGAAATTTGATAAAATAATGTATCAAACCCCATTTTTTCAAAATACGTGTTTGAAGGATTTAAAATAAATCTTATGTTTTCTAATCTGGATATTTTATCAGATAAATCAGCAGTATTTCTATTATCTATCACATTAAAAGATTTACTTTTTAATTCTATATATTTTTTTATTGATTTTTTATATTCTTTATATGTATTATAAACTTCATCTATTTTAGCATTAAACTTTCTTTTGTTAGTTTTAGTATTAACTGGCATAGATGAAAATAATATCTTTTTAGATTGAATATCTTCTTCAATATACTCTAAAAAATTTGCCATGTTAATCCTCCTCTTTTGTATCTTCTATCTTAGTTTCATTTAAATAAGATAAAAAATTAGTTACATTTTCATAAAGATTAACTAACTCATTTAAAGTTAATACCGATAAATCAAAAGCAACTTTCTTTTCTTCTTTATTCATATTATCACCCTTTTTATACTTCATATCCTGCTAAATCTTTTATAAAGTTTATTATGATATCTAAAGATGTACCTTTAGAATATGTTTCTAAACTATCAACATCTTGTCCTTCAAGCCAAATATAAACTCTTGCTTTAGTAATAGCATTTGGTACTTGAAAAATAGGCTGTGAAAAATCTTTTATAGTATTCTGAATTGCAAAGTGTTCGCTATCAAGCGGCACTCCAGTTCCTGAATGTCCATTAATATGATCAAGACGCTTACCTTCTTTTATAATACCATATGTTGGAATATATGTTCCATCAATAAGTTTAATCCCATAATTTTCAGCAGCTTCAATTGAATCTATAGTATGAATATTATTATTTGGTTCATATATAACCATCTCACAACTATTATTACATTTCATGTTTTGTATTTCGTTAATTGGAGTATTATGAGGAAGACTTCCAATCTTAAGCACTCCAACCCTTAAAGAATTCATAATATTACTCATTGATTGTCTTATTTCTTCACTAGTATCTTCTTGATAATCAATAATCGTGTTTTCTTCGAAAAATAAATTATCAGGATTTGGTGAACCACTTGAATTTTTTAAAAAAATATCAAAAGCAACAAAATAACTTGAAGCATTAGCTCGTTTTTCTTCTGCTTTAACAGCATTTAATAATTTTTTAGTAGTGTCATTGGGATTTCTTAGCCTTGTTCTAATTAAATCACCAATAAACACATCAAATTTATCATTATTAGGAGATAATATTCCATTTGATGATACTGGCCATAATCCATAAGACCATTGATTAACATGATCAGGGTATGTCTCTTTTAAATCCATAATGATACTATCCATTGATATATTAACTGAGTCAGAAAATTCAATACCATCTAATGATATAAATAATCCAGTATTGCTGGAAACAGATAATTGAAAAAAATTAATTCTTACATTTAAAGCTGATGATAACCAAGCATAAGTTGAAGCGGTTAATAAAATAGCAGTTAAAAAAGTAACCCAAAATAAAGTTCTTCGATTTTTAAATTTAAATATATTAACTGTTTTCTTATTGATTTTTTTCAAACCCATTAAATACCTCTATATTAATATAATTAAAGAGTAACCAAATTGATTACTCTTCATTATACTATAATATTAAATAATCATTAATATTAATTAACATCAAATTATTTTAATCTTATAATTATGGAGCTGTTGTTGTTGCTGATTCAACTGTTGTTGGTGCAGTATAACCAGGAATATCACTTTCAATAAATCTTTGTTTTGTGAATCCGAATTGTACTGAAATACTTTTTCCAATTGATGCAAAATCGTAGTTATCAATATCTTGACCTTCAATATAAATATATACTCTTACTTTAGTAATACTATTAGGAGCTAGCGTCATAAATTCAGGACGAGCAGTTCCAGTAAGTACTTTCATTGAATCAGTAAAATATGGATATGCTTCCAATAATGCTGATCCTTGTTCAGGCACTGTAGTACTTGCTACATAAGGTTTATAACCTTCGCTTTCTTCTCCAGAAACATAACCATTATATGCATCTCCATCATAAACATCTACTTCATCAGCTGATGTTATTTCTTTTGCAACGGCATAAGTTGGATAAGCAGTGTTATTAGCAAATGGTCCACATCCACCAAAATCACCTACATATGCTCCAGCTTCATTTCTTTGTTTACATGATGTTTCATACCAACTAATAGCACCAACAACATGGTCCTTATCATTTGGTTCCCAAATTTGAGCTCTTTTTGTACAAATACCAGTTACTACACCTTCTACATCTGTACATGTAATACCAGTTATTGTAGCAGCTTCGTCTGTAGTACCTTTAACACGCCCGATTTGAGCAAATGCAACTCTGACTGAATTTTCAATTCCAGTGTTAGCTACTCCACTAGCTGAAACTGATACACTCGAATCAGTTGATAAAT
>JAQUFX010000011.1 GCA_028684435.1 Bacilli bacterium
AAAATAAGTTTCATTTATTATTGAATTTGGTCTACCGCTTACAGAACCACCATTTTCAAGATTTAAATTTAATTCCGAGGTAGGAAAAGTGTCTATTAGTTGTTCGATTATATTTTTCATTTGGGCAGAGCATGCACAATCTACATTAGCTCCAGATTCTCCTGGTGGACCTTGCGGTCCTGGTGGGCCTTGCAAACCTGGTGGACCTTGTAAACCTGGCGGACCTTGTAAACCTGGTGGCCCTGGTGGTCCTGGTGGGCCTGGTGGGCACGGGGGACAACATCTATTAATACAAATAGGATATCTTAAAACACATTCATTCTTACGACATTTTGAACAATTACATATATTATTAATCATTATATTCCTCCTTTCAATATAAATTATGATTTTTATTTACAACTGAATAGTTTTATAATTTACAAATATATAATAGTTTATTATTTTTTGTTTTTTAATAAGGAAATCGTGATATAATTTAATAAGAGGTTGAGCATATGAAGTATAAAAAAATATTCTTAATTTTTTTAATTATTTTATACTTAGAATTTATTTATCATTTATTTGTATTTAAATCATTTGATATTAAAAGTATTTTTTTTATTATTATTTTTACATTTTTAACAAGTATTTTTATTGATTTAATTACTAATCTTTTTTCCGATAAAAAAAATAAATCGTTTTTTATGGTTATAGTTGTTTTTTTAACCATAATTTTTACTGCTCAATATATTAACTATATCTTTTATGGTAATGTTATTTCTATTTATTCAATATTTAATGGTGGTCAAGTATTTGAGTTTTATGGTCAAATAATATCAGTTATTTTAAATAATATAATCCCAGTAACTTTATTATTGCTTCCTAATTTATTACTTAATGTAATAAATAAAAAAATATTTACTATCAATTTAAACTATAATCAATTAATTATGAAAATTGGGGTTTTATTAATTACGTATTCTTTATGCATTATAACATTAAATTTTGATTATATATCTATCTATTCTGCTAAAGAAGTTTATTATGACAAGCATGCACCGATTCAGACATCACAAGTATTAGGACTAATGACTACTATGAAACTTGATATTAAAAGAGCTTTTATGGGTTTTGAAGAAAAAATTATTCCAGCTAATAAAGAAATATCTATTATAAAAGAAAAAGAATATAATAAGATTGATATTAATTTTGACTATTTAATTGAAAATGAAACTAATAATAATATTAAGAATATCCATACTTATTTTAAAAATTCTACTCCATCAGAAAAAAATGAATATACTGGAATGTTTAAAGGAATGAATTTAATAACAATTGTGGCTGAAGCTTTTAGTCCGATAGCAGTTGATGAAATTTTAACCCCTACCTTATATAAATTAGTAAATAACGGCTTTAAATTTAATAATTTTTATACACCTGTTTATTACGTCAGTACAAGTGATGGCGAATATGTTACTTTAACTAGTTTACTTCCTAAAGAAAGTGTATGGAGTTTATCAAGATCAAGTAATAATTACTTACCATATTCTTATGGGAATATTTTTAAATCTCTTGGATATTCTACTAATGCCTATCATGATGGATATTATAAATATTATAATAGACATTTATCACATCCAAATATGGGTTATAACTTTATAGGTTGTGGCAATGGACTACAAAATAAAATGAATTGTAAAAAATGGCCTCAAAGTGATATTGAAATGATTGAAGCCACCTTTGATTTATTTAGTAACAATGACGCTTTTATGACTTATTATATGACCATAAGTGGTCATTTAGAATATAATTTTGGTGGCAATAATATGGCAAATAAAAATAAAAATCTAGTTCAAAATATGGAATATAGCACAGCCATAAAAGCTTATATG
Source organism: Bacilli bacterium (assembly GCA_028684435.1). GTDB lineage: Bacteria > Bacillota_I > Bacilli_A > RF39 > UBA660 > DUUS01. The sequence continues at coordinate 1,875 of JAQUFX010000011.1, forward strand.
GCTTCGCAAATTGAATTAGACAAAGCTTTAGAGTTATTAATAAATAAATTAGAAGATAAAAACCTTTTAAATAATACTGCTATTGTATTAAGTTCAGATCATTATCCTTATGGCTTAGAAGTATCAGAAATGAAAGAAGTTATAAATATTGAAGATGAAAAATTAGATATTCATAAAAATAATTTAATTATATGGAATAACCAAATAACAACTCCTATTGAAATAAATAAATATGCTCAAAGTTTAGATATATTACCTACGGTATTAAATTTATTTGGAATTGAATTTGATTCAAGATTATTGATGGGAAGAGATATCTTATCCTCTTCTGAAGGTTTGATTATATTTAATGATCGCAGTTGGATTACCGAATATGGTAAGTATAATGCTACTAAAAAATTATTTACCCCTTTTAAAGATAATATTACCGAAGATTATATAAAAAATATTAATGATATTGTATATAATAAATATGTTGTATCAAAAAGTATATTAGAAAATGATTATTATAAATATGTTCTAGGAGGAAGCTAATGGATATAAGAGAAATTATGTTAAAAAGAGAAAGTCTTTATAGTAAGTATGCTGCTTTTGATATTGATGCTATTAGACTTAAAAATTTTGTTCCTGATATAAGACCAAATTATTTTCGAGATATAGATCGCATTATTCATACTAAATCATACACTAGATACATGAATAAAACTCAAGTTTATACGTCAGTTAATAATGATCATATTTCTAAACGAATGGTACATGTTCAATTAGTTAGTAAAGTAGCTAGAACTATTGGAAGAGCATTATCACTTAATGAAGATTTAATAGAAGCTATAGCTTTAGGACACGATTTAGGACATCCACCTTTAGGTCATGTTGGCGAGAATTTTTTAAATAAATTAAGTCTAGAACATGGTGAAGGAAATTTTATGCATAATGTCCAAAGTGTAAGGAATATTACTGAAATAGAGGATATTAATTTAACTATTCAAGTTCTTGATGGTATTTTATGCCATAATGGTGAATTAGTTAAAAATGAATATTATCCCAAAACTAAAAGCCCTAGTGATTTTTTAAATGATTATAATATTTGCTATAAAAATGCCTCATATGGCGAACAATTAATTCCAATGACATTAGAAGGCTGCGTCGTAAGAATTAGTGATATAATAGCATATTTAGGTAGAGATATAGAAGATGCTGTTGAAATAAATATGTTTGATATTAAAGATTTACCAGAAGAAATTACTAATATTATTGGAAACTCTAATAAAAATATAATTAATACTATTATATTAGATGTTATTCAAAATAGTATTAACAAGCCTTATATAAAATTAAGTGATAAAACATATAATGCCATAAAAGATTTGAAAAAATTTAATTATGAACATATTTATATAAAGGCTAATACCGAAGCAAATTTAAAAGAATATGAAAAAATGTTTGACTTAGTATTTAAAAATAATTTATATTTTTTAGAAAATAAAATAACTAATAAAACGATTTACACTAATTTTTTAAATAAATTAAGTCCCGAATACAATAAAAAATATAGTAATGCTAGAAAAATTATTGATTATATTGCCGGCATGACTGACGAATATTTCTTTAATGAATATGAAGATTTAAAAAGACGACAATTTTAATAAAATTTGACAAACAATATATATTTAATATATAATACATATGCGTATTTAAGGCAGAGGCTTTAAATATTTAGTAATGTGTTTATTTGAAATAACTTAAGTAACTTATCTGCCTAAGGGAAAGAGATAATAAACACCCTACATAATATTAAGGTCAATCCTTTAATCACGAAGAAAGGAGAAAAAAATATGTCAAGATATACTGGACCAGCTTATAAAAAATCTCGTCGTTTAGGTTTTAGTACATTAGAAAATGGAAAAGAATTAGCAAGAAAACCATATGCACCAGGACAACATGGAATGAGCAGAAAAAAGAAATCTAGTGAATATGGTCTTCAGTTACAAGAAAAACAAAAATTAAGATTCATGTATGGATTAACTGAAAAACAATTTGCCAAAACTTTTAAAAACGCTTCTAAAATGACAGGTATTGCTGGTGAAAATTTCTTTAAATTACTTGAAAGTAGACTTGATAATGTTGTTTATCGTATGGGTTTATCTAATACAAGACGTGGAGCAAGACAAATTGTTAACCATGGTCATATTATTGTTAATGGTACTTCCGTAGATATTCCATCATTTTCAGTTAAGCCAGGGTCAATTATTACTATAAAAGAAAAATCACTTAATCATCCAGCTATAAAGCAAGCACTTGAAAATACATTGGCAAGACCTGCTTATATAGAATTTGATAATAAAAAAATGACTGGCACTTATATAAGAATGCCTGAAAGAAATGAACTTCATGCTGATATTAATGAGTCTTTAATTGTAGAATATTATAACAGATAGAAAAAAGGAAATATTTATTTATTTCCTTTTATTATGTCATCACATCTTATACATCTATCTTCTATTAATTTATCTACATAATTCCAGCATCTTTGACATTTTTTACCCTTACTTTTTTCAACTAAAATACTTATATGCTCATATTTAGTTAAATTATCATTTGAATAATTTATTTTTGATACTATTAATAATTGAGGTAAATATAATTCTAATTTTTCTTTTACTAGATGGTATTTTTGAGGTAAATTTATAGTTATAGTTGCTTCAAGACTAGAACCAATTATTTTATTATTTCTAGCTTCTTCTAAAGCTTTATTAACATCAAATTTAATTTCAAAGAATAAATTCCATATTTTTAAATCACAATCATATTTATTTAAAGAAGGAAAATCACACAAATGAATACTCTTTTCTTTTTTACCAGGAATAAATTCATATATTTCTTCTGAAGTATATGGTAAAATAGGAGCAATTAATAACACTAAATTATTTATGATATTATATAAAACTGTCTGAACACTTCTTCTTACTTTAGAATCTTTTCCTTCAATATACAATATATCTTTTGTAAAATCTAAATAAAAATTAGATAAAGTAAATGAGATAAAATTATTAATTAATTTATATAATTCTTGATAGTTATAATTACTATAGGCTTTTTTAATTTCTGATGTAAATTCATTTAATTTATACATCATATATTTATCATATTCAAACATATTTTTATATTCTATTGAATCTTTATTGGGATCAAAATCATTAATATTACCCAAAATAAATTTAGCTGTATTTCTTATCTTACGATAAGATTCTCTTACTTGATTTAAAATATCATTACTAATAGGCATGTCTTCAGTATAATCTATCGAAGCTACCCATAATCTTAATATATCTGATCCCCTTTCAGAAATTACTTTCAATGGGTCTATAACATTACCTAAACTTTTAGACATTTTATTACCTTTGCCATCTAAAGTAAATCCATGAGATATTATTTGTTTATAAGGTGGTTTATTATGAGCAGCAATGCCACAAATTAATGATGAATTAAACCAACCTCTATATTGATCCGAACCTTCAAGATAAATGTCAGCTGGATATGGTAATCCTCTTTCAATTAAAACTCCAGTGTGTGTTGTTCCTGAATCAAACCATACATCCATAATATCCATTTCTTTAGTAAAAATTCCATGAGGACTTTTTTCATTAGTATATCCTTTTGGTAGTAGTTCTTTAGCTTCTTTTTCAAACCAAATATTAGACCCATGTTTTTTAAATAAATCAGCAATATAAATCATTACATCATAATCTAAAATTTCTGACCCATCTTCGTTATAAAATATTGGTAGTGGTACACCCCATACTCTTTGGCGAGATATACACCAATCTCCTCTATCTTTAATCATATTATAAAGTCTTATTTTTCCCCATGCAGGTTGCCATTTAATTTCATTTTCGATACTATTTAAAATGTTTTGTTTTATAGATTCTATGCTACAAAACCACTGAGAAGTAGCTCTAAATATAATCGGTTTTTTAGTTCTCCAGTCATGAGGATAGCTATGAGTAATAAATACTAATTTTAATAAATATCCTTTTTCATCTAAATACTTAGTAATTTCTTTATTAGCTTCTTCAAAAAATAGACCTGAAAATATCCCTGATTCATCATTTAGGATTCCTTTATCATCGACTCCAAAAATCATTTCTAAATTATATTTTTTTCCTAAAATAAAGTCATCTGCTCCATAACTGGGTGCGGTATGTACTAATCCTGTACCTGTATCTAAGGTTACATTTTCTCCAACAACTACCGAACTTACTCGATCCATAAAAATATGTTTATATTTTATATTAAATATATCTTTACCTTTAAAAGTAGATATAATTTTAGGATTATCCCATGCAAATAATTCTTTTAAAGAATTAAGTAATTCCGAAGCTACAATATAATTTTTATTATTAACCATAACTTTTGAATATTCAAAATTTTCTCCAACTGCTATTGCGGTATTACCTGGCAAAGTCCAGGGAGTTGTTGTCCATATTACTAAATGATCTTCTTCATTTACATATTTATTTCCACTTACAACTGGAAAAGCAACATAAATTGAAGGATCTTTACGATCAAGATATTCAATTTCTGCTTCAGCTAAAGCTGATTCAGAAGAAGGTGACCAATAAACTGGTTTCATTCCTTTAAATATTAAACCTTTTTTGACCATCGTTGCAAATACTTCTATTTGTTTTGCTTCCATTTCTTTTTGAAAAGTAGCATAATAATTATCCCAATCTCCTATTACATTTAATGCTTTAAAGCCCTCCATTTGAGATTTTATTTGTTCTTTAGCATAATCTTCACATATTTTTCTGAATTCTGCTTTAGATACTACATTGCGATTTATTCCGCTACTGGTAATAGCATGTTCAATTGGAAGTCCATGGGTATCCCATCCTGGAATATATACCATATCTCTTCCATTCATATAAGCATATCTATTAATAAAATCTTTTAATATTTTATTTAAGGCATGACCAATATGAATATTTCCATTAGCATATGGAGGTCCATCATGTAAAATAAATAATTCTTTTCCTTTATTCTTTTCTCTAATCAAATTATAAAGGCCAATACTATCCCATTTTTCTCTTTGTAATTTTTCATTTAATGGTAAATTACCTTTCATTTGAAATTCAGTTTTAGGCATTAATAATGTATCTTTGTAGTCCATTTTTCTCTTCCTTTCTTAAAATTAAAAAGTTCATGATTTAAGGACGCAAAATATGCGTGGTACCACCTTAATTCATGAACTTATATCATGCACTTATATCCTTTAACGATGGATCTTCGTTTTTTCCTTATCAGAAAAACGCATCAGAAGTGATCTACAAACAATTCCCTACACTTACTTTCACCATACATAAGATTCTCTAAATAGTTTCTTATTTGTCATCTTCATCAATTGCTTTATGTACTAAATTATATGCTTTTTTAAAGTCTTTGTCAACTTTTTTGATACTTTAATATTATATCAGTATTATTCTTTTTTTTAGATTTCACTTCATAAGTTTCATATTTATCACTATAAAACCATGGTTGCATATTACTATTGCCTACTGCAATTTGATAATCAACCAATATATCCCCATTATATTTAATTAGAGGAATAATCTTTTTATCAATAAAATCAACATATATTTTGTTTAATTCATCAACGGTGAACTCGAATGAATCATTAAAGAAGGTTTGAATAATTAATGAAGTCATAATATTTGACAAATCAACTATATCAAAACTACCATCAATCTTTAACTCTCTTATATCTTTATTAATAAAGTCAAAATTTGAATCATTTAATAATTTCTGTTTTAAAATATTAAAAGAATGATAATTGGAATAAAAAATACATTCTCTTTTTATTTCATCTTCATTATAACATTCATTATCTTTATCTATAAATTTATTATATCCATTTTTAGAAGCAAAAGATATAATCTCATTCCAGTATATATTGTCATTTTTATCTAGATAAGGAACTACTTTTTTTAATATTATTTTGCTTAAAAAAAATTTATTATCTTTTCCTAATAATCTTGGAAACAAAAATAAAAGAAATTCTTCGTAACTTAAAGCTTTAATTGAAGCAATTTTTAATTCTGTTATATATTTAGATAACTTATTAATATCATAAGTGATTATTTCTCTAGCATCATAAAATTTAGCAATTAAATATTGATCACCACTTGCAGTAGGACATAAAATTTTTTTATCTTTATAATTAAAAATATTATCTTTCGCTTGCCCATTTTCATTAGAAAAAAGACATAATGATGAATAATTTTCAATTCCATATGATATATTATTTTTAATCATATAAATACTTATATCGATATCATTATTTAACTCATTCATAAGAAACTCCTAATGTAATTTTATACTTTATCATAATATAATATAAATTACAAATAAATAAACTTATTACGTAATATAATAAGTTTATTTATTTATATAAAACATTATAGATGGTTTTATATGACTATTATCATATTTTTCATATAATGCTATTTCCTGATTATGTACAGTAAATAATAAATAATCTTTAATAGATTTTTCTAAAACTTGTCCATTTTTAACTTTAAATAACATCTTAGGATCTATTTCTTCTTTAGGATAATCTTTCAAAAGATTTAATATAGAATAAAAACGATATTTATTATTCACAACATTATCTATTGTATTAGAATCTTTAATATTAAAATGTCCTGAAGCAGTTCTTTCTAAATCAGTTAATGTAGCATGAGTACCAAGAGAATCTCCAATATCTCTTATTAAACTTCTTATATAAGTTCCTTTAGATACTTTGGTTTTAATTGTAATAATATTTTTTTTAATAGATAATAGTTTTATATCATATATATTAATTTCTCTTTTAGGTAACTTAATTTCTTCATTTAATCTTGCGTACTCATATAATTTTTTACCTTTAACTTTTACTGCTGAATATGCTGGCACTTCTTGATAATAAGTCCCTTTAAAACTATTAATGACTTTTATAATATCTTTTTTATTATAAATAAAATTTTCTTCTTTTAAAATACTACCAGTAATATCTAATGTATCAGTAAGTAAACCTAATTTAAATGATGCGATATATTCTTTATCTTGATTAGTTAAAATATTAGCTAACTTAGTAGCTCTACCTATTAAACATACTAATACACCAGTTGCAAGTGGATCTAGCGTTCCAGTATGGCCTATTTGCTTAGTATTTAATATTTTATTTAATTTATTAATAACATCTCTGCTCGTATATCCTTTAGATTTATTTATTATAATAGCACCATTCATATAATCACCTTGAATTAATATCTTCTATTATTTTTTCTATATTAGCACCATACTCTATTGATTCATCATATATAAATTTCAATTCAGGGGTATGTCTTATATCTATACTTTCAGCTAACTTAGTTCTTAAAAAAGAAGCGGCTTTTTCTAATTCATTTTGAACTTCTTCATGACTATAATTACCTAAAAAAGTATAATAAATTTTTGCTAAACCTAAATCAGGAGTTAAATCAGAGGCTGTTATCGTAACACTTTTTATTTTTTCATCTTTAACTTCAGTAAATATAATGTTTGATAATTCTCTTACTATTTGGGAAGCTATTCTTTCAATTTTAATCTTGCTCATCTTTTTACCTCAACTTCTTGATAAGCTTCGAAAACATCTTTTTCTTTTATATCATTATATCCTTCAATAGTAATTCCACATTCAAATCCATTTTTTACTTCTTTAACAGTATCTTTTTCTCTTTGAATTGATGATATTTTTCCATCATAAATAATTACTCCATCGCGGATAATTCTTGCTTTAGAATGATTCTTAATAAAACCGCTTGTTATAAACACACCTGCTATAGTTCCTACTTTACTAAATTTAAATAATTTACGTACTTCAGCTGTGCCGGTAATTTGTTCTTCAAATTCTGGATCTAGCAATCCTTTCATTGCAAGTTCCATTTCTTCAATTAGTTTATATATTATTTGATATAATCTTATTTCAACATTATATTCTTTGGCAACTTCTTTAGTAATTGCTGATGGTGATACATTAAATCCTAATATTATGGCATTAGAAGCATTAGCTAGTACTACATCACTTTCAGTAATAGTTCCAATTCCTGTTCGTATTACTTTTATCTTCACACCTTCAATATCAATTTTTTCTAAAGAATTTTTAACTGCTTCTTCCGAACCTCTGACATCACATTTTAATACAACATTTATTTCTTTTATACCAGATTGTATTTTAGCAAATAAATCTTCAAAAGATACCACTTCTTTATCATGTTTTCGAGATTTTATATCAATTAATCTTTTTTCTCCAACAGCTCTTGCTTTTTTTTCAGTTTCAAAAGCCATAAATTTATCTCCAGCTGAAGGATTATCTGAAAGACCAGTTATTTCTACTGGCATGCTAGGTCCAGCTGATACAATATCTTTTCCTTGATTGTTTTTTAAAGTACGAACTTTACCATAAGATGTTCCAACTACTATTGGATCTCCCAATCTTAAGGTACCATTTTGAATAAGGATAGTAGCCACCCCACCAATATTTTTATCAACCCGTGATTCTATTACAGTTCCTAATGCATAACGATTAGGATTAACTTTCAATTCATTAACTTCTGCTATAGCTAAAACTGTTTCTAGTAACTTATCTATTCCTTCACCAGTTATTGCACTTACATTAACAAATGGAATATTTCCTCCCCAAGCTTCTGGGGTAATATTTAAAGCAGCCATTTCTTCCATAATTTTATTTGGATTAGCATTTGATTTGTCTATTTTATTGACAGCTACTATAATAGGAACATTAGCCGATAATGCATGATCAATAGCTTCTTTAGTTTGTGGCATTACGCCATCATCTGCAGCAACTATTAAAATAACTATATCAGTAACACTTGCTCCTCTTGCTCTCATTTCAGTAAAGGCTGCATGTCCTGGAGTGTCAATAAAAGTAATCTTTTTATTGTTATAGGTTGTTTGATAAGCTCCAATAGCTTGAGTTATTCCTCCAGCTTCATTTTCAGCTACACTAGAATTTCTTATATAATCAAGTAAAGTAGTTTTGCCATGATCAACATGTCCCATTACAGTTACTACTGGAGGTCTATTTATTAAATCTTCTTCTTTATCAATAATTTCATATTCTTCAAAATTATATATATCTTGAGTTTCTTCTTTTTTTAATACTTTTTTATAATCTAAAGCAATAATTTCAGCATTTTCAAAGTCAATTACTTGATTTAGATTAAGCATTAATCCTGCCGATATTAATTTCTTTATTATATCAGTTGAGCTTATATTTAAAACATTAGCAAAATCATTAACAGTCATAACTTCTTTGTATAAAACTATATTATCATTAGGTTCCTCATTAGTCATTAGTTTAGTTTTACTTTTATACATGGCTTTCTTTTTATTATAATATTCTTTATTATTTGTTTCATTAGATAATTTCTTTTTTAATTTTTGTTTTTTATCTTGATTTTCTTCCTTAATAAAATTTGATTCACTAATTATTTCCTCAACAGTATCATCTAATATTTCATGATCTTCATGATTTATATCACTATCACTACTAATTAAATTCATCGAATTATCTAACATAATAATTGCATCATCATCTAATACTTCTGTTGCTGAAGTTATTTTAATTCCTAATTCTTTACATTGATCTAGTACTTCTTGAATAGTATAACCTAATTCGGTTGCATAATCTTTTACTCTCATTTATGAGCACCACCTTTTCTATTTTAGTATACTTAATAGATTTATATATATTTCTTCATTAATATTAGTTTCTAATATTTTATCTAATATTTTTGTTTTTTGAGCTTTATTTATTACTTCAATATCTTTTTTTAAATAACAACCTTTACCATTTTGTTTACCATTAGCATCAACAAATACTTCATTATTATATTTAACTATTCTAATTAAATCTTTTTTAGGAAGTTTTTCTTTAGTAACAACACACATTCTTAATGGTATTTTTTTCATTTATCTTCATTTCCTTCAGCTGTTATTTGATCAAGAGTTTTAACAGTAATATGAAATTTTGTTAATCTACTAGCTAGTTTTATATTAATTCCTTTTTTACCGATAGCTAAAGATAAATTTTCTACATTTACTATCGCAAGAGCTTTTCTTTCTTTAGCATTTTCTATTATGTTAACAATTACTTCTTTAGCTGGACTTAAAGCATTAGCAATATACTCACTAGGATCCTCACTATATAAAATTAAATCTATTTTTTCACCATTTAATTCTTTTAAAATACTACCAATTCTTGAACCACGCTCTCCAATACAAGTACCAATAGGATCTATTCTTTCGTTATTAGAATACACAGATACTTTACTTCTTATACCTGGTTCTCTAGCCACACCATATAAAATAATGGTTCCATCAGCAAGTTCAGGTATTTCATTTTCAAAAAGTCTTTTTACAAATCCATGATGTTTTCTCGAACATAATATAAGTGGTCCTTTAGGAGTTGCTTCAATTTTTTGTAAATAAACTTTTATACTAGTGCCCATTTTCACAACTTCACCAGGTATCATTTCACTTTTCGGTAATATTCCTCTTGTTCTACCTAAATCAACATAATAATTATTATTATCTTCCATAGCTAATAATCCGACCATTAATTCATCTTGTTTATTTGAAAATTCATCAATAATACTATTTCTTTCAGCTTCTCTAATCTTTTGAGTTAAGACTTGTTTAGCAGTAGATGCTGCTACTCGACCAAAATCTTTAGGAGTTACTTCTTCTTCAATTGTTTCCCCAACCTTAATATCTGGAATAATTTTTTGCGCATCTTCAAGTAATATTTGTGCATCTTCATTTATTTCTGGTTCATCATAAGAAATATTTCCTTCTTCATCTATTATTTCATCTCCTTCAATATATTCATCTACTACAACTAAATATGAATAAACTTTTATATCTCCAGTTTCACGGTCAATATTAACTTTTACATTAGTTTTCGAACCGAAATTTTTCTTATAAGATGTAATAAGTGCTTGCTCCATAGCTTCAAAAACTATATTTTCATTAATTCCTTTTTCATCAGTAATTAATTTTACTGCTTTAGTAAATTCTTTGCCATTCATGATTAACCTCTTTCTTTACTTGAAATATCTAAAATATATTCCTCTTTAATTAAATCATACTTATCTATTATTGGATTTATTGTTTTTGTTGCTTCTACTATTGCGTCTAAATCAATCCCATTAACTTTATCTAAAGTGATTTTTAAAAAATTATAATTATTCTCCGTAATATACTCAACATTATGGACTATTATTCCTAATGCTTCCATCGGTTTTTTTATAAGTTCAGCTATTTGTTTGGTTATTTCTTTCATAATTCCTCCTAAATCAATAATAAAAGTGGGATTTTTGGCCCACTTAAATCTGCAATCATATTATAACAAAGGTTTTTTTAAATGTAAAGTTTAATTCTTTAATTCTATTTATAATTCTCCTAATATAATAGTGGGATCTTCATATTCTTCTTTACTCATATCAGAATATTGTTTAATAAAATTTTCAATAATTTGAATATATGATTTATCTTCAGTGATATATTCAATTTCTGGTACTAATTTTTTTAATTTAATAGGTATTTCATTTGTAAGTGAAAGATATTTTATTGGTTTATTAATTTTAGAAAGTAGTTTAAGTTCATATATTAAACCTAAATTTGGATTGCTTACTTCAACAATAATTATATCTGCTTCTGTCATTAATTCTTTAATATATTTAGTTTGGTATTCCTTAGTATAAGGTAACATTAATTCGTGATTAATACATACTGGGCTTGTAATTACAAAGCGATATATTAGATTTTTATAATCTAATTTTGAAGAATGAGCAAAATAAACTTTTAATCTTCTTTTCAATATAATCACCCTTTATATTAATATATTATACCATGGGCTATATTTATTTGCTATAATTAAATATAGGTGATTTTATGGACATAATTGGTATAATATGTGAATATAATCCTTTTCATAATGGTCATGCTTACCATATAAAGAAGATTAAAGAAATATATCCTAATTCATTAATTATTTTAGTATTAAATGGTTATTTCTTGCAACGGGGAGAAGTAAGCATTTTAACAAAAGAAGATAAGACTAGAATAGCTTTAGATAATAATATAGATTTAATAGTTGAACATCCTTTTAGGTATTCATCTAATTCAGCTGATATTTTTGCCGAAAGCGCTATAAAAATATTAAATTATTTAGGATGTCAGAAAATAATATTTGGAAGTGAAAGTAATGATATTAATTTAATTACTAAAATTGCTAATATTCAATTAAAAAATGATTTTAAAGTTAAAATAAAAGAAAATTTAAAAACCGGAATTAATTACCCTACCGCTTTAAATAAATCCATTGGAATTAAAATAAGTAATCCTAATGATTTATTAGCTATTTCTTATGTCAAAGCTATAATTAAAAATAAATTTAATATAACTCCTTTTACAATTAAAAGAACTAATAATTATCATGATACATCAAGTATGAATAAAATAATTAGTGCTAGCAATATTAGAAATAAAATAAAAAATAATATAAAAGTTGCTAAATACACTAAATATAATTTTTATTTTAAAAATATAGATGAAACACTTTTATTTAATTTAATAAAATATAAAATAATAACCGAACCTAATTTAAATGAATATTTAACAGTTGATGAAGGAATTGAATATAGATTAAAAAAAGTTATTAATAATGCTAATAATCTTGAAGATCTAATCAAATTAATTAAAACTAAAAGATATACTTATAATCGCATTAGAAGAATGCTTTTTCATATATTAATTGGTTTAAAAAAAGAAAATAATAGCATTATTAACCTAGAATATATCAAATTACTAGGTTTTAACGAAAAAGGACTTAAATACATTAATAAAATAAAAAAAACAATCGATATTCCTTTAAGCAGAAAGATATCTAAAGATTATATTACTCAACAATATGAATTAAAAGCATCATTAATTTATGACTTACTAACTAATCAAAAAACATATACTTATGAAATATCAAATAAACCTATTATAAAAAAAATATAGATTCTTAAAAAGAGTCTATATTTATTTTTACACGATTTAGTTTATGAAGAAAAGCATATGCTTGAACCATGGTTCTTATAGCATTAGCCATTTTACCACTTCGACCAATAATTGCTCCCATATCTGATTCATGAACAATAATTTCTAATAAAATTGTTTCATCATCGCCACCAAATTCTTGGACGCTGACCATATCAGGTTGTTTAACTAAATTTTTAACTAGATTTTCAGTAAAAGTAATTAATTCTTTATGCATAATTTACTCTTCGCTTTTCTTAGTGCTTTTGTTAACAACTTTTTTCGGTTTTTGTTTAGCACCTTTAAATTTCGCCCAAATACCATTATTAGATAAAATACTTTTTACTGTTGTAGTAGGTTCAGCTCCATTATTTAACCATTTAAGTGTTTTTTCTTCATCAAGATTTACTTTATTATTATCTAAAAGTGGATTATAAGTTCCTACGATTTCGATAAAACTTCCATCTCTAGAACTTTTAGAATCAGCAGCTACAATTCTATAAAAAGGTTTTTGTTTTGCTCCCATTCTCTTTAATCTTAATTTTACAGCCATTTCTATTCCTCCTTTTTCTAAATAAATAATAACAAAAAAAAGACAAGGTGTCAACTGTTATTGGTTGACACCATTTAAATAGTCTTCGTCGATTTCATCATTGATAGCTTCTTCGATATAAGTTTCCGGTTCAGAATCATCATTGTCATAATCATCATAATCTTCTTCGACAGCTACTTTTACCATTGCCTCTCCAACTATTTCAACACCTAGTTCCTTTTCAATATTTAGTTTTACATTACTTCCATCTACATCTACTTTTGTTACTGATGGTGCTGATAAACTTCTTACTATTATTTCATCAGTATTATTTAAAATATTATCATTTTTTAATTTAACATTTACTATATCTTTATAAACAAAATTACGAACTAAAACATCTGTTTTAGTATTATTACTAAAAGAATACCAAATATTAACATCATAACTACCTTCTATATGAACTTTTCCTTGATTATTTCGTCCACTAAAATTATGGTTAATTACCCAGCATCCTAGAACAGTATCAATAGATGATTTTGTATCAATTATTAAATCCTCACTAGTAGATTTTTTAGTTTTACCAATTACTGCTTTAGTAACTATTTCTTTATAATTTGCCAAATTATCACTCCTCAATTTAATTTATGCACTAAGTAGGCAAAATGTACATAAAAAATATTATTTATGTTATATTATCTATAGGTGATAAAAATGAATTGTATATTTTGCAAAATTAATAACGGAGAAATTCCATCTCAGATATTATATGAAGATGATATAGTAAAGGTAATAATGGATGTTAATCCAACTAGTAATGGTCATATATTAATTATACCAATTAAACATTATAGCGATTTTTTAAATATAGATGATAATACTCTTAATCATATTCATAAAATAGCAAGACTAATGAAGAAATATTTATATGAAAGCTTAAATCCTAATGGTTTAGCATTAATTAATAATTATGGTGTAAATCAAATAATAAAACATTATCATTTACATTTAATTCCAGTTTATGAAGAAAAACAACCTATAAAAAATATTAATGAAGTATATCAAAAAATAAGAAGTGTTATTTAATACTTCTTATTTTTTATTCTCAAATTATATTAAATTTTTTTTATAGAAAGTTTATATTATTTTAAGGCAGCAATTAATTCAGCTTTTTTCATTTTTGGATATCCAAAAATATTTTTATCTTTAGCTATTTTCTTTAATTCTGCAACTGTTAAATTACTTAAATCTAATTTTTCAGATGTTATTTCAGGTTCTTTTGTTACAGTAGAAGTCATAACTTCTGATTTTACATTATCAATTTTCACTGTTTTTCCATCTAAGACATCTTTAGCAATAATAACTAATTTAGTAAAATAATTAGGATTATCAATAGCTATTTCACTTAACATTTTACGATTAATATCAACATTTGCTTTTGATAAACCATTAATAAATCTTGAATAACTTATGTCATTTTCATGACATGCAGCATTTATTCTTGTTATCCACAATTTTCTAAAGTTTCTTTTATTTGCTTTACGATCACGATAAGCATACTCCCCACTGTGGAAAGTTTGTTCTTGAGCTGTTTTAAATAATCTGTGTTTACTTCCAAAATATCCTTTTGCTTGTTTTAAAACTTTTCTTCTTCTGTTTTTTGCTACAGATCCACCTTTAACTCTTGTCATTATTTATCACCTAGATAACAGAACTTAATCTGTCAGCGTCTCCTTTCGCTAATACTCCCTGATTTCTTCTTTGTCTTACTTGTTTACTAGAATCTTTAGCGGTATTATGATTACCACCTGATTTTTTAAATACTAATGTACCATTTTTCTTTTTTTTAAAAACCTTACTACTTGCTTTATGAGTTTTTTGTTTTGGCATCTTTATTTCCTCCTTATTTTTTTGGTGCTAAAATCATTGTCATTGTTCTACCATCTAATTTGGGTTGAGTTTCAATTGTGCCAGATTCAGATAATGAATCAGCAAATTTAATTAATACTTCCTTACCTAATTCAGTATGAGCCATTTGTCTACCTTTAAACCTTAATGAAGCTTTAATTTTATGACCTTTTTTTAAATATTCTTCAGCATTCTTTTTGCGAGTATTAAAGTCACCAACATCAATAGTAACAGAAAATTGATACTCTTTTATATCTTTAGTGTTAAATTTTTGATTTTTATTTGCTTCTTTTTGTTTCTTTTGTTTTTCATAACGATATTTATTATAATCCATTATTTTCCCAACAGGATGATCACTATGTTCGCTCATTAAAACAAGGTCTAAACCAGCATAATTTGCTAATGTTAAAGCATCCTCAAGTTTTTTAGTCCCCATTTGTTCTCCATTTGGGCCTATAACCATTAGCTCACTAACCTTTATATTTTCATTAGTCGGTAAATCATCTTTTCTGATATTTGCTATTATAAAGCACCTCCATAATCAAAAAGTGAATGCAAATAATGCATCCACTAAAACCTAATTATATTTTATAAATATTTTAGCTTTTTACCTATTCAAACGTATGAATCAGGTGGATGTGGATACATCGCTTTCCTTTAAATGACAAAGTTATTATATCACTTTTAGTGTTTTTGTCAACCTTTAATATGATAATTACCATTTTAAAATAAATCTGTCATATATATTATATTTGTAATAAAAAAAATAATTCATATTTATAAAATATATTAATTTTATTTTTTTCCTAAAATTGATTTTACAAGTTTTTTTATCCCTTTTTCTTTTTGTTGCTCTAAAACAATTTCTTTTTTTAAAATAGCAAATGTGGTTAATCTAATACATTTTCCATCATCAGAAGTATCAAATCTGATATTATTAGCAACAATTTCAGGAACAACATTTTTTTCCATCATTTTCATACAGATATATTTTTGATACATTTCCATTGGTTCGCTATCAATCTCACCTAATACTTCATCATCAGCTCTATAAAAATAAAATTGATTTTCATTTTCAGTTTCTTGGAAAATATATGTACCATCAGTAAATGAATTTAATTTCTTTTTATTGTCCATTAATTAAACCTCCTTCATTTAATTATTTATTTTATCATAATTATTAAAAATTAACTATATAAAATATAAAATATAACTCATAATAATATAATGGTGATAATATGAAAAATATTGATTTAATTTTAAAATTATTTAATGACAATCCTGATTTAATAATAAGAAAAATAAAAAAGAATTTCAAAATAATTTATGTACTATTTTTAGCATCAGTATCTAGTAGTGATTTAGTAAATAAATATATCATAAAAAACTTGACAACTCCCAATTTTAAGTTTAAAAATATCAAAGATATTATATCTGCTCCTAATATAAAAGAAATATATTTAAACGAAGTAGAGTTTTATATATGTAGTGGATTTACTATTATTATTGAAAATAATATTATTTATGCAATAGAAACTAAAGCTTCATTTGATAGATCTATAAATAGAGCTCAAGTCGAACCTTCTCTTTATGGTCCAAAAGATTCCTTTATCGAAAATTACCAAAAAAATATTGGTTTAATAAAAAGAAGAATAAAAAGTCGTCATTTAAAAACCAAAGATTTTATACTTGGTCGTTATTCTAAAACAAATGTAGGATTATTATATATAGATAATATCGTTAAACCTGATTTAGTAAATGATGTAACTAAAAGGTTAAATAATATTGATACTGAAGCTATAACTACTTCTGGTGAATTAAAACAATTTTTAACAAATGAAAATAAAAATGTTTTTCCCGCCGTTAAACTATCAGAAAGACCTGATACAATAGTAAGAGCATTACTTTCTGGTAAAATTGTAATATTAGTTGATACATCACCCTTTGCGATTATTTTACCTGCTGTTTTAGCCGATTATATCAACCCTACTGATGATTATTTTACAAATAGTATCAATACTAATTTTTTAAAATTTTTAAGAATATTTTGTTTTATAATAACCATTATTGCTCCTGCATTATATATTGCAATAACTAATTTTAACCAAGAATCAATTCCTGCTAAATTTTTAATGAATATTTCTACTCAACGATTTGGAGTTCCTTTTCCTTCGATAATTGAAGCCTTAATTATGTTATTTGTATGTGAACTATTAAGAGAAAGCGATTTAAGATTTCCTAATAGTTATGGTAGTGCTATATCTATATTAGGAGCTTTAATAATTGGTGAA
This sequence comes from Bacilli bacterium, assembly GCA_028684435.1. Taxonomy (GTDB): domain Bacteria; phylum Bacillota_I; class Bacilli_A; order RF39; family UBA660; genus DUUS01. Next base: position 19,731 of record JAQUFX010000011.1, read on the forward strand.
TCAGCTGTTGCATCTGGAATTGTAAGTCCGATAATGATTATTATCATAGCTTTGACTTTTTTATCATGCTTAATCTTTAATGAAGTTGAAATAACCGGAGCAATCAGAACATGGAGATTTATTTTCTTATTATTTGCCGCCTTTTTAGGACTATATGGTTTTGCATTGTGTACATTATTAATAATTATAAATTTATGTTCTTATAAATCATTTAATCTAACTTATATGTTTCCCTTATCACCACTTGATTTATCTTATTTAAAAGAAACTTTAATAAAAACTAAAAGAAAAAAAAATAATTATCGTAGTAAATATCTAACTGATAATATTAGAAAGCAAGTCTAAAATGAAAAAAATTTTTTTGATTATTATATGTTTATTATTAACTGGTTGTTATAATTATAAAGAAATAAATAATCTTGCAATTGTTTCTTCTTTAGCAATCAATTTTAAAGATAATAATTTTGAAGTAATTATCGAAATTGGTGAAAATAATAAAGATGATAAATATTCATCATATATTTTAAAAGGAATAGGTACTTCAATTGAATCAGCCATAAAAAATGCTTCAACATCCCTTAATAAAGATTTATATTTTATCAATCTCGACGTTTTATTAATATCTTCTGATGCTGCAAATTTAAAATTAAATAAAATTTTAGATTTTATCGCTCGAGATAATAATTTCTCATTTGATTATAATATTGCGATATGTGATAAAAGTGAAGAAGTAATTCAAACTCTCATCAATCAAGAAAAAATATTTGGTAATTATATTAAAAGTGTTTATGATAATACAAATAATAACTTAATTAATATAAAAATATGTAATCTATTAGATATATATTTAAATAATTATCAAGACATAATATTACCGATTTTCGATATTCAAAATGAATCAATAATAATGAATAGAGCCGCAATATTTAATAAGACAGATATCGTTAATTATATTGAAGGCGAAGAAATTGCTATATATAATATATTAAATAACAATTTTATGAATTATTATTTAAACTTTAATTTTGATGATAAAAAAACAGTTCTTAAAGGAAATAATTATTTATCTAAAATTATTTATCAAAATAATACTATAAAAATTTTCACTCGTTTAGAAGGAAATTTAATTGAAACCGAAAATTTTGATATAAATAATAAAGAACATTTAAAAATTATAAATAATGAATTTAAAAAAAGGATTGATAATTTCATTATTAAATTATATTCCAATAATAGTGACATTTTAGGTTTTAGAAATATAATCTATAAACAAAATAAATATCCTGATAATTTATTAAATAAAATAAATTATCAAATTAAGACCAAGATAATAATTAACGATTATTCTTTAATATTAGATAATATAGGTGATTAAAATGAAAAATACAAAACAAGAATACAATTCTTTGCTTTATTTAATTTTGCAACCATTATTTTTAGGGATTGGTTTTATTAAAATAATAAGAGATTTAGGTAACGACTACTGGATAGGTATTATTTTAGGAATAATTATTGGTTTATTTATTAATTATATATTACATCTTCTACCTCATAATAATAATAAAATCATTTTTACCTTAATAAATGTTTGTATCTTATTAATTATGACAACGATATTAACAAATTGTATTTCATTATTATATTTAAATAAAACACCAATTATTATTATATTGATTCCATTATTATTAGTTGCTTTTTATTCTAGTGCTAAAGGTGATGAAACGATATTTAAAGCTGCCAATATTATTGTTATAATTAATGTTTTTCTTTTTACTATTGCTTTTATTTCTTTAATACCTCTAATATCAATTAATAATTTTTTACCCATAATAGGTAATTCTTCAATTATAAATATCTTATTATCAAGTTTGGATTTTGCTCTTATTAGCACTTCTTCGTTAATATTATTTCCTAACATAAAAAAGAATTATAATTGTAAAGTTTATTTAATTAGTTCCTTAACGATACTAATATTCTTTCTATTAATAATCGGCACATTAGGAATCAATGTAGCATCAATATTTAACTATCCTGAATATATTATTTTTAAAAGAGTAACTTTTTTAGATTTTTTTGATAATATACAAAATATTATATTTATGATGTGGATATTTTCTTCTTTTTCTTTAATAGGTTTATGTTCTCTTAATATTAGAAAAAATACTAATAAAAAAACATTACTAATTATTATGATTTTTATCTTTTTAATCAGTAATGTTATTAGTAATTATAATTTATTTAATTTTATTTATTTAAATATCAGGTATATATTATTAATAATTTTAGGATTATTTATCTTAAATAAAATTATAAGTAAACTCAAGTTAAAGAAATAATCATTGTGCCTTCTGGTAAATTTGTTTCAGTCATAACCCATGTCTTTAATTCTTGATTGTTTACATAAATTTCTGATATTAAAGAGATATTATTAAACATTAAATTTTTTGAACTAGTAGGCGTATCCCAATTATCTAACCTTAAACTTTGAAAAATGGATGAATCAAACATGTTATCCATATTTGTAATTTTATTTATGTTCCATAAACTTAAATTTAAGTTAACTAAATTTACTTTATTAAACATATAACTAGTATTTAATACATTAGATGTATCCCAAGAACTTAAATCAAGGTGTAAGTCATTTTTATTTTGTCCAAAACTATTAAACATATCTGACATATTAGTTACACTAGAAGTATCTAAATTTTCTAACCCAATAATATCTAAAGTACTTGATAAAGAACCTATATTATTAAACATATTTGACATATTAGTTACAAACTTAGTATCAAAATTATTTAAATTTAACGTCTTTAAGTAAGGTAAATTACTAAATAAATAACTTGAATTTTCATTAGCAATTACACCAGCATTTTGAGCTATTGTTACTTTGTATCTTCCGTCAATACCAGTATTTTCATACCAAGCAATAATAGTATTATTTTTATCATTAGATACATCCCATGAATCTATAGCAGTTGTTGGAACTTCTTTAGAAGCTGAAAATTCGATACTTTCTATTTGATCTTTATTAATTGAGCCATTTAAAAATGGTGTACTTGTTTCTTCATAACCTAATATTTCTTTTAACTGATCTGGTTTATAGGTTGTTACTGCAATTATAGATAATTTTACATTGATATTTTTATTAGCAATACTTTCATCATTCCATATATTTTCACTATTAGAATTTAACCACATTCTATAATCATAAGTATGTTCTTCATTATTTTCAAAATGCCCTTTTAATAAGACATAATTATGAATTGTATTTTCAATTATAATAGTTGATGTTTCTTTTTCTAAAGTATCAATTGAAGATGCTTTTAAATTCTTAGGACCATTTAATGATACTTTAATATATTCTTCATTAGTTAAAGTACTAGTATCCATTAAAGACATTATTATTCTATATTCAACATATGTTTGGCATTTATTAACCACTTTAAAAGTATAAGGAACTGTATTTTGTCCTTGCAAGTCAGTTATCGGATATGAATTCGCTAAATTTAATTCATCAGTTACTCCTGTGATTGATACTTCCATACAATCTAATGTTGTTAATACATTAGCTTCTTCTTGAGTTACTTCCGTTTTTAAATAAGAATATGTAACAGCAGTTATAGAAAAAAGTAATAGTATAATACCAGTAACTGTATATAATATATACTTCTTAGCGGTTTTATTCATATTTTCACCTATCTTTTTATATATAAATATTAACATAATAAAAGATTGATTTCAATCAATCTTTAACTTTATTTGGAATACTTAATAAAAATGCAAATACTACTGCCGAAACAACCCCTACTCCAACATCAGTTAACATATTACCAAATAGTCCGAGAACACCATCAGATAAATAGCCTTGATAAGCACTATTAATTAATAAATTTCCAAATGACATAATTGGTATATTGGCTCCTGCACCTACAAAATCACTAATATTATCATAAATATTAAAACATCCTAAAATAGTACCTAAAACAACATAAATAGATGTTATATGTCCTGGTGTCAATTTAGTATTATCCATTATAATTTGAGCAATTAAACATAATAATCCACAAAATAAGAAAGAATATATTAGCGTCATAATCCCACCTCCAAATATACAGCATGTGTTAATGTAGGTATCGAATTTTTTTGATTTACTAAGAGCGTGCTATGAAGAGTTCCAGTTGCTAAATATAATATTTTTTTATATTTATTATTAATTAATATTTTAGTTACTAAAGTTAGTGGTAATACTGCTGGTCCACTTGCACCTGAATATTCAATATTTTTATATAAAGTAGCTCCACCATCTAAATGATTATTAATTTTTATATTGTATTCTTTTTGAAGTACTGCTTTAAATATTTCACTACCA
>JAQUFX010000012.1 GCA_028684435.1 Bacilli bacterium
ATAGAAATATTAGCAGGAATAGGAGCAACTAACCCTTATTTAAATGATTATATGATTAGTCAATATGGAGGTTCATCATCTATAACAGAAGCACCAGTAGAAACATTTGCTAATATAAATGGTGACAGTGATAATTTAATGTATAAAGCATTAGATGATTATGGTATGAGTTATTATTTAAGAGGAGCAAAAGACTATGTAAATAATAATATTATCTTTGCAGGTCATCAGTGGAAGATAGTACGTATTAATGGCGATGGAACAATAAGATTAATCTATAATGGAACATGCCCAAATAATAGTTGTACAATAAATTCAACTGGAGAATCTACCCAAATAGGAATTTCAGCTTTTAATACAAATAATAATGATGCTAAATATGTAGGATATATGTATGGAGGGATAGAAGGAGAGGCATCAACATCAAGAGCACAAGCTACAACGAATACAACAAATAGCACCATAAAAACTCAGTTAGATAACTGGTATGTAACTAATATATATAATACCGAATATGAAAATTATATATCAGATACCTTATTTTGTAATGATAGACAATTAGAAAGCGAAGTAGGTGGAGCAGCAACTGGAACAGGTTTTGGAGGAATTAGTGAAACTAATTACGCAGCACGGCATAGATTATATACAAATAAAACACCGAGTTTATTATGTGGTTTAAAAAACGATCGTTTTACGGTAAGTGATGTGAGCATAGGAAATGGAAATTTAACTTATTCAGTCGGTTTAATAACAGCTGATGAAATAGCATTAGCAGGAATGAGGTATTATGGCGAAAATTCCACCAATTATTTATATACAAACCAGCATTGGTGGTCTTTTTCACCGTTTTTCATGATTTCTAGTGGCAATGTGTATGTATGGAGCGTGTACTCATCTGGGACTTTATGCAACATTCTCGTGAACCTCGCCTTCGGGGTCAGACCGGGAGTGAATTTAAAGCCAGATACTAAAGTAGTAGGAACAGGTACAACATCAAGTCCATACATCATTCAAGAAGAAACCAGTTTAGGTAATAAAATATTATCTCAGTATGGTGGAAAAGATAATATAACAGAAGCGCCAGCTGGAACATTTGCTAATATAAATGGTGACAGTGAAAATGTAATGTATAAAACATTAGATGATTATGGAGCCAGTTATTACTTCAGGGGAGCAAAAGACTATGTAAATAATAATATTATCTTTGCAGAGCATCAGTGGAAGATAGTACGTATTAATGGTAATGGCTCAATTAAATTAATTTATAATGGAACATGTCTTAATAATTCCTGCTCAATAAATACAACTGGTACATCAACCCAAATAGGAACATCAAAATTTGACACAAATTATAGGGATGCAAAGTATATAGGATATATGTATTCCCCATCAGGAACAACAACATCAACATCAAGAGCACAGGCTACAACGAATACAACAAGTAGCACCATAAAAACATATTTAGATAACTGGTATGGGGCTAATATACATAATACCAAATATAAAGATTATATATCAGATACCTTATTTTGTAACGATAGGCAATTAGAAAGCGAAGTAGGTGGAGCAGCAACTGGAACAGGTTTTGGAGTAAATAGTGAAACTAATTACGCAGCACGGTATAGATTATATACAAAAAAAACACCGAGTTTATTATGTGGTTTAAAAAACGATCGTTTTACGGTAAGTGATGAGAGCATAGGAAATGGAAATTTAACTTATCCAGTCGGATTAATAACAGCTGATGAGATAGCCTTAGCAGGATTTAATTATGGAACAAATAACTCCACTAATTATTTATATACAAACCAGCATTGGTGGTCTTTATCGCCGTACTACGTGGATTTTAGTGGTGGTGCGTACGCGTGGTACATGAACTCAATGGGGAGTCTGAACCAAATCTACGTGAACTACGTCATCGGGGTCAGGCCGGGAGTTTCAATTCACTCTGACGTGCGAGTAACTGGAACAGGAACGAGTAGTAATCCATATATTGTGGTGGTTCCGTAATATAATTGTCGACTCTCAAGTTTTGCATGCAGTCACCTGAAAACCTTTCAGGTGACAATAATGAGCAAGAGCAAAAACAAATTATTTTCTTGGATAAAAAAATAGGACGCAATATTGAGGGAGGCACAACGGACCGCCCGGATATTACAATACTATGTTTTCTTTACTACTTTCTTTTAAAAAGAAAATAGTCGAAAAAAAATTAATGATGGCTGTATTTATTACATTTAGTAGGAGCTAGTGTTGCGTTCTAGCCTCTTCAATAGAACATTATCATAAGTTAAACACATACTATGTAAAGAATTTATATATTGGTTGATAACTTATTTTCTTTATGTTATATTTATACTAGATTGATACAAAATAATATAAGGAGTGTTATTTGTGAAAAAATGTTTTATTTTAGTTACTACTTTGTTATTTATTCCTATTTCTGTTAATGCTGCAGAATATACAGATACTTTTAAAATTGGTGATCGACTTGAAGTTTTTATAGTTAATGATCAAGTAAAAAAAGAATTTCATGTTATTAGACCTAGTGCTACTGGGGAGCAGTATGTGTGGATGATGTTAAATGGAAATGTAGAAAATTATGATGATTATCGAAATAGTATAACAGTTTATGATCAGACTCTTCCTGGAGAACATGAAGCAACTACTGTTTTAGAAGATGCTTTACCGGTATATAATGTATTAATTAATGGAACTACAGGTTGGCGTATTGAAGGTACTCCTCGTTTATTGAATGCTGAAGATTTAACAGTGTTAGGTATTAACATAAGTACTAGTGGTAAATATGAAATAATGGGGGATAGAAATTTTATAGCTCCTACTAAAACAGATGCGTTTCCTGATCCATCAGGATATAACTATTGGACACAAATAGCTGATTCAAGTGCAACTAATGCTTCAGTATTTGCAGTAACATATAATGAAAGTTACAATGGTGATTCTTTAACTCCGGTAGCTACTTTAGAATCTTATAATATTACTTCTGTTACAGAAAATCCCGAATTTATTGTTAGACCTGTTGTTAAAGTAGATAAAAAATATATTGATTGTATCATAAGTGATAGTACCACTCCAGTTGGAAATGTTAAGACTTCAGAAGTGAAAATGCCTATTGAAGCTATTGCGATAATTGGGGTTGCAACTTTAGCTTATATCTTAATTAGAAAAAAAGATATATTTAATAAAATTTAAAGGCTAATGCCTTTTTTTATTTTTTAAATTATTATATAATGTTTTAGAAAGTAGGAAAATATGAAAAAGATTATTATTGCTTTAGTATCAATATTATTAACTTTTATAGGTGTGACTTTTGTGGTTTCTGCAATAATATTAAATGGTGATAAAATATTAAGTAGCTTTAATATTATAGATGTTGAAAATGTATCTACTAATTTTAATATTAAATTTGAAAAAGTTAAAGCTGCTGAATATTATGACATTGTAGTATATAATAATAATAATATTCCTATATATTCTAAATCAGTCTATGAAACTAAAAATCAAATTGATTTAAATATGCTTGAATATAATTTAAAATATAAATTAGTTGTATATGCATATGATAAATTAGGAGACAGTATAGCAGTTAAAAATCCTTATAAATTTAAATATACTGAACCGACTTTTAGTAGTAATAATGATCTTATATTAAATAATGATGAAGACTATAAATTATTAATTGATGGTGATTTAAGCAAAAAAAATTATCAAATAGCTATTTATGATAATAAATATAAATTAAAAGAAGAAAAAATAATATCTAATGAATACATAATAGATAAAAAATTTTATCAAGATATGATGCAAAAATTAGATGTGCAAATATTTGATGGTTTAACTTCAATTAGTAAGATTTCTTTATATAACAAAACTAGTCCTATATCTGATATTATGATTACTAGTCCTGCTAGTGGTAATATCCTTGATTATAATGATGTTATCTTTACTTATAATGGTGGAGATAATGCTACTAGTTATAGGGTAGAAATTTATAATGGAAATCAAAAAATAAAAGAAACAACCGTTAAAAAGAATAGATGTGTTATATCGGCAGAACTTTTTAAAAAAGCCGAAAAATATAATATTATAATTAAAGCTTTATATAAGGATTATGAGGAATATACTAAATCTGCAAATGTAGAATTTCAAATGAATGAAAAAGAAACCTTAAAACCAGTTTATATTAACACTTATCATAAATATGTTAAATCAGGTAGTTATTTATATTTAAATAATCCTAATCAAGAGGGAACAATTTTTTATACAATAGATGATAGTGATCCGGTTGTAAATGGAATAAAATATGATAAGCCATTAATAGTTAAAAAAAATATAACTTTAAAAACTGTTATCATGGAACCTAAAATGAATAATAGTATTGTTAATGAATTTGAGATTAATATTGGAAGTAAAGATACATATTCAGTATATTTAAGTCCATCTAACCAAGAATTGAATTTTGGGATAAATAGTACTGGTTATTCTAATGAGCAATCTGAAATGAATGATTTAACTAATTATATTGAGAAAAGATTAAAAAGTCATAATGTTAAAGTATATCGTAATAGTCCTTATGGTAATATAAATTTATGGACAGCCGATTCACGTTATTACGGAGTTGATTTACATTTAGCGATTCATTCAAATGCTAGTCCTAATCATAATATATTTGGTATAGAGACTTGGATTCATGAACAATCTAGTAAAACTTACAGCTTAGCAAATTTAATTCAAGATTCTTTAATAAATATATATTATTCTGAAGAAGAGGGATTTAATCGAGGAGTAAAATATGCTAATGGATCAATGGGAGAAGTAAATGAACTTGCTGTACCTTTTGGAATATTACTTGAAATAGCTCATCATGATTATGAAAAAGATGCAGCATGGATAATCCAAAATAAAGAACTTATTGGTAATACTATAGCTGATACAATATTGAAATATTTTGGCTTAATATGACGAATAACTTTTAATTTTTAAAAATTATCTTTATTATATAATAATGAGGTGTTTAATATGACAGATATATATGAAGAATTAATAAGTAAAATAGATAAAGCTAAGTTAATATATGGTGAATCATACATTTATTCAGTATTAGACAAATAAACTCCAATCTTGACAAATCTCGCTATTAATAATACAATATATTAGTAAGAAGGTTGGTTATATATGATGAATGATAAATTATTTTTAACGCCTCAAGAAATATTGGAAAAGGACTTTAAAATAGATGCTAGAGGTTATAGAATGCAAGAAGTTGATAAGTTTTTAGATATGATTATTAGAGATTATACTGAATTTATTAGGGTGATTAAAAAATTAGAAAATGATAACATTCATTTAATAAATGACAATAAAAAACTTCAAGCGGAATATCGTAATTTAAAGGAAAATATTTTAGCTAATGAAGATGATAAAGCAAAAATAGGAAATGTAGATCTTTTAAAAAGAATAAGCAATTTAGAAAAAATTGTTTATGGAAGAGAATAATATCTGGACAAACGCTGCTAATTATATAGTAGAGGAAAGTCCATACTCGCAAAGTCTGAGATGACTTTAGTGTTTGTGCTAAGGGAAAAAATAACCTTAGGTAGTTAATAACTAACGGCTTTGAAATAACCTTAACTGGTTAAAGTAGATATAAAAGTGCCAAAGAGACGAGTATATCTGGAAACGGATATAGTGGAACGTGGTAAACCCCGCAAGCGAGAAACCCAAATTATGGTAGGGGAATCTTTTGAAGTGAAATGAAACTGATAGAGAACCAATAAAGGTAGATAAATGTTTGTCACTTACATAGTAAGTACAGAATATGGCTTATAAGATATTATTTTTTTTCTTAAAAAAAGGAAGTGAATAACCACTTGATTGAAATTGGTGAAATTCTTAGTACAACTAGAGAAAGTTCTGGTGTATCTTTAGAAGAAGTAAGTAAAGATCTAGAAATTCCCTTATTAGTTTTAGAACAAATAGAAGAAGGAAATATTGGATCTTTTAAAGATATTTTTGTGCTCAAAGAATATATTGAAAGTTATTCAAAATATTTAGGATTAAATTCGATTGAAGTTATTGATGAATTTAATGAATATATGTTTGAAAAGACGTCTAAAATTCCTATGGATGCCATAAAAAAGGCTGCAAAGGAAAAGGCTGAAGCTGAAGAAAAAGATGAGAGAATAGCTTCTCCTTATACTAAAGCAGCATCAAAAAGTAGTGATAAACAATTTATTATTATGATAATTATTATTTTAATTTTAGTTATTATTGCTATATTTTGGAGTGTTAAACAAATTACAGTCGGTAATGTGACAACAAATGTATTAACTTATTATAAGTAGGAGGATTTATGAATTTACCAAATAGAATTACAATGGGAAGAATTATATTAGCAGTCATAATATTATTAATTTTAGTTTTTCCTTTTCATCAAATTAATTATAAATGGCCAAATTATTTAATAGCAGGAAGTATTACTATTAATATAAAATATATCATAGCTGGGATATTATTTATGATTGCTAGTTTTACTGATTTTTTAGACGGTAAGATTGCTCGAGACCGAGGTATAGTTACTGATTTTGGAAAAGTTATGGATGCAATAGCAGATAAAGTATTAGTTAATGGAGTATTAATAGCTCTTGCTTATGATGGTTTTTTACCAATTATTATTCCAGTTACAATAATAATTAGAGATATTGCCGTTGATTCAATTAAAATGGTTGCTGGGTCATCAGGAAAAGCAGTAGCAGCTTCAATGGCAGGAAAGATAAAAACTATATTTATGATGGTTGGGTTAACTATGATATTCTTCTATAATTTACCATTTGAATTATGGAATATATCATTAGGGAATTATTTAGTATTTATTGCAACTATCCTTTCTGTTTATTCAGGGATTCAATATTTTATCGTTAATAAAGAATTTTTAATTGAAAGGTAAACAGCTTTAATAGCTGTTTTATTTTTATTTACAGATTTTTAAAATTTGTAGAACGATTGTTCGAAAAAAGTGTTGACAAAGTATTTTTGATATATTAAAATGTTTATAGAAAGAAAGATTGGTGAAATAAAACTTGAAGAATAGTTTAAATGAAAAAGATAGAGATAAAGATAAAGATAAAGCTTTAGAACAAGTGTTAGCAGATATCGAAAAACAATTTGGTAAAGGAGCTATAATGAGACTTGGAGCAAATGATAATATTGAAATAGATGTAACGTCATCAGGATCATTATCACTTGATTTAGCTTTAGGAGTAGGAGGTTATCCGAAAGGAAGAATAATTGAAATATTTGGACCTGAATCAAGTGGAAAAACCACGGTAGCACTTCATGCCATAGCAGAAGTCCAAAAAGCTGGAGGAAGAGCAGCTTTTATAGATGCAGAACATGCTTTGGATCCAATATATGCAAAAAATTTAGGAGTTAATATTAATGAATTATTATTAAGTCAACCTGATACTGGAGAACAAGCATTAGAAATATGTGAAGCTTTAGTACGTAGTGAAGTTATTAATATTGTTGTCATAGATTCAGTAGCTGCATTAGTTCCAAAAGCTGAAATAGATGGAGAAATGGGTGATTCTCATATGGGACTACAAGCAAGGTTAATGAGTCAAGCTTTAAGAAAATTATCTGGTACTATAAATAAAACCAAAACAACAGCGATTTTTATAAATCAATTAAGAGAAAAATTAGGTATTATATTTGGTAATCCGGAAACAACTCCAGGTGGAAGAGCGTTAAAATTTTATTCTTCTATTAGACTTGATGTTAGAAGAGGAGAACAAATCAAACTAGGTGATAGTATATCTGGCAATAAAACAAATATCAAAGTAGTTAAAAACAAAGTGGCACCACCTTTTAAAACTGCAACTTTAGATATTGTTTATGGGGAAGGCATAAGTAAAGTTGGAGAACTTGTTGATATAGCTAGTGATTTAAGTATAATTGAAAAAAGTGGTTCATGGTTTAGTTATAATGGAGAAAAAATTGGTCAAGGTCGCGAAAATATTAAATTATATTTAAAAGATAATCCCAAAATAGCCGATGAAATAGAAAAGAAAATAAAAGATAGTTTTAAAAAGAAAAAAAGTGATGTTAAAAAAAATGATTAACTCATTTTTTTTTATAAATATAGGGTATTTTTAAAAGTATAATAACTAAAATAATTATAAAGTATTATTATTTTAAGCAATATTGTATTAAAATTTATTAATAAATATTTCTTGCAATATTTGTTAATAAATTTTATAATAAGAGTGTAGATAAAAACTACAAGAAAATGGAGGAATAAGATATGGTATTTAATACGGCTTCCATTTTAACTCTTTTTATTGGATTAATATTAGGAGGCACTGCAATATATGCAATAATTATATTAACTGGAGCAGGTGCCGGTAAAAAAGCAGAAAAAATGATTAATGATGCTAAAAAGGAAGCTGAAAAGCATCGCCGAGATAGCATTATTGAGTTAAAGGAAGAATCTTTTAAATTGAAACAGCAAACTGATAAAGAAATAAAGGAAAAAAAATCAGAAATTTTAAGTAGTGAAGAACGTTTAATGCAAAGGGAAAAATCTTTAGATAAACGTGAAGAAATGCTTCAAAATAGAGATAATCTTTTAGAGCAAAAAGATAATAATTTAAATATTCTGCAAAAACAATTACAAGAAAAAGAATTAAAAATGGACGAACTAATAAGAGAGGAAATAGATAAATTGGAACAAATATCTAATTTATCAAAAGACAAAGCTCATAACTTAATTATGGAAAGAGTAGAATCAACTATGGCTGTTGAAATAGCTTCTTTAATTAAAGAAAAAGAGGCTGAAGCAAAGTTAGAAGTTGATAAAAAAGCTAAAAATTTATTAGTTAATTCTATGGAAAGATATGCTAATGATGTTACTACAATTCAAACCGTTAGTACGATAGAATTGCCTAACGATGAAATGAAAGGTAGATTAATAGGCCGAGAAGGAAGAAATATTCGTACTATCGAAGCGGTAACTGGTGTTGATTTAATAATTGATGATACCCCAGAAGTAATTGTAATTTCTTCATTTGATCCTTTTAGAAGAGAAATAGCAAAATTAACTATTGAAACTCTAATAAAAGATGGTCGTATTCATCCAACAAGAATTGAAGAAATTTATGATAAAGTATGTAATGATATGAATACTAGAGTTACTGAAATTGGTAATGAAACAATATATGAATTGGGATTATCTAAAATTGATCCAGAATTAGTATATTTAATTGGTAAATTAAACTTCCGAACTAGTTATGGTCAAAATGCTTTGAACCATTCTAAAGAAGTTGCTAATTTAGCAGGGCTTTTAGCTAGTGAAATAGGTGAAAATATTAATTTAGCTAAAAGAGCAGGATTATTACATGATATAGGAAAATCTATAGATAATGAAATTGAAGGAAGTCATGTTGAAATTGGAGTTGACTTAGCTAAAAAATATGGTGAAAATGAAATTGTTCAAAACGCAATTCTTTCTCATCATGGAGATTATGAAGCTACTAATATTATTTCGGTATTGGTTAGTATTGCTGATACATTATCAGCTGCTAGACCTGGTGCGCGAAATGATACCATGGAGAACTATATTAAAAGACTAGAAGAACTTGAAAATTTAGGTAACAGTTTTAAAGGGGTAGAAAAAACTTATGCAATGCAAGCTGGAAGAGAAGTAAGAGTTATAGTTAAACCTGATGAAATTGATGATTTAACTTCATTTAAAATAGCTCGTGAAATGAAAGAAAAAATTGAAGCAGAAATGCAATATCCAGGAACAATAAAAGTAACAGTTATAAGAGAAACTCGAGCACAAGAAGAAGCAAAATAAACTTCTTTCTTGTTGACTTTATAGTTGTTTTATAGTAATCTTAAATTATAAATAAGGAGATAAAAACATGAAAAAAAGAGACATTACAAAGGCTATATTATTTGTTGTAGTTATATTATTAGCTGTTATAGGTATATCTTATGCATACTTTACTGCAAATATATCAAATTCAGAAAGTGCAACAACGCTTACAGTAACAGGTGGTACAATGACAATTAATTACTCAGGAGGAACTGAAATTAATGTTTCTAATGTTTTTCCTAAACCTGAAGCAGCCACTACTAAAACCTTTACGGTAACTGGAACAAATACAACTGCTATTGCAATGAATTACAAGTGTACTTTAGTAGTAACAGGAAATACATTTTCATCTAATGCTTTAAAATATAAAATGACTTCTACTAATACTGATGGTAATGGGACTATAATTCCAGCTATAACGATTGAGCAAAATATTGCAACTGGTACTAATACTTTACTATTGGGCAACGGTTCATTTGCAGGTCCAACTGGTGGAGCTAAAATTCATACTTATGCATTAAGTATTTATTTTCCAAGTACTGTTTCAAGTCAAAATGCTGATCAAGATAAATCATTTACTGCTTATATTAAAACGGAATCAGTTCAATAAAAATGCTTAAATGCATTTTTTTTATATATAGTATCTAAGTTAAAATACCATATATTTCCTTTTAAAATTTACATTTCAAGATGTATTTTATATTGACATTATATATCTTATATAGTAATCTTTAATTATAAATAAGGAGAATAGAATGAATATTATGAGAGTGAAAAATCAAAATAATAAATTTAAAAAAGGGTATTTATCTAAAGTGGTAGTATTAGTAGTTTTATTATTATTAATATCTATTGGAGTATCATTTGCATTCTTTACTGCAAATATATCAAATTCAGAAAGTGCAACTACCATTACTGTTGGAGGTGGTACATTAAATATAACCTATAGTGGAGGCTCAACAGTAACTGTATCAAATATTCATCCAAGACCAGAAGCTTGGGCAACTAAAACATTTACTGTAAGTGGAACTACAGCAACAGCAACTACAATGAATTATAAATGTACATTAGTAGTTTCAGTTAATTCATTTTCTGCAAATGCATTAAAATACCAAATGACTGCTACTAATACTGGAAGTAATGGTACTCCTATGACAGCAATAACAACTAGTCAAAATATTGGAACTGGTACTAGTAATATTCCGCTTGGTAATGGTTCATTTGTTGGTCCGGTAAGTGCAAAAGTTCATACTTATGTATTAACCATCTATTTTCCTGATACAGAGGCAAACCAAAATGCTGATCAAGGAAAAGAATTTAATGCAAGAATTACAACTGATTCAGTGGCACCTGTATAAAAATGCTTTTAATGCATTTTTTTCATATAAATAATAAGTATTAAAAATAGATAATATAAATTTTAATAAATTAAAGGATTGGAGTTAATAATGAAAAAAAACAGTATAATAAATATTTTATTTGGGGTTATGCTATTATTATTAGTAACTATAGGAGTATCATTTGCCTACTTTACAGCAGGTATAAGTGGTTCAGAAGGAGCAACTACGATTACTGTATCTGGTGGAACAATGACTATTACTTATGCTGGAGGAAGTGCTATTACGGCTAGTAACATTCATCCGCAAAGTGCTGCTATTGTTACTAAGAATTTTACTATTACTGGTAATAATACTGCCGCAATTGTTATGAAATATAAAGTAACACTAATAGTACAAACAAATACATTTTCAAGTGGAGCATTAGAATATCAATTAGCTTCTACTAATACAGGTTCTAATGGTACAATAATGACTGCTATCACAACTAATACAGATATAGTAAATGGTGCGAGTAATATTTTGTTAGGTAATGGTCAATTTACAGCAGCAACAGGCGGTAATAAAGTACATACTTATTCATTAACTATTTATTTTTTAGATACTGGAACAGATCAAAACATTAATCAAGGCAAGTCACTTACAGGTTATCTAAAAACTGAAGCAGTTCAGTAGTATAAAAAATATTTATTTTTTTAAAAAAAGTATATTATAGTAAATTTAAATTATAGAAAATGGAGCAAAAATGAAAAAAGAAAATAAAAAAACTAAAAAAGGAATAAAATTAATAATACCCATTGTTTTATTATTATTAGTAACTATAGGAGTGTCATTTGCATACTTTACTGCTAAGATTAGTGGTTCAGAAATTGCAACTACGATTACTGTATCAGGTGGAACAATGACTATTAATTATGCTGGAGGAAGTGCTATTACGGCTAGTAACATTTATCCGCAAAGTGCTGCTATTGTTACCAAGAATTTTACTATTACTGGTAATAATAATGCTGCAATTATTATGAAATATAAAGTGACACTAGTAGTACAAACAAATACTTTTTCATCAGGAGCATTAGAATATAAATTAACTTCTGAAAATACAAATTCTAATGGTACACCAATTCCTGCTGTTACAACTTATACAGATATAGCTACTAGTGATATATTATTAGGTAATGGTCAATTTACAGCAGCAACAGGCGGTAATAAAATACATACTTATTCATTAACTATTTATTTTTTAGATACTGGAACAGATCAAAACACTAATCAAGGGAAGGCATTTACAGGTTATCTTAAAACTGAAGCCGTTCAATAAAAATGCTGAAAAGCATTTTTTTATATTATTAATTTTATCTTGGGTTTTACTATAAAATATGTTAAAATTATAATAATAAAAGAGGGTATAAATATGGCTAGTTTAAAACCGCATTTTAAAATTGATAAGTATGATGATGCTAGATCTCATAATGATGCAATGATTATTGGGAATAAATATCGAATTACAATTCTGAGTGATATTTTAATTAGACTTGAATTTAGTGAAACAGGCACTTTTGAAGATCGTCCTACCGAATTAATAAAATATCGGAATTTTGAAATTAATCATTTTATAAAAAAAGAAGATGAAACTCATTTGGTAATAACTACTAGTTATTTTAAATTAGAGTATCAAAAAGAAAGACCTTTTATAGGTTCTAAAGTTAATCCTGATCAATTTTTAAAAATAACTTTAAATAATAGTGAAAAATTTTGGTATTATAATCATCCTGAAGCTCGTAATTTTAAAGGAACGGGTTATAGTTTAGATAATGCTGATGGAAATCCTAATTATAAAAAAGGCTTATATTCAACTGATGGCTTTGTATCGATTGATGATTCGGAAAGTTTAATTTTTAATAAAGATGGTTCTTTAGGTAAAAGAAGTGACTCTAGAATAGATATATATGTCTTTTTATATCGTAAAGATTTTGGCCTTTGTTTAAGAGATTATTTTAGATTAACAGGAAAACCTTCATTAATTCCAAGGTATGCCTTAGGTATATGGTGGAATAAAGATTATCCTTATACAACTGAAGAATTAGAAGAATTAATATGGAATTTTAACAAAAACAAAATCCCTTTATCAATTATATTATTAAGTAAATACTGGCATATTTTATATAATGAAGTAGATAGTGGGTTTACATTTAACTATAATTTATTTAATAATCCTAAACAATTAATAGATATGCTTCATAATAAAAAAATAAAAATTGGATTAAATATTAATCCAATGGCAGGAATACATCCTGATGAACTTTCATATAAAAGATTTAAAGAAGCAGCTTTAATAGAAGAAGAGGGTATATTACCATTTAATGTCTTTAATAAAAATGTTTTAAATAGCTATTTAGATGTATTTATTAAACCACTAAATGATTTAGGTGTAGATTTTTATTGGATTGATTATTATAATTCAAATGATTTAATGAGTTTAAGAGCACTTAATCATTATCATTATTATGACTATAAACAAAGTGAAGCTAAAAGAGGAATGATATTAAGTAGAAATGGATTGTTAGCTTCACATAAATATCCAGTTATATATTCTGGTTATACTAAAGTAAGCTGGAATAATTTAGACTTGCTTCCAGAATATAATTTAACTAGTTCTAATATCGGAATAAATTGGATAAGTCATGATATTGGAGGATATTTAGATGGTATAGAAGATCCTGAGTTATATATGAGATTTATTCAACTTGGTACATTTAGTCCGATTTTAAGATTGAGTAGTGCTGAAAGTCATTACTATAAAAGAGAACCATGGTTATGGGATGCCCAAACTTTTGCTGTTGCATCTGAATATTTAAGATTAAGACATAGATTAATTCCTTATCTTTATAGTGAAGGATATAAGTATTCTAATACTGGGCTTCCTTTGATTCAACCAATTTATTATCGATATCCAGAAATTTATGATGAACCTTTATATAAAAATGAATATTATTTTGGAACGGAATTATTTATTGCTCCTATTACGAAAAAGAAAGACTTATTAATGAATCGTACTGTTCATAGAATATTTTTGCCTAATGGTGTATGGTATGATTTTAAAACTGGTAAAAAATTTATTGGTGGTAAAAGGTATGTTTCCTTTTTTAAAGATGAAGACTACCCAGTCTTTGCTAAAAAAGGAACTATTGTTCCTCTTGCTATATTAGATGATGAAGACATTAATAATACTAATCCTCCAGCAAAATTAGAAATTCATATTTTCCCAGGTAGAAGTAATACTTATAAATTTTATGAAGATGATGGTATTTCTAGTTTATATAAAGATGGTTATTATTTAATATCAGATATTGATTATAATTATCAAGTTAATAATTTTACGGCCGTAATTAGACCTACTGATGGTAAAAGTGGTATTGTTCCAATTAGAAGAAATTATATAATAAGATTTAGAAATACTAGAAAAGCCGATGAAGTAATCTTATATATAGGTGAAGATAAGAAAAATTATGTAAAATCATATGTAGATGGAAATGATTTTATAGTTGAAGTAAATAATGCTTTAAGTACTAAACAAGTTTCTATTAATTGTAAGGGACGAGATATTGAAATAGAAGCTGAAAGAATTATTAATGAAGATATTGATTCAATCATATCTGACTTAAAGATTAAAACAAGTTTAAAAGAAAAAATAGCAGCAATAATATTTAGTGACGAAGAAATTAAAAGAAAAAGAATTGAGATTCGTAAATTAAGAACCAAAGGTTTAACTTCAAAACATATAAGAATGTTTATAAAATTACTTGAATATATTGCTGAAATTTAATATAATGTTTTTAAGCAAATGAAGAAAGAGTATTAGTAGACAAAAATATTTAAGAGAGTTAACAGATGGTGAAAGTTAATATATCTTTATTTATGAACTTGCTTTTGGATGTGATTGGGTAGCTTCATTACTAGCAAAAGATCAAATTAAGGTGGTACCACGGTTTTTCGTCCTTAGAAAAACTGTGGTTTTTAATTAGAAGGAGAAAAAATGGAAAATTTAATGTTTTTTTTAATAACATTTATAATATTTTTTATAATATTTTTAATTAGTTATTTTATAAAAAGAAAAAAAGGAATTATAGGGGAGGCTAAAGAATTAAATTTACTGATATATTGGTTTAAATTAAAAAGAAAAGATTTAGATAGTGATAAATTAGTTTTAATATTTACTATTATTAATAGTTTAATTATTTCGATAACAGCAACAGTATGTACAATGGTTAAAATTAATTATGTTTGGCAAATCTTAATTGGATTTGTTATGGTTATGAGTTTAATGTATATTTCATATGCAACAGTAGGTAAAATTATTTTAATGAAAAGAGGAAGAAAAAATGGAAAACATTCAAAAAATTGAAAAAAAGTGGCAAAAAAAATGGGAAGAAGAAAAAATATATAAATTTGATTTAAATACAAACAAAAAAAAGTTATATTGTTTAGAAATGTTTTCGTATCCATCTGGTGCTAATTTACATATGGGGCATTGGTGGAATTATGGTGTAACTGATTCTTGGGCAAGATTAAAAAGAATGCAAGGCTTTAATGTTTTTCATCCAATGGGATTTGATGCTTTTGGGCTTCCAGCTGAAAATTATGCTATAAAAACTGGTATTCATCCTCAAGATTCAACTAATCAAAATATTGCAACCATGGAAAAACAATTAAAAGGAATTGGTGCAACTTATGATTGGGATTATGAAATAAATACATCAAGTCCTGAATATTATAAGTGGACCCAATGGATGTTCTTAAAGTTATATGAAAATAATTTAGCTTACAAAAAATTAGCTCCTGTAAATTGGTGTCCTGATTGTAATACTGTTTTAGCTAATGAACAAGTTATTAATGGGGAGTGTGAAAGATGTCACTCTACCGTTTTAAGAAAAAAAATGAACCAATGGTTTTTTAAAATAACTGATTATGCTGAAGAATTATTAAATGACTTAGATAAAATAGACTGGCCTGAAAGAACAAAAACATTACAAAGAAACTGGATAGGTAAAAGTGAAGGAACCTATATCGATTTTAAAATTGATAAATTTAAAGAATCTTTTAAAGTTTTTACTACTAGATCAGATACCTTATTTGGAGCTACATATTGTGTATTAGCTCC
Organism: Bacilli bacterium; assembly: GCA_028684435.1. Classification (GTDB taxonomy): domain Bacteria; phylum Bacillota_I; class Bacilli_A; order RF39; family UBA660; genus DUUS01. The sequence goes on from JAQUFX010000012.1 coordinate 16,394, forward strand.
TGAACATGATTTAGTAGATATTATCACGTCTAAAGATCAAAAAGCTAAAGTTGAAGCATATAAAATTGAAGCTTCTAAACAAAGTGAAATTGATCGAACTAGTATTATTAAAGAAAAAACCGGGGTATTTACAGGTGCATATGCCATTAATCCTGCTAATAATAAAAAAATACCGATTTGGATAGCTGATTATGTTTTAGCTACCTATGGAACAGGTGCTATTATGGCTGTACCTGCTCATGATGAAAGAGATTATGATTTTGCTAAAAAATTTAATTTAGAAATAATACCTGTTATTCAAAAAGTTACTGGTATTAAAAGAGAAAATGAAAGTTTTAAAAAAAGTATAGTGGCTGTAGTATATGATCCGAAAGAAAATAAATATTTAACTATTAACTGGAATAAATTAGGCGGACGTTTATTCATCGGTGGAACTATTAAAGATGATGAATCTCCAATGGATTGTGCTTTAAGAGAAATAAGAGAAGAAACTGGTTATATTAATTTAAAATATTTATATTCATCATTTCCAATTAATCATCATTATTATGCTTATAATAAAGAAAAAGCATATGAGATTGTATGTGACTTAGTATATTTTGAATTAATAAATCATGATAAAGAAGATCTTGAATTAGATGAAGATGAAATAAATAATTTTTCTGTAGAATGGGTAATAAGTGAAATAATTGAAAAAGAAATAACTGATGAATTACATAGCACAGCTTTTGAATTTAGAATAGAAAAACCTTATACTAAAGATGGTATCCATATTAATTCTGGTATTTTAGATGGTCTTAATATGGAAGATGCTATAAATAAAATGAATAGTTATTTAAAAGAAAAACATTTAGGAGAAAAAGCTATTACTTATAAATTAAGAGATTGGTTAACATCTAGACAAAGATATTGGGGATCTCCAATTCCGATAATATACTGTGATAAATGTGGAACTGTTCCAGTTCCAGAATCTGATTTACCAGTAATACTTCCTTATAATGTTGAATTTAAACCTGATGGAGCAAGTCCTCTTACTAAAAGTGAAGAATTTATGAATTGTAAATGTCCTAATTGTAATAGTGATGCTATAAGAGAAGCTGATACTTTAGATACTTTTGTATGTTCATCATGGTACTTTTTAAGGTATCCTAATGCTAAAAATAATGAAAAACCTTTTGAAAAGGAAATAATAAATAAAATATTACCAGTAGATAAATATGTTGGTGGTATAGAACATGCCTGCATGCATTTACTTTATGCTCGATTCTTTACTAAAGCTCTTCGTGATATGGGGTATTTAAATTTTGACGAACCATTTAAATCTCTTGTCCATCAAGGTATTATATTAGGCTCTGATGGGGAAAAGATGAGTAAAAGTAGAGGTAATACAGTTCAGCCTGATGATATAGTTAATAAATATGGATCGGATATCTTAAGAAATTATTTAATGTTTGGTTTTAATTATATTGATGGTGGACCATGGACTGATGATGGCATAATCGGAATTAACAAATATTATAATAAAATTGAAAGATTAATAAATAGTTATAATAAAAACACTTTATATAAAGAAATTTCTGAAATAGAAAAAGTATTACATAAAACAATTAAAAGCGTTACTGAGGATGCTACTAATTTTGCCTTTAATACTTCTATTGCACGAATAATGGAATATACTAATATCTTAACTAAATATGAAAATGAAGGAATACCTAGATATTATTTAGAACAGTTACTTTTATTATTAGCTCCTTTTGCTCCTCATATTACCGAAGAATTATGGTGTAATAATTTAGGTAATAAATTTAGTATTCATAATATGGAATATCCTAAATATGATGAAAATAAAATCATTGAAGAATATACTGAAATTGGAGTTCAAGTAAATGGTAAATTAAGAGCTTCAATCAAAATAACTGATTATATGACGGAAGAAGAAATAAAATCATTAGCATTGAAAGAAAATAATATAATTAAATATATTAAAAATTTAGAAATAATAAAAATTATTATTATTCCTAAAAAGATTGTTAGTATTGTAGTAAAATAAGATAAATATAAATATCTTATTTTTAATTTACAATCTGTAAGATTATGATATAATAGTTACATAATAGTAGGTGAAGTAATAATGGTGGATTTTGATATTGAATTAATAAAAGGTATTATATGTGGTTTAATAATTATATTTATCTTATTTATGATTATATTTATAATTGGTTTAATGAAAGTTTTTGAAAAATGTAATAAACCAGCTTGGGCAGCAATAATACCATTTTATAATATGTGGGTATTATTTAAAATAGTTGGAGTACCGCCAATATTATCTTTAATTCCATTTATAAATGGAATTGTATATCTTTATGTTTTGTTCTTATTAGGTTCTAAATTTAATAAAAGTACTTTATATAATCTAGGCTTAGTTATTTTAACTCCAATATTTATAATATTTTTAGGTTTTGATTCTTCATTTTATAATAAAACTAAAGAAGAAAATAAGTTAAAACCAGATTTAATGGCCAAAGATCCTGTTTCAGAAGGTCAAGTTAATTTACTGGCACCTGATCCTATTAATACTATTCCTAATTTCTCTATATCTAATGAAGAACCATCTATAAAAGAAATGCCTTCTTTAGAACAACAGCTTGAAATACCTAAAATTGATAATGTTGAAAAAATAGATATACCTAAAGAAGTAATTAAACAAAATTCCTCTATTCCTGATGCATTCGAAATGAAGCTTCCTAAATTAAAAGAAGAAATATTAACAATTGAAGAAGATATAATGGATAATCAAGAACAAGTAGAAGAATTACTAATAAATAAAACATCTATATTTAAAAATAATAAGACTCAAAAGTTTTGTTCTCAGTGTGGAAGTCCTAATGATGTATTAAATAAATTTTGTGTATCTTGTGGTTATGATTTTGAATCTTCTAAATAACTTTATGTGTTTACAAATTTGAAATAAATGTTATACTACGTGTATAATTAAAGCGATGAAATCCTTGGAAAAGAAAGAGCTATATAATAATGAAGGACACTGTTGAAGGTAGGGTGGACCGTGATAATATATCGCCCCTATAAGATATAGTGTTTTTTTATTTAAAGGAGGCAAATATGAATGTTTTTATTGGTTTATCATCTAGTACTAAATTAAATATTAACTATTATAATTTAGCTAAAGAAGTAGGAACAATTTTAACGGATTTAAATTATAATTTAATATGTGGTAGTACTGAATTAGGGATGGCTAAAATAATTAGTGATATCTTTAATAAAAAGACATCAATAAACTTATTTATTCATAATAAATATAAAAATGAAATAAAAGATTTAGATATAAATTATATCTTATGTGATAGTAATTTTGATCGTTTAAAAAAAATATATGAAAAAAGTGATATTTATGTAATTTTACCTGGAGGGATAGGAACATTATCAGAACTTTTCGGTATATTGGAAGAAATACGTGATACTAATAAAAAAATAATACTATTTAACTATAATTCGTATTATAATTATTTAATAGAGTTTATTGAAATGGGAGTAAAAGAAAAATTTATAAAAGAAAAAGATTATAAAGGAATAAGAGTAGTAAAAAATATTGATGAATTTAAGAAAGAGGTTATAAATTATGAAAGATAAAATAACAATGGAAAAATTAGTTACTTATTGTAAAGAATATGGATTTATTTATCAAGGTAGTGAAATTTATGGTGGCCTTGCTAATACATGGGATTATGGACCTCTAGGATCAAGATTAAAAAATAATTTAAAAGATGCGTGGCGAAAAAGATTTATTCAAGAGCGTAAAAATAGTTATGAACTTGATCCATCTATTTTAATGCATGCTAGAGTTTGGGAAGCATCAGGGCATGTTGATTCATTTTCTGATCCGTTAATTGATTGTAAAGAATGTAAGACTCGTTATCGAGTTGACAAATTAATTGATGATTTTGATCCTACTATTATTGCTGATAAAATGTCACCAAAAGAAATGATAGAATACATTAATCATTATAAAATATCTTGTCCTAAATGTAATAAAAAAAATTTTACTGATATAAGAGAGTTTAATTTAATGTTTGAAACCTATCGTGGAGTAACTGAGAACAATAAAAGTATCATTTATTTAAGACCAGAAAATGCTCAAGGAGAATATGTTAATTATTTGAATGTCTTAAGAACGATGAGAACTAAATTACCTTTTTCAGTAGGACAAATAGGTAAAGCATTTCGAAATGAAATTACTCCTGGTAACTTTATTTTTAGAACCATTGAATTTGAACAAATGGAATATCAAACTTTTTGTAAAAAAGGTGATGATGAAAAATTATATAATTTTTATAAAGAATATGGTAAAAAGTTTTATGTAGATTTAGGAATTCCAACAGCAAAATTAAAGTATCATGATCATGATAAACTTGCTCATTATGCTAAAGCGGCTTGTGATATATTTTATGAATTTCCATGGGGGTTTGATGAAATAAATGGTACTCATAATCGAACTGACTATGATTTAAAAAGACATCAAGAATATAGTGGTGTTTCTCATGAATATTTAGATCCTGAAACTAATGAAAGATATATTCCATATATAATTGAAAGTACATATGGAGTAGATAGAAGTTTATTAGCTCTTATTCATAATGCTTATGAAGAAGAAATATTAGAAAATGAAACAAGATATGTATTACACTTACACCCTTTTTTAGCTCCTTATAAATTAGGAATATTACCATTAATTAAAAAACAACATAGTAAGAAAGCTAATGAATTATATGAAAGTTTGTCTAAACATTTTATGTGTAGTTATGATGAATCAGGTTCGATTGGTAAAAGATATCGTCGAAATGATGCTGCTGGAACACCTTATTGTATAACAATAGATGATGAAACTATAAATAATAATACTGTTACTATTAGAAATAGAGATACAATGAAACAAATAGTTTTAAAACTAGATGAAATTGTTCCTTATATTGAAGAAAGAATCAAGTTTTAAAAATATTTAAATGCTTAAACTAATTATGTTATAATTTTTATAGAAAGAGTGAAGTCAATTGAGTATTAAAAATGATAAAATGGCTATTTTAATAATAACTTTTATTCTATTTGTGATATCTCTAATTGGAGTTTTACTTTTTTATTTTTCTTCTGAATATAAAACTAGTGATAGTAAAAACATATCAAAATTAGTTGATTTTACTAATTGTCAAAATAATGATAATCTTAGTAAATGTATTAATGAAAAATATATTGATAATAAAAAAATAAATATTAGATATGAAAAGATGAAAATAGCTTTCACTGGAGAAAAACCTATTGGGGCTTCTTTATATATAAATAATAAAGAGATAATTTCACCTAGTGCTGGTATATTTCGAATTGATAGCTTATTATATATAACTAAAAATACCATACTACTTGGTGCTTATGAACCTAATGTTAAAAATATTAAAGTCTATGTATATGATTTTCATGGTAATAAATTAAGCGAAGTATATGAGTTAGATAAAAATCAAGAAATTTTTGTTGAAGGATATAGATTTGAAAAAAATAAAATAATTTTTACTGGTAATAAATATATTTTATCTAAATCAGTTATCCTTCATCAAAAAAGTGATAATAAATATGTTATAGAAAATGCTGATTTATGTCAAGAATTTTTGGCTAGCGATAATTTAAATGGATCTGATATATATAAAGCTGAATATGAAATGGAATATTTATCTTATAATAAACTTGGTAAAATAAAATTAATTCCTGGTACAGAACAAACGTTATTAGAATATTTGAAAAGCATAGGTTGTAATGTTTAAAAAATAAATAAAAAAAATTCAAATTAAACAAATATTTAATTTTAAAAGCATTGAACGCATAATACATACTTAAATACAAAACAGTATTATTATTATGTGTTATTTTTATAATTGCGTTTGACTTACTTTTTATATTGTGATATTATATTTGCCTAAAAAGAAGGGAACAAAATTATGTATAACTATTATTTAGAATATTTAAAATCATATGATCCAGAAGTGGCAGTTACTGAACAAGGTGTTAAAATTAGAAAAAAATTACATCCAATATTAAAAAAAGTTTTACCTTTGGCAAATCCTTATAAATTAACAATTGTTAGAAAAATACCGGTCCCTAAAGATATACCTATAATATATACCCCAACTCATGGCTTTAAAGATGATTTGTTAAATACAATGATTATAATCAATGATCATGCTTATACGTTATTTGGCAGTCTTGATCAGTTCTATAAAACAATAGATGGATCTTTAGCTCATTTATTTGGAGTTGTTATTGTTGATAGAGATGATCCTAAGAGTAGAGCTGCTTCTTTACCGAAAATGGAACGAGCAATGAATTTTGGAACAAATGGCTTAATTTTTCCAGAAGGCGCTTGGAATCTAAGTGATAATGAATTAGTATTGAAATTATATCCGGGATTTTATAAATTAGCAAAAGCTACCAATGCTAAGATAGTGCCTGTAGCTACTCATACAGTAGGAAAAAAATGTTATGGTATTCAAGATGAATCGATTGATATACTTCAGTATAATGAACAAGAAGCAAGAATTGTTTTACGAGATAAACTTGCTACTTTAAAAAGGGAATTAATTGAGAAGTATTCTGATTACAGTAATTTACCACATAAAGAATTAGAAAAAGAAAAAGTATTAAAGGAACAATGGGAAGATTATAAAGTCTATTTAAAAAGTCAACCTAAATATTACATTGAAGAAAAAGAAAAAAATTATCCATATGTTGATAAAAATATTGTTACTGAAGAAGAAGTGTTCTCAATATTAGATAATGTTGATATAACAAAACGAAATGCTCATATATTATCAAAAATATACAAAAAAAAATAATTTTTTCAAATACTTGAAGAAGTTATTTTTTTGTTGTATATTTATTATAGGGAAGTGACATATGCAAGGATATCTTTTACCTATATGTTCAATATTTTTTTCTATTCTTTTATTAGTTGTTTATTTTTCTAAAAAAAGATTAAATTTAATAGAAAATAAAATATTCTCTATAATGTTAATAGTATCATTGATTGATGGTGTTTTAGTTACTATTTTACAATTAAGAGGTTTTTTTTTAAGTGATTTCGCAATTGGAATATTAAACAAACTTGATTTTATTCAATTAATTATTTTTAATACTTGTTTCTTTTTATATACTTTTTTAATTACTGTCACTAAAAATAAAAAGAGTAATAAATTGAAAATTATCTATAATTCTTCTATTATTATTACTATTGTAGCAATTATAGTAATGTTATTTTTAGATGTAAATACAATGATTATAAGTGCTGATAAAATGACAGTGTCAGGCTCAAGTGTATTTGCTGTTATTATTACGTGTGGGATATTTATTTTATCAGCTGTTATCGTAACTTTTTTAAATTTGAATAAATTAAGTACTAAACATATTCCTATGTTTATTTATATAGCTTTAGTATTATTTTTAATCAATATATATATTATAAATCCATACTTTATAGTTATATCTATTTCAATAACATTTATTAACTATGTAATGTACTTTACTATAGAAAATCCTGATTTAAAAATGCTAAGTGAAGTAATGTTAAATAAAGAACAGGCTGAAAAAGCTAATCGAGCTAAAAGTGAGTTTATAACAAGTATGTCTCATGAAATAAG
>JAQUFX010000013.1 GCA_028684435.1 Bacilli bacterium
TAGAGTTACGTTAAAAGATGATTTATTAAGTGAAGAACTTAAATCTAGACTCGGTGCATTAGGATTGGAATTAGTTTATAATGAAGAAGTTCAATTATTAAATCCTAAAGAAGAAAAAAATAAAGATAAGAAGTCATCAAAAAAAATTATAAATAAGAAAAAAAATTATAATAAAAAATAACAATATTACAAGAGTATGCGTGCGAAAAACAATTTTAAGTGAAGTTGAAAGCATTTAAATATTAAATAATAAAAATTATCGATATGAATCTCGTCTTTATCTAATAAAAAATGGTAAAAGAATGGATTGGCGAAAACATTTTTATAAATTAGGAGAGTTTTTAATGGAAAAAAATATGAACACAAATTTTGATTATTTAGATAAGAGAGTAATAGATGCGCTAGATAAAACAGATTTAGAGTATATGAGAAATGAATTGTCCCAATTAAAAGAACCAACAATTGTTAGTGGTGTTGGTGGTTCTAGTGTTGTAAGTGAAATTACATCTAAAGTTATTAGAAAAAAGAATGAAATAATTACTAAAAATATGGAGCCTAGAGATTTTGTTTATGATAATTTAAAAGGTTATAAAAATGTAGTAGTTTGTAGTTATAGTGGGAATAATTATGGCGTTGAGTTAGCATTTGATAATAAATTAAAACATTATTTATTATCTAATAATGCTTTTGATAATTTAGATATTACTTATTTAAAATATAATACCTCAATTGAAAAAGAAAGAAGTTTTATATCTTTAGGAGCTACTTTAATACCAGTAACAATTATTATGGATTATTATTTAAATGGTCAAAATAAAGTTTTATTAGATCAAATTAATGATAATGCTATTGATAATGCTATTGATATAAATAATTATATTTACGAAATATTCAGTGGTTATGATACGAGTGTGACTTCAAAATATTTAGAATCAACAATGGTAGAAAGCGGTATTGGAATTCCAATAGTTCATGATAAATATTCTTATTGTCATGGAAGATCTACTACAGCCATAAATTGTAAAAGCAATGTTATATATTTAAATAGAAATACTGATTTAGATAAATTATTATTAAATGAATTATTTCAATATCATAAACTTGTTATTATAATTGATTCGAAATTTGATGATCAAATATTAGACGATTATCAGATGTTAGTACAATCAATGTTTTTAACAAAGCATATAGCTAAGAAAAAACAAAAGGATTTATCAGCGGTGGATTATTCACCAATAGTAAAAAAACTTTATAAGTATAATGGCAACATATAAAAAAATTTATTTTATAAAAATTTTTCAATAAAGTTTTAAAAGATAAATTTTTTTTTGTGTTATAATAACAATTGCAACTCAAAATTAACAAAAAACAACCTAAAATTGGTAGATGGCAACCAGTTTAAAATTATATAATTTATTCATGAAAGGAGTAACTTTATGAATTTATCAAGTAACTTAAAAAAGATAAGAAAAGAAAATAACTTATCACAAGAAGATTTGGCAGAAAAAATTGGTGTATCTAGACAATCAGTTTCTAAATGGGAATCTGGACAAGCATATCCGGAAATGGATAAAATGGTCCAACTTTGTAATTTATTTAATTTAAATATTGATGATTTATTAAATCAAGATATAGGAGAGGTAAATAATACTAAACAAGCAAATAATAGTATAAATAAATTTATTGATGATTTTCTAAAATATGTAACAAATACTATAGATTTATTTAGTAGTATGAAATTTAAAAATAAAATAAAATTTATATTTGAACAATGCATAATAATTGGTGTATTTATTATTTTATGTTTAATAATAGAAAATATCCTTGAATATATATTTTGGCCCTTGTTTTCTTTTGCTCCAGATAAAATATATTATGTTATTATTAACATGTTTAAATCTTTATATGGAATTATATGTTTGATTTTGGGAGTTATTTTAGTACTTCATATTTTTAAAACGAGATATTTAGATTATTATGAAATTGTAAAAGAAGGTGAAGAAAATGAAATTTCTGATGAAACGACAGCTGATAATTTACCAAATATTGAACAAGATAAACTATATTTAGTAAAGAAAAAAGAAAAAATAGTTATTCGTGATCCTGAACATACTGAATATCGTTTTATAAATGTTTTATTTAAAATATTTTTGTTTGTTGTGAAATTTTTTGCATTTATTATAGGTACGATATTTTGTATGTCTTTAATAGGTTTTTTCGTTGGTGTTGTGCTTTCATTTATGTTTATAAAAACTGGCATGTTATTTATCGGAGCATTTATGATCTTAATTTCATGTATTTTAGTTAATTATGTGATTTTAAATATGTTATATGATTTTATTTTTGAACACAAATCTAAAAAAATAAGATTAGCATTATTGTTTTTTTTAACTTTAATAATATGTGGAGTAGGCATTGGTATAACCTTGATAGGTATTTCTAAATTTAATATTGTATCTTTTGATTCCAACATGATTGAAGAAAAAACAATTAAAATGAATGATAATTTAACATTAATTAACCATTATGGAGATATTCAATATATTGAATCTGAAGATAATGATGTTAAAATAATTATAAAAAATACAAAATATAATAAAATTAAATATGATGTAAATAATGACATTTATTCGTTTCATGTTTATTATAAAAAAACTGATCAATTTGATATATTAAGAGATACTATAACTGATATTAATAATAAAAAAATTGTATTATATGATGATTGTGATATTAATGTTTATACTAATAGAGCAAATATTAATAAAATATCAGCAAATTTAAATGAATATTATAAAAATAAATATAAACATAATTATGAAAAAAGGGTTAATCATCTTTTAGAAGAAATAGAAACATATCAAGAAGGTAACGCCAAGTTTCAAAATGAAATGTATGAATTTAATGAACAAAATACAGAATTAAAAGTTAAACTATATGAATGTGAAACCTCTTCATGTAATGGATAAGACTATTAAAATATGAAATCTTTAATTAAGCTAGATTATCTAGCTTTTTAAATGCTGGAAATACAATTTATTTTTTTAAAAAGTCGTGCTATAATTATTACAAAATTAGGTGATATTTATATGGAAAGAGATACTTTAATTAAAAATCTTGATGATTTGTTAACTAATTTATTAACAATCGGGAGGTCACTTTGACTTAGTTAATAAAGAAAATAGAATAAAAGATTTAGAAAAAGAAATCAATGAATCTTCTATTTGGGATAATCCAAATTATGCTAATAAAATTAATAGTGAGTTAATTAATTTAAAAAAAGATATTTCAAGTTATAATAAAATTTTAAATGATCTTAATGAATTTAAAGAATTATTAATAATGAGTAATGATCAAGATATAGTTAATGAGATAGAACAAAAGATTAATTTTATTAACAAAGAAATTAAAAAACTTGAAATAGCAACGTTATTAAATGGAAAATATGATAGTTATAATTGTTATTTAGAAATTCATCCTGGAGCAGGAGGAACTGAAGCTTGTGATTGGGCGGGGATGTTATTTAGAATGTATCAAATGTTTTGTAGTAAAAATAATTATAATTTTGAAGTTATTGATTTTCAAAATAGTGATGAAGCTGGAATAAAAAGTGCTATAGTTAAAATTACTGGTTATTATCCTTTTGGTTATTTTAAAAGTGAACAAGGAGTGCACCGGTTAGTTAGAATAAGCCCATTTGATTCTGGAGCAAGAAGGCATACATCATTTGCAGCAGTAACAATTATACCAGAAATAGAAAAAGATATTAATGTTGAAATAAAACAAGAAGATATAAGAATAGATGTATACCGAAGTAGTGGTAAAGGTGGACAAGGCGTTAATACTACTGATTCAGCAGTAAGAATAACCCATCTCCCAAGTGGGATTGTAGTAACGTGCCAAAATGAAAGAAGTCAAATCCAAAATAAAGATATAGCAATGAAAATATTAATAAGCAAACTTGAACAAATAAAATTAAGAGAGCAAGATGAATCTATAAATAGTATGAAAGGAAATACTAATATCGATTTCGGAAGTCAAATTAGAAATTACACTCTCGAACCTTATAAATTAGTTAAAGATGTTCGAACTAATTACGAAAGTTCAAATGTTGATAAAATATTAAATGGAGATATACTTCCTTTTATGGAAGAATATTTAAGAATAAAGAGGTAAATTTGAAAAAAATATTTAACATTATAATTGGTTCTTTATTAATAGCGGTGGCATTTAATGTCTTTTTCTTGTCTTATGAAATAGTACCAAACGGTATATTTGGATTGGCAACATTATTAAATTATATTAATGGTTATGACCCAGCTTTATTTGTATTGATTGTTAACTTTTCACTCATAATTATAGCTTTATTAACATTAGGGCCTAAAAAATCGAAAGATTATGTATGGGCAGGTTTATTAGTTCCTATCTTTATGTTTATTACTAATTTTTTTATAAATTATATATATTTTGATAATTTAGAAAAAATTATGGTTGTATTAGCAGGTGGATTCTTAACTGGATTAGGATATAGTTTAATATATAAAGTAGGACATAGAGTAGGTGGAATAGATATAATTCAAGATATTTTTAATATTATAACTGACTATAAAAATAAATATATTTCTTTTGCAATCGAAGTAGTTATATTAATGTTAACTTTGATAATAATAAACTTAGAAAGTATGCTTTATTCTTTAATTGTTATTTATATAATAAGATATATTGGTTCAAAATCAAAAATAGGTGTAAGTTCAACTAAAACATTTTTCATTATTACTAACAAAGAAGAGAAAGTTAAAAAATATATTTTAGAAGAACTTAATCATGATTTAACTGAGTTTAATACTAAAGGTGGTTATAGTCATAATAAAAGCAAAATATTAATGGTTTCTATTAATAATAATAAATACTATGAATTAAAACAAGGAATATTATTAATAGATTCTGATGCATTTATTTCGATAACGGATGGTTATGAAGTCATTAATGATTTTAATTCCATAAAACAAAAAATTAATAAATAAGTTTTATTATTTTAATATACTAAATTGTCTACTTTATCAATTAAAGAATATAATTAATTATGAAAAAAATAATAATATTATTACTTTTTATTTGTTTTTTAATAATTACGGTATTTAAAGTTGATGCTAGTAAGGTAACCTTTCCTTTAATAGGGAAAATAATTGTTATTGACCCTGGTCATGGCGGTGTTGATAATGGTGCAAGTCATTTAAGTGTTAAAGAAGATAATATTAACTTAGCTATCAGTTTATTTTTAAAAGAAGAACTCGAAAGAAATGGTGCTGCTGTTATTTTAATAAGAGAAGGAGATTATGATTTAAGCAAACCAAATGCTCTATATCGTAAAAAAAATGATTTTGATAATCGAATTAGGATTATTAATAATAGTAATGCTGATCTATATTTAAGTATTCATTTAAATTATTTTAATCAAAGTGCTTATTATGGACCACAAGTATTTTATACTGAAAATATAAAATCAAATAAAAAGATTGCTAAAATATTACAAAAAGAATTAAATAAAAGTTTAAAATCTAAAAGAAATATTAAAAAAACTAATAATTCTAATTATATGTTTGGAAAATTAAATGTTCCAGGAGTTTTAATTGAATGTGGTTTTTTATCTAATTATAATGACCGTTATAATTTACAAAAAAAAGATTATCAAAAAAAAGTTTCCTTAACAATTACTAAAGGAATTATTAATTACTATAAATAAATATAAAAAACATTTTTTTTGTAAAGCTGTAGTATTATTTTAAAATAATTTATGGTATAATTTCATAATAGGTGAGAGCATGGCAAAGAAAGTTTTTAAAACAATCGATGAGCAAATAGCAATTATGCAAGATAAAGGCTTAATAATAGATAACATCGATTATGCCAAAGATATATTAATTAGAGAAAATTATTTTTTTTTAAATGGATATCGGCATTTATTTTTAAAAAGTCCTAATGATAGATATTATATAGATAGTACTACTTTTAAAGAATTATATTCGGTCTTTAATTTTGACCGTCAAATTCGTAATATTATTTTTAAAAATTTATTAATTATTGAAAACAATATGAAAAGTATTTTTTCTTATCAATTATCTAAAGAATATGGATATCGTGAATCAGATTACTTAAAGGCTTCTAATTTCACAAATAATTCTGAAAAAAGTAGACAAGTAAATGACTTATTAAAAAAAATGAAAAGACAAATTAGAGTAAATGGTAGTCAGCATGCTGCAACAAGTCATTATGCAAATAATTATGGATACATACCTATGTGGGTAGTAGTAAAAGTTTTATCCTTTGGTATCATAAGCGAACTATATTTAATAATGAAAAGATCAGATCAAGATGCTATTTCTAGTATATATGATATTAGTGTTGACAATTTAACCATATATATGCCAATCCTTGCTAATTATAGAAATTTATGTGCTCATGAAGATATTCTATATAATCATAAAAATCAAAGATCAATATCAGATACAAAATACCATAGTACATTAAATATTCCGATTATGGATGGAGAATATATATATGGGAAAAATGATTTATTTGCTTTAATAGTAATTTTAAAACAATTATTACGTGAAGAAGAATTTCGATTATTAATGAATGAATTAAGTTATGAAGTTGATATTTTAACTGGTAAATTACATTCAATAGAAATAAGTAAGGTTTTAGATGCTATGGGATTTCCATTAAATTTTAAAGAATTATCAAATATGTAGGAGTGATATAATGAAAAAAAATATAATAAGTATAATAATAGTTGCATTAATAGGACTTATACTAGGTTCATTAGGGATTTATTATGCAATTAACGAATTGGGATGGTTTAGTAAAACAATTATAAATAAATCTGAAAAAGAAGTAACTATTAACGATAATGGTATTGCTGATGCCGTAGAAAAATTATATGATGCTGTTGTTGTGGTTTCCGCATACAAAGAAGATAAGTTAGCAAGTAGTGGGACAGGTTTTGTATATAAAGAAGTTGGTAATAATGCCTATATATTAACCAATTCACATGTGGTAACTGGTGCTCAAAAATTTAAAGTTCAATTTACTGACGGAAATACTTATGATGTAAAAATAGTTGGTAATGATGAATATTCAGATATTGCGGTTTTAGCCATTGACAAAGATAAAATTATTAAAAAAGCTGAGTTAGGAAGCAGTAAAAAAACTCGTTTAGGGGATACGGTATTTACAATTGGAGCTCCTTTAAATACCGAGTATTCATGGACAGTTACAAGAGGCATATTAAGTGGTAAAGATCGTTTAATCGAAGTTAGTGCTATTAATGCTTCAGTAGGAAATTTGGTAATGTCAGTATTACAAACTGATGCGGCTATAAATTCAGGTAATAGTGGGGGACCAATAGCTAATTCAAATGGTGAAGTAATCGGAATTACTAATATGAAATTAATAAGTGGTGGTGTAGAAGGTATGGGATTTGCAATACCTATTGAGGATGCAATAAATATATCTAACCAATTAATTGAGAATAAAAATATAGTTAGACCAGTTCTAGGTGTTGGGACCTTAGATGTTAATGATACAGAAGCATTGCAATTTCAATATGGTATTAAAATAGATGATTCAATTACATATGGAGCGGTTATTGGTTATGTTCAAAGTGGTAGTCCGGCTTCTGAAGCAGGTCTCGAAAAAGGTGATGTAATTACTAATTTTGGTGATTATAAAGTAACATCTTCTGCTAAATTAAAGTATTATTTATATAAATATAAAGTTGGTGATAAAGTTTCATTATCTTATATTCGAGGTAAAAAAACTGAAACTGTAACTATTGATTTAAATCAAAAAGCAAGTTAGTGATAATTTGCTTTTTTATGATATACTATTACTGTTGAAAAGCAATTGAAAGTAGTTGATAAAATGTTAAAAGCAGGTATAGTTGGTCTACCTAATGTTGGTAAAAGTACTTTATTTAATGCCATAACTAAAAAAAATATCTTAGCAGCAAATTACCCTTTTGCAACTATTGATCCTAATATTGGAGTTGTTATTGTTCCGGATTATCGGCTTGAATATTTAGAAGATTTATATCTTCCTGAAAAAGTAGTTCCTACAACTTATGAATTTACTGATATAGCTGGTTTAGTAAAAGGAGCTTCCAAAGGTGAAGGCTTAGGTAATAAATTTTTATCACATATTAGAGAAGTAGATGCCATTGTCGAAGTAGTTAGATGTTTTGATGAAAATGATATTATTCATGTTGAAGGAGAAGTAAATCCTTTGCGAGATATTGAAATAGTTAATACTGAATTAATTATTTCTGATTTAGAAATTATTCAAAATAGAATAAATAAAATCTCTAAAAAAATTGAAAGTACTAAAGATGCATTAGAAAAAAAAGAGTATTTAATTTTAAAAAGATGTGAAGAAGCATTAATAAAAGGTGAATCTTTAAGGAAATTAACATTTAATAAAGATGAATTACTTATCTTAAAAAATTTCTCTTTAATAACATTAAAATCAATTATATATATGGCTAATGTAAATGAAGAAGATGCTATAATAGGGGATAACAAATATACTAAAATAATTAAAGAATATGCTGGAAAAGAAAATTCATCAGTTATTGTTATGAGCGCTAAAATTGAAAGTGAACTTGCAGAATTAAATGAAAATGATAAAAAACAATTTCTATTAGACATTGGAATATCAAGTAGTGGATTAGATAAATTAATTTATGCAACATACAATTTACTAGGTCTAGAAACTTTTTTTACCAGTGGCAAAGATGAATGTCGAGCATGGACTTTTAAAAAAGGAATGAAAGCACCGGAGTGTGCTGGAATAATTCATTCTGACTTTGAAAAAGGTTTTATTAAAGCTGAAATTATGTCTTTTGATGATCTTCAAAAATATGGATCTGAATTGAAAGTAAAAGAAGCAGGTAAAATACGTTTAGAAGGAAAAGAATATTTAATGCAAGATGGAGACATCTGCTATTTTAGATTTAATGTTTAAAGGAAGGATTAAAAATGACAATTAAAGAATTTAATGAAAAATTATCATCTAGCAGCCCAACTCCTGGAGGTGGTGCAGTAACTTCATTAATATCATCAATTGCAATTTCTTTATCTTTAATGGTAGCTAATTTAACTTTAGGGAAAAAAATATATCAAGAAAATGAAAAAGAGATTATATTAATAAAAAAAGATGCTGAAAAATATAAAAAAGTCTTTTATAATTTAATTAATAAAGATGAAGAAGCATATTTAGAATTATTAAAATCATATAAAATACCAAAAGATAATATTAATAGAGATAAAAATATCGAAGAATCTTTAATCAAAGCAGCTTTAGTACCTTTAGAAGTTTTAACTAATATAAAGAATATTATATATATTTTAGAAACTTTGATGATAAAAGGTAATAAATTATTAATAAGTGATGTTGCAATAGCCACCTTTATATTCAAATCTGCTGCCGAGTGTTCGTTAATGAATATATATATAAATACTAAATCAATGAAAAATATAATAAAAGCTAAAAAAATAAATAAAGAAGCTGATAAATTAACAACAAATATTATTAAAAGAACAAATATTATATTAAATAATATTAAAAAGGAGTTACTATGATTAAATTATATGGTGCTCCAGTAGTTAATAAAATATTAAATGATATAAATGATAAAATAAAAGATTTATCCGAAAAGAATATAACTCCTAAACTTGCTACTATAAGATTAGGTGATAATATTGATGATATTTTATATGAAAAATCAATAATTAAAAATTCTAATAAAATAGGAATAAAAACTGATATTAATGTGTTACCATTAAACACTGAACATGCAATTTTAGAAAAATTAATAAAAAAACTTAATAATGATGAAAAAATTCATGGTATTCTTATATTTAATCCTTTGCCGATAAATATAGATGAATCTCAAATAAAAAAAATAATAAAAGAAGAAAAAGATGTTGATTGTATTTCTTATAATAATATAGCAAAACTTTTTATTGGAAAAAAACCGAAATTTATACCATGTACTGTTGAGGCCGTTATTGAGTTACTTAATTATTATAATATTGCTGTAAAAGGTAAGAAAATCACTATAATCGGAAGAAGTGAAATAGTAGGAAAACCTTTATCAATAATGTTACTTAATAAAAATGCAACTGTAACAATATGTCATTCTAAAACTATAAATTTAGTAGAGGAATGTAAAAAAGCCGAAATTTTAATTAGCGCTGTAGGTAAAGCTAATATAATAACAGATAAATATATTAATAAAGATCAAGTTATAATTGATATAGGAATAAATTATATTAATGGAAAAGTATGTGGAGATGTAGATTTTGATTCTGTTAAAGACAAAATAAAAATGATTACACCAGTTCCAAGAGGAATTGGCGCTATAACAACAATGATTTTAATAAAAAACATAGTATATAATGCATATCATTTACATATTAATAATAAATAAAAATGTTGGCAATAACTTTATAAATTAATTAGATAGTGGTATAATTATCTAACAAAAGGAGTGATTTAATGAAAGTATCTCAAATAGGTTTGATACCAAGAAAATTAGAAAGTTTAGATTCTCAATTTCCTGTTCAAGATATGTTAATTCAAACTGGTCAAGTTACTCAATTTTCTAGTGGCATATATGGTTATGGTCATATTCCTTTTTTAGTTAAAAAAAATATTAATCAAATAATAAGTGATGTTTTAACTAAATATGGATGCTCAGAAATAGCATTACCTTTATTACAACCAGAATGTTTATGGCAAGAATCAGGTAGGTTAGAAAAATATGTTGAAAATGATGTAATGTTCCGTTCTTTAACAAATAAAGGAAATTATTGTTTAGCTCCAACAGCTGAAGAAGCAGTAGTAAGTTATGCTAAACCACTTTTAACATCTTATAAACATTTACCAGTTACTTATTTTCAAATAGGTGAAAAATTTAGAAATGAAATTAGAACTAGAGGTTATTTACTAAGAGGAAAAGTTTTTGAAATGATGGATGCCTATAGTTTTGGTAGAAATCAAAAAGATTTAGATTTTGAATATGATAAAATGAAAGAAGCTTATATAGAAATATTTAATACTTTAGGTCTAGATACTCAAGTTGTAATTGCTGATAATGGTGATATGGGTGGAAAACGTTCGGAAGAATTCATGTGTTTATCTCTTATTGGTGAAGATAAAATTTTAGTTGATGAAAAAACCGGAAGAGCATTTAACTCTGAATTATTAGAAAAACCAAATTATATTGATTTTTTAAAAGATAATTATGGAATTGAAGATATAAGCGCTCTTGTTACTAAAAAAGCTGTTGAACTAGGTCATATATTTCAATTAGGGGATGTTTATGGTAAATCTATGAATGCTACTTATAGAGATGAAAAAGATCAACAACAATATTTTGTAATGGGCTGTTATGGGATAGGTGTTAGCAGAACTTTAGCACTTGTTTATGAAAATAATATTATTAAAAGTAAAGATGGTAAATTTGAAGGGGTAGTTTTACCATTGAACATTACTCCATATTTAATATATATAATTCCTAAGTTAGATGAAAAAGATAAAATAGATCAGGCCTTATTTGTTTACAATAAATTAAATTCTAAAGGCGTAAAAGTTTTATATGATGACCGAGTTGATATGGGAATTGGTGCTAAAATAAAAGATAGTAAAATAGTTGGAATTCCATATGTGGTAGTATTTGGAAATACCTTAGACCAAGGATTTGTTGAAGTAGAAAACAATCTTACTAATGCAAAAACGCAATTATCTTTAGAAGAATTTATTAAAACATTTAATGAGTTACAAATAACTAAAAAAATTAATAATAGTATTGAAAAAATTATTGAAAAACAATAAATAATAAATTAAAATGCATTTGCATATTAAATATTGATATGCTATAATACCGGCAGAGCTTTAGAGCTCCTTGCTTGCATGATGGCAAGCCGAATAGACCAAAAGGAGGGAAGAGATACAATGAATAAATATGAAATTATGTTTATTGTAAAAACCACAATTGATGAAGAAGAAGTAAAGAAAAGTTCTGTTAATTTAAAATCAATTATTACCGACATGAAAGGCGAAATAATTGAATTTAAAGAAATGGGTCAAAAAAAACTTGCATATCCAATCAAAAAAGAAATAACTGGTTTTTATTATCTAATTGTTTGTAATTCAAATGCAGAAGCCATTTTAGAGTTTGAACGCAAGGCAAGAATAGATGAAAATGTTTTAAGACATATAATTATAAATTTAGATAAGGAGTAAAATATGAATAATGTTAGTTTAGTTGGAAGATTAACTAAAGATCCAGAGTTAAGAAGTATTTCAGATGGACGCGCTGTTGTTAACATGAATATTGCAGTAAATAGGGTTTTTACTAATGCAAATCATGAAAGAGTAGCAGATTTTATTCCGGTTGTTGTTTGGAATAGACAAGCAGAAAATTTAGTGAAATATTGCTCTAAAGGATCACAAATAGCGGTTACAGGAAGAATTCAAACAAGAAACTATGACCATAGTGATGGAACAAAAAGATATGTTACTGAAGTATTAGCAGAATCTATAACTTTTTTAAGTAGTAAAAATGATGGAACTTCTAATACATATAATACTCAAGGTCAAAATGATAATGAAACGCAAACTTCTGATATAAACGACGATCCTTTTAAAGATTTTGGATCAGAAGTTGTATTAAGTGATGATGACCTACCGTTTTAAGGAGGAAAAAATAAATGGCTGAATTTTATCGTAAAAAGAAAAAAATTTGTCAAATGTGTGCTGGTAAAAGCGTAGATTATAAAGATGTAATGATTATGAATAAATATATCAATGAAAAAGGAAAAATAATGCCTCGAAGAATGACTGGAGCATGTGCTAAACATCAAAGATATATTGCTAATCAAATTAAAAGGTCTCGTTTAATGGCTTTAATACCATTTGTAAAATAAAAGTTAAAAGTTGTTTAAACAACTTTTTTTGATGCTTAATAAAATTTTCAAATAAATTAAAAATTTCAAAAAATAGCAATTTTTTTGGTTTAATAAAAGATAAAAGAAGTTTGAAAGAATATATAGATTTTTTTCAAAAAGTAAGCTATAGAATTAAAAGCAATTAATAAGTAAAAAGAGGTGCCAATTGTGCTTGTAATAATTGGCTTTATATACCATTAGAAAAATCACCTTTTTAAGGGGTTGAAACTTTATTTCTCTTTTCTTTAATGCTTTAGATTTAATCTTGTTATTTATAAAGTATCTTTTTTTAAGTAAATTTGTTATAATACAAATTGATTATGGAGGTTTTTCTTATGAAAGTAATTTTATTAAAGGATGTTAAAAAACAAGGCAAAAAAGACGAAATAATTGAAGTAAGTGATGGATATGCTCAAAACTTTTTAATTAAAAATGGCTATGCCATAAAATATACTTCTGGTAGTAAAACTCATTTAGAAAATAAGTTAAATATGAGAAAAAAAGAAGAAGAAAAATTAATAAACGAGCTAAAAATAATAAAAAAACAAATTGAAGATAAAGAATTTATTTTTAAAGTAAAAGTAGGAAAAGAAGGCAAATTATTTGGGTCTATTTCTTCAAAACAAATATTTGAACAATTAGCAGAGAATAATATTATCATTGATAAGAAAAACATCAATATTAAAAGTTCAGTTGATACTCTAGGAATTCATATAATAGATATTAATTTACATAAAAATGTTACTGCTAAAGCTAAAATATTAGTAAAAGAGGTATAATATGATTGAACGTAAAGTCCCCCAAAATTTAGAAGCTGAAATGGCGATATTAGGTAGTGCGTTTTTAACAAATTATGCCTATGATAAAGTATGTGAAGAATTAGTTCCTGAAATGTTTTTAAGTGTTACTAATCGAAGAATATTTGAAGCAATTTATGGGCTTCATCAAAATAAAATTCCTCTTGATTCTGCTACCGTTAAAAATGAAATTGAAAAAAAAGGTAGTATTGATTCAATTGGAGGAATTGAATATTTAAGTGAAGTTATTGATTCGGTTATAACTGCTGCTAATATTGATTATTATATTGATATAGTTAGAGAAAAAGCTTTAAGAAGAAAATTAATTGAAGTAACTAATCAAATATCAAGTAATGCTTATAATGAACAAGAAGATACTAATGATTTAATAGATGATGCTGAAAAGAAAATATTTTCGGTAACTAAAGCTCGTAAAGCTGGTGAATTTAAAACTATTGGTGAAGTAATAAGAAATACCCAAGAACATTTAGAAAGATTAGCTAAAAATAAAGCTGATATCACTGGTATTGCAACTGGTTTTTATAATTTTGATAAATTAACAAGTGGGTTACATGAAAATGAACTTATTATCGTTGCCGGAAGACCTGCTATGGGTAAAACTGCTTTTGGATTAAATTTAGCAATTAATTCAGCAATTAATAGTAAACAACCAGTTGCTATCTTTAATATGGAAATGGGTGCTGAACAATTAGCATTAAGAATGATATCATCAGTTGGTAATATTGAAATGAATAAACTTAAAACTGGTAAATTAGAACATAATGATTGGAAAAAAGTAAATGAAGCAATGAGCCAATTAGGAGATACTGATATTTATATAGAAGATGCATCAGGAATTACTGTTTCCGAAATAAGAGCTAAGTGTCGAAGACTTGCTATTAGCGATAAAGGATTAGGACTCGTTGTTATTGATTATTTACAATTAATTCAAGGAAGTTCAAAATATTTAGGCAATCGTCAACAAGAAGTATCGGAAATATCTAGATCTCTTAAAACAATGGCAATGGAATTGAAAATACCAGTTGTAGCACTAGCTCAATTATCTCGTAGTGTTGAGTTAAGAGAAAATAAAAGACCGATAATGAGTGATTTAAGAGAATCAGGGTCTATTGAACAAGATGCTGATATAGTAGCATTTTTATATCGAGATGATTATTATAATAAAGCACCACAAGAAAGAACTAATACTTCTTTAACTGAATTAATTATCGGTAAACATCGTAATGGCAGTACAGGTACGATAGAATTATTATTTGAAGGAAATAAGAGTAATTTCAGAAACTTTGTCAAAAGCGATGAAAAGTAGGTGATTAAATGAAAATAAGCAATATATCAGGTATATTATTCTCTATTTTAATAGGATTGTTTATTTTTTTCGTGGGAATAGATGTTCAAAGTAATAGTGCACCTAATAAAATATATAAAGTATATTTAAATGGTGTTACGATTGGATTAATTAAATCTGAAAATGAGCTTATTAATTTAATTGATGATAAACAAAGCAAAATTAAATTAAAATATAAGGTTGATAAAGTGTATCCGCCTAAAGGACTAGAAATTAGAGAAGAATATACTTATTCAAACAAAATAAATACAGTTGAAGAAGTTTATAATATTATTCAAGATAAAGATCCATTTACTATTAGTGGATATACTGCAACAATCAAGTATCCTGAAGAAATAAATAAAAATGAAGGTGAAAATACCAATAAAAAGGAACCGGTTTATTTAAATTTATTAAGAAAAGAAGATTTTGAAGAAGGTTTTAAAAATGTAATCAAAGCCTTTGTAGGATTAGAGGAATATGAATTATTTGCATTAGATGCTCAACCTGAGATTGCTGATGTTGGTTCAAAAATTGAAACCATATATTGGGAAGAAAATATTACTATAAAAGAAAATTTAATTAATGTTAATTCATTTATTTTTGAAAATAAAGATGATATAAGTAAATATTTATTATTTGGAACTTTAGAGGAACAAGAACATTACATAATAAAAGAAGGAGATGATATTCCTACTATTTCTTATAACAATATGCTTAGTACTGAAGAATTTTTAGTAGCTAATCCAGAATTCCTTAATGAAAATATTCTATTAACACCAGGTCAAACTGTTAATATTGGATTAATTAAACCAGTAGTTACTGTTGTAGCTGAATTGCACGTTGTAGAAGATATTATAAATAGATATAAAACCGAGTATATTGATGATAAAGAATCATATTATGGAACTCAAAAAGTTACTCAAGAAGGGTCAGATGGTATTACTAGAGTTACTGAAAAAGTATTATATCGTAATGGAGAAATTCAGAATTTAGTAATAATTCATCACTTATCTCAAGAAATAACTCCAGTTGTTAATGAAGTCATATCAAGAGGTATAAGAAGTTATTCATATGGTGGATTTCAATATTATTCTAGTGGTACATGGCAATGGCCAACAGCTAATCCATGTATTATTACGAGTCCATTCGGACCACGTTGGGGAAAAAATCATAATGGTATTGATATATCTGGAACCGGACATAGATCACCAATTTTCGCATCAAATGAAGGAGTCATAATTGTAAATGAAAATCATTACAGTTATGGTTATTACACCGTAATAGATCATCAAAATGGATACATAACACTTTATGCTCACCTTGCAGAAAAGGGATTACATCCGGTTGGTAAAAGAGTCAAAAGAGGAGAAATAATTGGATTAATGGGAAATACGGGAAATTCTTATGGGACCCATTTACATTTTGAAATAATGAAAGATACAGTATTTAGATATAGCAACCATTTAAATCCATGTAATTCAATATTTAAATGTTAAGGAGATATTATGTTAATAAGTGTACTTGCAAGTGGTTCAAAAGGTAATAGTACTTTAATTAAAACCAAAGATTATAATATTTTAATAGATGCTGGAATGACGGTTAATTATTTAGAAAATAAACTTCGCCAAAATGAAGTTCTTCTCAAAGATATTGATTATATATTTATAACCCATACCCATATTGACCATATTTCAGCTTTAAATAATTTAGTAAAAAAATATCATCCTACTATCATTTTGACTGATAAAATGCTTAATGATTTAGATTTTTTAAAAAAATATGAGCACATTTTAATATTAAATGATGATTTATATATAGATAATTTAATAATTGAAACTATTCCTACAAGTCATGATTCTAGTGATGGTAAAGCATATATTATTACTGAAAAAGATAAATCAGTTGTAATATTAACTGATACCGGATATTTAAATCATAAGCATTTTACTAAATTAAAGAATAAAAATATTTATATTTTTGAAAGTAATTATGACCATGAAATGTTAATGTACGGAAAATATCCAAAATGGCTACAAAGAAGAATAAATGGTGATGAAGGACATTTATCTAATGATATGGCATCATTTTATCTATGCAAATTAATCGGACTTAATACCAAAAAAATAGTTCTGGCTCACCTTAGTGAAGAAAATAATACTGAAGAAACAGCTCTTGAATGTTTGACTAATAAATTAAAAGAAAACAATATTAATTTTAATGACATCATAGTTGCTAAACAAAAAGAAGCTACGGAGTTAATTAAGATATGATTAGAATAATAGCAGTTGGTAAAATTAAAGAGAATTATTTAAATAGTATGATAGAAGATTATTTAAAAAGAATAATTAAATATTATAAATTAGAAATAATTGAAATTATTGATAATAATCCTACTTTAAAAGGTAAAAATATAATTAGTAAAATAAAAGATAAATCTTATAATGTTGTTTTAGCAATAGATGGTGAGCAATATGACTCATTAGAATTTGCTTCTTTTATTGAAAATACATTAATGAATAAAGCTAATATTAATTTTATTATAGGAGGTAGTAATGGTTTATCAGAAGAAGTATTAAAAATAGCTGATAAGCAAATTTCTTTTAGTAAAATGACATTTCCTCATGGTTTATTTAGGGCTATATTATTAGAACAGATATATAGAAGTTTTAAAATAAAGAATAATGAAAGGTATCATAAGTAGTATGAAAGAATATGCATTAGTAGTAGGAACGGCGTTTATAAAAGAAGGAGCTTTATTAATATCTATGTCAGAAAGAAGTTCTAAAAAAGGTAAATTTACATTAATAGGAGGCTTTGTTGATGAAGGAGAAACTATTAAAGAAGCTGCTAGAAGAGAATGCCAAGAAGAAATTGGACAAGGCTTTGATATTAAGGAAGAAGAATTATTAATAATCAAAACATATAGGGAACCTGCTTTATCGGATCCTAATTTATTAATTGAAATGAATTTATTATTGGCATTAAAAGAAATTAATGTTGAATTAGTTCCAAATGATGAAATATTAGAATATAGATGGTTTAAACTAGGAGATGATGAATCAATATTATCAACTGCTGTAAAAGACCATTTTATTCCTTGGGCCGTAGAAAATAATGTTATGTATTAGGAATAATATGATAGGAAATGATTGGGACTATATACTAGATTCTTATTTTAAATCCCCTATATTTAAAAAACTTTTAAAGACAGTTAATAATGAATATAAAAATAAAATAGTTTATCCTTTAGAAGAAGACATTTTTAATGCATTAATGTTAACTCCTTTTAATAATGTTAAAGTTGTTATTTTAGGTCAAGATCCTTATCATGGCGATGGTGAAGCTCATGGCTTAGCTTTTTCGGTTAAATCAGGAATAAAAATACCTCCATCTTTAAAAAATATATTTAAAGAATTACAAAATGATTTAAATATAAAACCTCCCTTAAATGGCGATTTAACTTTATGGGGTAAAGAAGGAGTATTATTATTAAATACTTGTTTAACAGTTATAAAAGATAAACCAAATAGTCATCAAAATATAGGTTGGGATAAATTAACTAATTTAATAATTGAAAAATTAAATGATAAAGAATCTCCAGTAGTATTTATACTATGGGGAAATTTTGCTAAAAGTAAAAAAGAACTTATTACTAATTCTAATCATTTATTACTAGAATCATCTCATCCTTCACCATTTAGTGTAAATAGAGATTTTTTCGGAAGTAAACCATTTTCTAAAACCAATGAATTTTTAATAAAAAATAATTTAAAACCAATAAATTGGGAAATATAAAAAGACCTCATTATAATTTGAAGTCTTCTTTATTATTATCATAGAGATCTTTACCATCGAAATAAGCAAGAGGTTCTAGATGATGGATTTTAGCTAAAATATTCGATGGAAATTTTTTAATTAATTTATTTAATAAACTAGTATATCTATTATAGAAGTTTTTAGTAGCTTCTAATCGTTCATTTAATTTAAATACCTCTTCATATTCATGATTGAAATTTTCATCTTCTTCTAATTTAAGATGATCAAGTAACATTTGCTCAATAAGTTTATTTGTAACTGATAATTTTCTTTCAAAATCAAAACTAGATATATTTTGGTCTTTAAGATTATTTAAATCATCAAAGGCTTTTTTATCAATACCTGTTTTTTCAATAATGATTTTTTTAATTGTAATTAAACTATCATATTTCTTACGTAATAAATCATCAATGACACTTTCAGCTTCATTTATTTTTATTTTATAAGCTTGCAAGTTATTGTATAAAATTATATAAATTATAATAATTACTCCTATTAAAACAACAAATGTTAAAAAAAATGTTAATACTTCATTCATATTTTCACCAAATTAATTATAGCATAGCTTATTAATATATGGTATTAATTTATTTTTTCTTCAAATTCAATATAACTAATATTAATAATTGGTAGTAAATACCATGCTCCTGATTTAGGATCGCTTATAATTAAAAAGTTATTATTAATTCCTTCAATTATGCCTGAAAGCATTCTGTCTCGCCATTCTTTTGAATAAGAAAAAGTAGCATATATTTTGACTTTTTTGCCAACATTTTTTTTAAATAAGATATTATTATCTTCAACATGTTCATTATATTCTAATTTATTAGGGAAATTAGAATTTTTAAAATAAGTACCGTTCATAACATCACCCTAATATAGAGTATGTTTAATTATATATTTTATAACTAAACATTGATTTTTAGGAGGAAAAAAGGTATACTACACTATGAAAGAAGGTTATATTATGCGTGAATTTAATGATCAAGAAATTGTTAGAAGAGAAAAGATGATAGCTTTAAAAGAAAAAGGCATTAATCCTTTCGGACAAAAATTTAATGTAACAGCTGATTCAAAAAAAATAAAAGATAAATACAATGATTACGATAAAGACACTTTACATAATATTAATGAAGAAGTTATTATAGCTGGAAGAATAATATCTAAAAGAAGAACTGGTAAAGCAGGATTTATGCATATCTTAGATAAATATGGCCAAATACAAATTTATATTAATCAAAGTAATGTTGGAGAAGAAAATTATGAATTATACAAAGATAGCGATTTAGGAGATATTATTGGGATTGAAGGAATAGTATGCCGAACTAATACTGGAGAATTGTCAGTAAGTGCTAATAAGTATATTCATTTAACAAAAGCTTTAAGGCCTTTACCAGAAAAATATCATGGTTTAACAGATGTAGAAGAAAGATATCGTCGTAGATATGTTGATTTAATTATGAATGAAGAAGCAAGGAATGTTGCTTTTATGAGACCGAAAATAATTAGAAAAATCCAAAGTTTTTTAGATGAAAAAGGATATGTTGAAGTAGAAACTCCTGTATTAGGAACTATTCTAGGAGGAGCTTCTGCAAGACCTTTTGCAACGCATCATAATACATTAGATATTGATATGTATTTAAGAATTGCAACTGAATTACCTTTAAAAAGATTAATAGTAGGTGGAATGGATGCTGTTTATGAAATAGGTCGTATCTTTAGGAATGAAGGTATGGATAAGGCCCATAATCCTGAATTTACAATGATTGAATTATATAAAGCATACTCAGATATGGAAGGCATGATGGATTTAACGGAAGAATTGTTTAAAACAATTGCTAAAGATATATATAATGAATATAAATATATATGGAAAGATAAAGAAATTGATTTAGAACCTAAATTTAAAAGAACTCATATGGTCGATTTAATTAACGAAAAAACGGGTATTAATTTTTTTGATGATATGTCATTTGAAAAGGCTAGTAAATTAGCCCAAGAACATAATATTGAGTTAGAAGAACATTTTGGTTATGGACATATTGTTAATGCTTTTTTTGAAAAATATGTTGAGCCTACTATCATGAATCCTACATTTGTATATGGTCATCCGATTGAAATAAGTCCTTTAGCTAGTAAAAGTAAAGATCAAAGATGGACTGAAAGATTCGAATTATTTATCGGAGGATCTGAATTTGCTAATGCTTTTACGGAATTGAATGATCCTATCGATCAATATGAAAGATTTGAATCTCAATTAAAGGAAAAAGAACTTGGAAATGATGAAGCAAATGAAATGGATTTAGATTATATTGAAGCTCTTGAATATGGTATGCCACCATCTGGGGGTTTAGGTATTGGAGTTGACAGAATGATAATGTTATTTACAAATTCAGATACTATAAGAGAAGTAATATTATTTCCGACTATGAAATTAAAAAACTAAAATTTGAGAATTTTAGTTTTTTTTGTTCAAAATATGCAAAAAAATAATGGAATTATATATTTTATGATATAATTATTCTTAGAGGAGGATAAAATGAAAAAGTTTTGGGAAAAGCATGATTTGTTAAAAGTAACTGGAATTATGATTATCATTACGGTAATAATGACTTGGATAGTAAAGCAAAGTAATTGGAATGGAACAGAACTTGCTTTAGGAGAAATTACTAGAGTAGGTATCTTTGATTTTTTCACTTATGGTTTACTAGGAATGTTTTATTTTACTGTACTTGTTACATTTATTTTCGTTGTAGGTGGATTTTATCAAGTATTAGCAAAAACATCTGGTTATCATAATTTAACAAATTTTATTGCTAAAAAATCTAAAGGAAAGGAAATATTATTTGTATTAATAGTTTCATTTATAATTGCAGCATTATCTGCAGTGTTAAATGAATATTATATATTGTTAGCATTTATACCATTTATTCTTTCAATAATGTCTAAAATGAAACTAGATAAAATAACCTGTTTTGTTACTACATTTGGTTCTATCTTAATTGGTTTTATTGGATCAATATATAGTACTAAAATAGCTGGAATAAATAATGGAATATTTAGTTTAGAGTATAATGATTTCATTTGGTTTAAGTTATGTTTATTTGGTATTAGTTATATTTTGTTTAATACATTTACTGTATTACATATAAAGAAAAAACTAAAATCAAAAAAAGATGAAGCTATAAATGAATTATTTGAAGATGAAAATGCTACTAAGAAAGCCAATGGAAAAACATGGCCAATGGCAGTGATTTTCGGGCTATTTGTATTAATTGCAATTTTAGCTTACTTACCATGGGCAGATGCCTTTAATGTATCAATCTTTAATGATATGACTAAAAGCATTAAAGAATATGAATTATTTGGAGCTCCTGTATTTGGTTATTTATTAGGCAATGTTGAAGCATTTGGTAATTGGGATTTATTTGGTATTCAAATATTAATGTTAATTACAACTTTAATTGTAAAATGGACTTATAAAATTAATTTAAGTGATTTCTTTACTTCATTTGGAGAAGGATTTGCTAAAGTTGGTAAATTAGTTGTCGTACTATTAGCAGCTTTCTTAATATTAGAATTTGCTGTAATGTTCCCAGTTATACCAACCATAGTTGATTGGATAATGAATATATCAAGTAGTTTTAATGTATTCTTAGGCACTATAAGTGGTTTATTTGCATCAATGTTTACTACTGAATATCAATATACAGCTAACTTAATAGGTTCATACTTATCTGGTACTTATACTGATGTAGCTAAACAAATTTCAATAATGATGCAATCTACATTTGGAATAGCAGCTTTAATTGCTCCATCTTCAGCTATATTGCTAGTAGGATTATCATACTTAGGAATTAGTTATAAAGATTGGTTCAAATATATTTGGAAATTCCTTGTGGGAATGATTGTAGTAAATATTATATTAATGTTTATAATATTATAAAAAAATTAAAATTATCTGCTAATAGCAGATTTTTTTATTTTATGTCAATAACTTTTGAAAATGTCTCAAAATAATCAAATTATTAACGGGAAATTTATTCCAATTTCCTTTTGACAAATTCAATTTATTTGATTTATATCTTAGTCGTTAAAGTTATTAAATTTCAA